>CAYPNI010000021.1:12964-28139 GCA_964411925.1 uncultured Nitrospirales bacterium
CCCGGCTGCCGACCCACTGTCTATCGTGATCCGGCGGCCGACGAGCCTTGGCGCGCGGCACGCGTGTGCAGCCGGCCGTGGCGTTGCCCGCGGAGCGCCTTGAGGACCGTTCCCCCCACTGAAACGCCACCGAGCAGTATGTACAGGTAGAACGTGTAGAATCGCCACCAGAGCAGCGCGCCCGCGAGCACCGCTGGCGACATCATGCCTTCGAAGGCGAAGCGGAACCCGAACTCGACCGCTCCGCCGCCTCCCGGGGCTGGCGCCACGGCGCCGCCGTACATGAACACAAGTGGCCAGAGCACGAGCGCAGAGAGCGAGAGCGAGGGATCGAGCGCCAGCGCAATGATCGGGAGCACGGTGAGGCGCAGGGCGACGTGCATCAGCGACGCGAAGAACGCGGCGACGAGCGGCCCGATCCGGGCATTTCGCAAGCCGGTGAGGTTGGTGCGCAGGGATCGCAGCGCGCGCTGAACAGCGCGCCACCGACCGGCGTGCAGGCCGATGGCCGCCGCCCACGACGGCGACGGCCCGCGGGCATGACGGTGTGCAAGCGCATAGGCCGCCGCTCCCGCCGCGACGACGAGCACCGCATAGCCGGCGATCAGGGTCGTCATCACGCCCAGTACGGCGCCCTCTCCCTGGAACACGAACAGGAACGCGACGCAAAGCGCCATCAGCGACCACGTTTCAAGCAGCAACTCGGCGAAGAGAATCAGCAGCGACGGCGCCGGGGCGATGCCGTCCTCGGCGAGCACCAGAAAGCGAGCCGGTTCCGCACCGGAGCGTGCCGGAGTGATGGACGCGGCGAAATCGCCACCGAGGCACACGCGAAGCGACGTACCGAACCGAAGGGGAATCCGGAGCGCTGCTGCGCTCCAGTGGATCTTCACCGCCCGAGTCCCGATCTCGAGGGCGACGGCGAGCAAGGCTGCCCCGTGCGCCCAGAGCGGGAGCATCGGATGGGGACCGGGCTCCGAGAATCCGACCCGGAGGAAGTAGATCGTGATGCCGGTGGTGGCGATGAACGACAGCCACACAAGAATCCAACGACCCCGGCTCACGGGCTCCCCGTGGTAATCGGGCGGGACCCGGCGTGGCAGTGCATGCTCAAATGTAGGGCGGATGCGCACAGGCGCCGCGCACAACCCTTGCACCGAGGGTGTCTCCTTGGGACGTTTCGGTTATCCCGAATCACGCGCAGACTGCTGGAGGAAATCGCCATGTTGCCGCCGATCCATCGCCGTTTCACGCTGCCGATCCTGTTGCTGGCGTCGCTCATACCAGTCGCGGTTGTCGGGGCACAGACGTACGACAGTCTGTCGTTTGCGGGACTTCGGTGGCGCGAGGTCGGTCCGTTTCGCGGCGGCCGGTCGGTGGCTGTGGCCGGAAGCCGAACTCGGGCGAACGAATACTGGATGGGCACGACTGGCGGAGGCGTGTTCAAGACCACCGACGGCGGACGCACGTGGGCGCCGATGAGTGACCGGTACTTCGGCGGGACGGTTGGCGCCATCCAGGTGAGTGAATCGAATCCGGACATCGTCTGGGTAGGGGGAGGTGAGACCCACATCCGTGGCAACACCGCACCGGGCGACGGCGTCTGGAAGTCGACTGACGCGGGGCGCACGTGGAGTCGCATCACGTACTTCGATACGAAGAACCACGTCAACCGGATTCGCATCCATCCCACGAATCCGAACATCGTGTGGCTCGGCGTGCTTGGGCACGTCTTTGGCCAGAACGAGCAGCGCGGCGTGTTCAAGACGACGGACGGCGGGCAGACGTGGCGCAAGGTGTTGTACCGCGATGCCGCGACGGGCACATCCGAGCTCGTCGTCGATCCGAATGACCCCAACGTGCTGTACGCCGCGTTCTGGCATGCGTACCGCACGCCGTGGTCCATGAACTCCGGAGGCCCCGGCGGCGGGATGTTCAAGTCCACCGACGGTGGCGAGACGTGGCGTGAGATCACCGCCAATGCCGGGCTTCCCCGCGGGCTGTGGGGCAAGGTGGGCATGGCCGTGTCGCCGGCGAATTCGGCCCGCGTCTGGGCCCTGATCGAGGCGGATGAAGGCGGCGTGTATCGTTCGGACGACGGCGGCGCGACGTGGGCGAAGCTGAACGACGAGCGAAAGCTGCGGCAGCGCGCCTGGTACTACACGCGCATCTTCGCGGACCCCAAGGACACCAATGTCGTCCACGCGCTCAACGTTTCGTGGTATCGCTCGCGCGATGGCGGGAAGACGTTTCCACAGAGCATCCAGGTTCCTCACGGCGACAATCACGATCTCTGGATTTCACCTGACGACCCGAACCGGATGATCGAAGGGAACGACGGTGGAGCCAACGTGTCGACGGACGGTGGGCAAACGTGGACGGAGCAGGATTTTGCGACTGCGCAGATGTACCACGTGACGACGACCACCCATTTCCCGTACAAGATCTGTGGCGCGCAGCAGGACAACAGCACGCTGTGCGGCCCCAGTCGCAAGCAGGGCGGCATCACGATCAATGACTGGGTGGACGCCGGCGGTGGCGAGTCGGGCTACATCGCCCCAAGTCCCGCCAACCCCGACATCGTGTTCGCCGGCTCGTACGGCGGCCTGCTCACGCGCAAGGACATGCGGACAGGGCTCGAATGGAACGTGAATCCGTGGCCTGACAATCCGATGGGGATTTCCTCGGAGGACATCAAGTACAAGTTCCAGTGGACGTTTCCCATCGTGTTCTCGCCACACGACCCGGCGACGATGTATGTCGGGGGCAGCAACGTGTTCATGACGCGGAATGGCGGCAACAGCTACCGCATCATCAGTCCGCCGCTCGCGCGAAATGACCCGAAGACACTGGGCCCGTCGGGCGGGCCGATCACGAAGGACCAAACGGGCGTCGAGACGTACGGGGTGGTGTTCGCGTTCGCCGAGTCTCCGGTGACGCCGGGCGTGCTCTGGGCGGGCACCGACGACGGGTATGTCCAGCTGAGCCGTGATGCGGGTGCCACGTGGAAGAACGTGACGCCGAAAGACATGGGCGATTTTTCGCGTGTCTCGATCATCGAGGCCAGTCGATACGCTGCGGGCACCGCCTACGTCGCAGCGAATCGGTACCAGCAGGACGACTTCTCGCCGATCCTGTTCAAGACGACCGATTACGGGACGACGTGGACCCGGATCGTCAATGGAATTGCCGATCAGGAGTTCACGCGCACCATTCGCGAGGATCCGGTACGACGCGGCCTGCTGTATGCCGGCACTGAACGGGGCGTGTGGGTGTCGTTCAATGACGGAGCGGACTGGCAGCGACTCAAGCTGAACATGCCGCCGGTGCCGGTGCACGACCTTGCCATCCGCGACGGTGATCTCATTGCGGGCACGCACGGCCGGTCGTTCTGGGTGCTGGACGATCTCAGCCCGCTGCGTCAACTCACGCCGTCGATCGCCCGGGCGGGGACGCACCTCTACAAGCCGAGGGACACGCACCGCATCGATTGGGGTGGCGGCTTCGGCGGCCGTGGCGGCGGAAGCGTCGGCCAGAACCCGCCTTCCGGCGTCATTGTCAACTACAGCCTGGCGTCTGCCGGGCAAGACGTTTCAATCGAGTTTCTCGACGCTGCCGGCAAGGTGATCAAGTCCTACAGCTCGCGCGCTGACTCCACCGAGGCGACAACCGGACAAGGTGGGCAGGGGGGGCGCGGCGGCGCCGCCACGGCCACACGTCCCTCCAATCGCGCCGGACTCAACCAGTTTGCGTGGAACATGCGGTATCCCGACGCCGTCACCTTTCCCGGGATGATTCTGTGGGCAGGTGACACGCGCGGCCCGATCGCGCCTGCCGGCACCTACACGGTCCGGCTCGTCGTGGCCGGCGGTGCGCCGCTTACGCAGACGTTCCGGCTGGTGAACGATCCGCGCTCACCGGCGACTGCCGCCGACCAGCTCGCGCAGTTCCAGTTCCTGATTCGCATTCGCGATCGCGTGACGGAGGCAAACGAAGCGGTGATCTCGATGCGACACGTGAAATCGGAAATCGACGCGCGCGTGAAGGACGCCCCGCCCGCGGCCGTGGCGGAACTGCGGGGCGAGGGCGCAACGCTCGCCACAAACCTCACGGGCGTGGAGTCCGAGGTGTACCAGATCAGGAACCAAAGCGGCCAGGATCCGCTCAACTATCCGATCAAGCTGAACAACAAGCTGGCGGCGCTGACGGGAGTGGTATCCTCCGCCCCGGGACGGCCGACGGCACAGGCGGTACAGGTGTTCGACGAGCTGTCGGCGAAGCTTGCGGTCCAGACCAACCTGATGTCGAAGCTCTACGCGGACGACCTCAAGCGCTTCAACGAGTTACTCAAGAAGCACGGCCTTCCGCTCATCGAGCCGAAACCCAAGCCGAAGGTGGCGATGTAGCGACGAGCAGAGCCGAGGGTGCATCGCGACGTGCGCGCGGATCTCGTCATTCGCGCCGCCATTCCCTCCGACCGCGAAGGGGTGGTCGCGCTGAACAATTCGGCCGTGCCGCACGTGAATGCGCCGACGGACGAGCAGTTCTCGTGGTTGATTTCGGAATCCGCGTACTACCGCGTCGCTGAGCTTGACGGCCGGATTGCCGGGTTCGTGCTCGCGGTGCCCCACGGCACGGCCTACTGGAGCGATAACTACAAGTGGTTCACGGACCGTTACGACCGGTTCCTGTACGTGGACCGGCTCGTCGTCGGCGCGCACGCGCGGCGCGCGGGAGTCGGTCGGGCGCTGTACCGGGACCTGGCGACGTTCGCGCGCGATCGGTGGCCTCGCGTCACGCTCGAAGTGAACGTGAGGCCGCCGAACCCCGGTTCGATCGCGTTCCACGAGGCGATGGGATTTCGCCGCGTGGGTGGTCGCGAGTTCGGCGACTACGCGGTGGCGATGTACGTGCTTTCGCTCAGCGCCTCGTAGCGGGCGATGACGGACGGAGCTCATCCCGGCGCAGCACCCACGGCTGGGGCCCGCCAAGATGTCGCCACGTCGAGACGTATGACCCACGCTCCTCGCGTGCCGTGCCTCCCGGCCGCTCGGCCCGCATGATGTAGAAGCCCGAGTCCACATAGATCGAATCACCCTTGCCGTTGAACGACCGGGTCGAGCGGTTGAGCTCGGACATTCCCGAGCGACGCCCCATCTCAATGAGCCCGGCGGCGATCCGCTCGATTCCACTGAAGGTCGAGTCGCCCATCACGACCACGGCATCCGGGGCGTACACAGCGCGAAGCAGAGCCGGATCGCGGAAGCCCATTCCGGCGCCGACGAGGGCGTACTGCGAAGCCAGTTCGCCGGACAGCGACTGCATGCGTTCGCGGTATGCGGGCATCGTGTCCGGCTTGGCCGTATCGGAGGGAAGGATGACGGGAGGTCCCTTCACCACGGCCGGACGATTCGGATCGGACGTGTCGGGGCTTTCACCGCCGGCACACGCTGCGATGAACCCAGCACAGGCGATCATTCCGATGCTGCCCACTCGACGCATCGCCGACGCGCGCATCAAACGACAACTCCATCGACGGCCATTCCCATGACGTTGTAGCCCTTGTCGACATAAACCGTCGAGCCGGTGATGCCGCTTGCGAGCGGCGAGGCGAGGAACGCTGCCGCCAGCCCCACTTCCCGTGCCGTCAACGCTTCAGGAATGGGAGTGTTGGCCGCACAATACTGCACCATGCGCTCGATGATCCCGATTGCGCTCGCAGCACGCGACGCGAACGGCCCGGCGCTGATCGTGTTCACCCGAACGCCCCATTTGCGTCCCGCTTCGAACGCAAGGGTTCGTGTGTCGGACTCGAGCGCGGCCTTCGCGGACGACATTCCGCCCCCGTAGCCGGGGACGACACGTTCGCTCGCCATGTACGTGAGTGAAAGCACCGACGCGGACGGACGAAGTGAAGGCCCGAGGTGTCGGAGGAGCGCAACGAGCGAATACGCACTGACGCCAACCGCTGTCAGGTAGCCGTGGCGGCTCGTCTCGAGCAGCGGCTTCTTGACGTCCGGACCGTTGGCGAGGGAGTGCACGAGAATGTCGAGCGAGGGCGCCCCGAAGTCGGCCGTCATGCGGGCGGCAAGACCGGCGATCGAGAAATCGCCAACATCCTTGTAGCGCTTGCCGCCTTTCAGGTCATCCGGTGCGTCGGCAAGCGTGTCGAACGCGGCGTCCAGGGGATAGATCTTCTCGAACTCCAGCAGCGACCCGTCGGCCATGCGCCGCGATTCGTCGAGCTTGCCGCGCTCCAGGAGGTTCAGGAAAATGTTGAGCGCCGGCGGCCACGTGGCGACGCATACCGTCGCGCCGGCCTCGGCGAGTTCCTTGGCGATGGCGAAGCCAAACCCACCGTCGTCGGCGACGCCGGCGACCAGGGCACGCTTGCCGGTCAGGTCAATCTTCAGCATGGCGTGAAATCTCCGGGGTGCGACGGTCGATGCAAGTGGTGGCGACGGCCACGCGTACCGTTTGCGCTACGCGATCAGGCGCCAAGTGCGCTCGATGCCACGCGGGCGGCCTGAGCGAGCAGGGCCCCGGCGGTGAACAGCGCGTCCTCGGCAGGCGCGAATCTCGAGGTATGAACGTCCATCGGCAGTCCGCCCGGTTCGCAGGCTCCGATTCGCATGAAGCATCCGGTCATGCGTTCGAGGTACACGGCGAAATCCTCGCCGCCCATGTTGGTGGTTCCAAGGGGGCGAATCGCACCATCGCCGAGCACTTCCCGCGCCGCGATCGCGGCCCAAGCGGCTGCGTCGGTACCGTTTACGAGCGGTGGAGTGCCCTCGGTCACGGTCACCGTTGCGACGAGCCCGTGTGCCGCGGCGACCGAAGCGGCCAGTCGCTGAACTTCCGAACAAAGAAGCGCCCGCGCGGGGACGGTCGTGGCCCGAATCGTTCCCGCGAGCTCCACGACGTCGGGAATCACGTTGGCCGCCTGTCCGCCCTGAATCGAGCCGATCGACACAACTCCAGGGGACGCCGGATCGAGCCGGCGGGAGACGATCGTCTGCAGCGCCAGGACGAGGGCGCCTGCGCCGACGATCGGATCGATGGTCAAGTGGGGACGAGCGCCATGTCCGCCACGGCCGCGCAGCGAGATTCGGAACGTATCTGTCGAGGCCGCGAGCGGGCCGGGCTGCACGACCGCCTCACCGACGGCGAATCGCCGGTCGACGTGCCCGCCAAAAATGGCGCGCACATCGTCCAGGGCGCCCGATTCTATCATCGCGCGCGCGCCTTCGCCCAGCTCCTCGGCGGGCTGCAGGACGATCACCACGTCGCCTGCCGCAGGGTCACGGGCGAGGAGAAGCGCCGCAGCCACCGCCCACGACGCGTGCATGTCGTGCCCGCACGCGTGCATGACGCCCACGTGTTCCGACGCGTAGGGGAGCCCCGTTTCCTCGGTGATCGGCAGCGCGTCCATGTCGCCACGAATCGCCACGGTGCCGCCCGTTCCGGTTCCCTTGATGCGGCCGACGAGTCCCGTGCCCGCGACGCGTTGTACGTCCGTGACCCCGCAATCACGAAGACCCTGCTCGAGGCGCGCCTGCGTGAGCAGTTCCTTCCAGCTCAGTTCGGGCCGGCGGTGCAAGTCACGCCGCAGGGTCAGGATGAGCTCGCGGTCGGCCCCGCTGAACGGAAGCGGCTTCATCGGCGAAGGGTCGCGCTGCGCACGGTGAGCGCGGCAATCCGATCCGCGTCGACGTCGACGCCGATGCCCGGACGGTCGAGCGGTACGCGCACGACGCCGTCGTGCATGACCCATTCTGGCGACACGATGTCAGCGGCCCAGTAACGCGCACTCGGGCTGATGTCGCCTGGGAGCAGAAAATTCGGAAGTGATGCCAAGGCGACGTTGTACGCGCGCCCCACGCCGCTCTCGAACATGCCACCACACCACACGGGAACCGCCATCTCCTGACAATAATCATGTATCGCGATGGCGCTGGTGAATCCGCCCACGCGGCCGGGTTTGATGTTGATGATCCGCCCACTGCCCAGCGCGACCATATCCTGCGCACGCTCGAGCGACGTGATGGACTCGTCGAGACAAACCGGTGTCTGCAGTCGCTTCTGCAGCGTGGCGTGCCGCACCAGGTCGTCCCACGCGAGCGGCTGCTCGATCATCAGCAGTCCCAGGTCATCGAACCCCGCAAGATGGTCCGCGTCGTCGAGGGTGTACGCATTGTTGGCGTCGGCCATGACGTGCGCACCGGCCCCCCCGGCGCGGCGAACGGCACGCACCCATTCGACGTCGCGCCCGGGCTCGATCTTGATCTTGATCTTTCGATACCCTTCCGCGAGCGCCGCCATCGCCTTGGTGACAAGCGCATCGACGGACGGCTGGATTCCCAATGAGATTCCCACTTCGACGCCCTGACGCGTTCCGCCGATGAAGCGCGAGAGCGGCTCGCCGGCCTGGGTCGCGGCCAGCCCCCACATCCCCATCTCGACCGCGGCCTTGGCCATCTGGTGACCGCGAAAGTCCCGTTCGAGCAGGGCATGCACTTCTCCGGGATGGGTGATCGTAGCGGCGAGCGCGCGCGGCGCGACGTGTTGCTCGATCATCGTCCACGCGGTATCGATCGTCTCCGGCGAGTAATTCGGGGCTTCACCGGCAACACACTCGCTCCACGCCCGGGCCCCGTCGGACGCTACCAGCTCCAGCAGCAGAATCCGGCGTTCGCGGATTTCGCCTGAAGAAATCCGAAAGGGTTCCTTCAGCGCGAGGCGGATCTCACGCAGGACGATCTGATCCAGTTGCATCGGTGCCCGGGGTTACGATGAAGAAAGAACGTAGGTGGCATCGGTGGCGGCTCCACCGGGAACGAATGCCGTGACGCGGTACCCGCGACCGAGATAGTGGAGGAACGCCCGACGCGCGGACGCTCGCCACGCGCGTGCGCGGGAGATCTCGCCGGCGAGCAGCGCGGAGTAGTCGCGCGGCACCTCGATCGCGATCACTCCACCGTCAGGGAGCCCAGATGACTCGCCAGATGCGCGCTCCGGCGACCCACCGGCAACAGGCACGCCCGTCAGGATCGTGGCGTCCGACGGAAGCGGGGTGGGCTGGCCACGCAGATCCCATTCCGCGACGAGCCGATCAGTTCCGAGGGATCCGTGGACCGGACTGTTGGTGGCCGTGCCGTACATGTCCGGCACGAACTCGGCCACGCGGGCGCCCAGCACGTTGAGGTTGAGGTGGGCGTTCCGGGCAACGAATGGGTCAAATGTCCAGAACATCCGCTCGACGCCGATCACACGGCATCGCTCGCGCTGGTACTGCTTGAGTGCGCGGCCCAAGCCGCGTCCCTGCGCGTCTGCCCGGACGGCAAGGATGTCGGACCAGTGGACCAGCGTCCCGTCCATGACGCCCGTGAGGCCAAAGACAAACCCGAGCATGCGGCCGTCCGGTGCGAACGCCGCTGCGGCGACACCACCCACGCGTTCAGCAACGAGGAGGATCGCGGCGGGCACCTTCTCGCTGAATCCGGCGCCCCACGTTTCCTCCTCCAGGCGCACGGCTTCGGCGCGCTCGTCGTGGGTGGACAACGGGCGAATGACCGTTCCGTCCGATAGCGTTACGTTCTGCATGTGCACGACGTGAAACTGGGGGCAGCCATGGAAAATCCGTTGGAAAGCAGGCCAATGCGGAAGGTGGCGTTGGCGGTTCTCGTGTGCGTGGTGGCCGCGTGCCGGACGGCCGGAACCCCGGGCGCGTCGACCGGCATCCGCCCGCCGTCCGGTGAAGTCTATGATCTGGTCATCACGAACGGCCGGATCGTCGATGGCACCGGGGCTGGATGGTTCCGCGGCGATATCGGCGTTCGCGGCGACCGCATCTCGAAAATAGCGCCTCCCGGCGCGCTCGGGCGTGTGCAGGCGGCGACACGGGTCGACGCCGCGAACCACATCGTCTCCCCGGGTTTCATCGACATACAGGCGCAGTCGTACGACAATTTCATGAGCGGCGATGGCCGTGCACTGAGCATGGTCACCCAGGGCATCACCACCGCGATTCTTGGCGAGGGGAGTACGCCAGCGCCGGTCAGCGCCCGGGAGTTCGCAGCGATCACGGATTCTGCCGCGCGCCGTGCGATGGCGCCGTTCACCGGCGCGCGCGGGTTCGGCAACTGGCTGAACGCGATGATTTCGCGCGGGGCGTCACAGAACATCGGGTCGTTCCTGGGGGCGGGAACGGTTCGGGTGTTCGGCAAGGGGCGCGCGCTGGGGACGCCGAATGCCGCCGAGCTCGACTCGATGCGTGCGGCGACGAGGCGCGCGATGGAAGACGGCGCATTCGGCGTGGCCAGCGCCCTGATCTACCCGCCGAACAACTATGCGACCACCGACGAGCTGATCGAGGTGGCGCGCGCGATGGCGCCGTACGGCGGACTGTACGTCACCCACATGCGCTCCGAAGGTGACCAGTTCCTCGAGGCGCTCGACGAGGCAATCCGCATCGGGCGCGACGGTGGAGTTCCCGTGGAGGTGTATCACCTGAAGGCGTCCGGCCCGCGCAACTGGCCGAAGATGCCCGTCGCGATCGCCAAGATCGACTCGGCGAGGGCGGCGGGGCTGGACGTACAGGCCAACATGTACCTGTACATCGCGGGCGGGAACAACTTCTCGAGTTGCATCGCGCCCAAATATGCCGCCGACGGCAAGCTTCTCGACAACCTGCGGGACGCGGCGCTTCGGCCGCAGATAAAGCGGGACCTGATGGCGGACGACGCCGGCTACGAGAACCTGTGCGTCGTTGCCGGTCCCGCCAATGTCATGGTCGTGGGATTCCAGCGTCCCGAGCTCCGGCAGTACGAAGGCAAGCGACTTGATGAAATCGCGCGCGCGCTCGGGAAGGACTGGGGCGACGTGATCATCGACCTCAACATCGCGGAGCGAGGCCAGCTCGGCGAGCTGCTGTTCCTGATGAGCGAAGACAATGTGCGGCTGCAGCTTCGCCAGCCGTGGATCAAGTTCGGCACGGATGCCGGATCGCTCGATCCCGCGCGGGCGCGTGGCATCGTGCACCCGCGGGCCTACGGCAATTTTCCGCGGCTTTTCGGCAAGTACGTGCGCGAGGAACGGGTGCTTCCCCTGGAGGATGCCGTCCGCAAGGCGTCCTCGGCCGTGGCGACCCGCCTTGGCATGCACGATCGTGGCGTGCTGAAGGAGGGAATGAAGGCGGACATCATCGTGTTCGACGAGCGGGTGATTGCCGATCGGGCGACCTTCGATGCGCCGCACCAGCTCTCTGTCGGCGTGCACCATGTGTTCGTCAACGGCGTTGCGGTGCTTCGTGACGGTGTGCACACGGGGGCGAAACCCGGACAGGTGGTTCGGGGGCCAGGTTGGACCGGCAATTCCCGATGAGAATGTCGAACCATTGGCCGTGTGTCGCCATGTGTGCAGCGGCGATGGTTGCCGGCTCGGCAGGGGCGGGCGCGCAGACTCCGGTGCAAATGCCGGTGGCTGCGCCTGCAGTCGCCGACGAGTCGCGAAGTGTCGTGTGGCGTGTTGACGCAGCCTTGCAGCGTTCGCTGCAATCAGCTCGTGCCGACGACGGTCCCGCCGTGGTTGCTGCCACGCGCGCGCTGAATTGGTGGGGCGGCACCGGGGTGATCGTCTTTGCCGCCGTGCTCTGGCTCGGTGGACGACTTGCCGGCATCCGTCCGGCGGCGATCATCGGGCTTCGCGGCGCCGAAGGAATCGCGATTGCGAGTGCGCTGAGCGGCATCATCAAAGGGCTGGCCGGAAGGTCTCGACCGTTCCTTGCGCCCGGCGAGCCGTGGCAGTGGGATTTCAACCACGGCTGGAGCGACGCACGGTACTTCTCCATGCCGTCCGGCCACACGACGGCAACGATGGCCTTCGCCGTTGCCGCTGCGATCGCGGCCGTCCGGCTGCACCGAGCCCGAGGAACCGCCTTCGGGGTCATCGTGATCGCGAGTGCCGTGTGTGTCGGGATCTCGCGGATGTACACCAACCAGCACTGGCTCTCCGACGTCGTGGTTGGAACGGCGCTGGGCGCCGGCACGGCGATCGCACTGGCCCGGCTGCACTCGCGCACGTCGGCGCCTGCATATCATCGCGTCATGCTTGGCGGCGGCACCGCGAATTCGGAACGCGATTCGTGATGAGCGCCCGGCGCGTGTCGGTTCGGATCGCGGCGATCGTGGCTGCGGCAGTGCTGATGCCGGTTGGGGCGAGACCGGTCGCCGCGCAGTCGGATTCGGGGCAGCGTGGCCAGCTTGTCACGGGCCGTGACGTCGCGTGGTTCAGCGCCGCAGTCGGCGCCAGTGTCGCGCTGGTGAGCGTCGATGCCCGAATGACCGATCAGGCGCTGCGTTCGCCGATGCAACAGGGCGGGTTCATCAGGAGTTCGCTGGACGTGGCCAGCGAGTTCGGGGGGCCCGGTGCCATCGCGTTCAGTGCCGGACTCTGGGGCATCGGCAAGCTTACGCATCATCGCGCGCTGGACCGGATCGGTCTCCGCTCGATGGAGGCCATCGCCGTCAGCGGCGTGGTGACGTCGGCGCTCAAGGGCATTACCGGCCGGGCGCGTCCCGATCACCGGCCGGGTGAGTCCCGGAACTTCGCCCTCGCACGCGGCATCCGGGACTCCCACGGATACGACTCCTTTCCTTCGGGTCACGCGACGACCGCCTTCGCACTCGCGTCGGTGCTCGATGCCGAGTGGGCGCGGTTTTCGCCGACGCGGCCGCGCTGGATCCGCCCCGCGCTCTACGCTGCCGCGTCGCTCACGGCGGCCTCGCGGGTGTTCGACAACAGGCACTGGGTGAGCGATGTCGTGCTCGGATCGACGATCGGCGTGCTTGGCGGGCACGCCGTGGTCCGCTGGCACGCCGACCGTCCGTAGCCGGGCCGACGGTGAACGGCATCTTCGTCACCGCAGAGCTCGAAGGAGCACTGGGCCGGCGCATTCGGGCGATCCAGGAGCGGTTTGACCCGAGGCTGGCTCGCGAACTTCCGCCGCATGTCACGATCATCGGTTCGTCGGGCGCGGGGCCGATATTCCCCGACTCGCGTCCCGATGACCTGCGGGCGGCGATCCTGCCGATTGCCGCCGCGACCCCTGTGATGACACTGCGTTTCCAGCCGCCGATGCGATTCATCGGTCGCGAGATCGTGGTGCTGCCGCTGGACCCGCACGGGACCTTGCGGGCACTGCACGAGTCGCTCAAGTCGTCCGGTGTCCGGTACGAAACCGCGCGCTGGCCATTCACGCCGCATTGCACGTTGAACTACCACGTCACGCTGACGCCGGAAACGCTGGGGGCGCTGCTCGCCGTGCGTGAAGACGAGCCGTGGCTGCTGCGCACGCTGAAGGTGTACCACAGTCGCGACGGCGTGCCGCCAAGGCTCCTGTTCGAGGCGCCCCTCGGCGCCGCACCCGCCGCCGCCCCGGCCGGGCCTGCGCGGGAGCGGCGCTAGAACGCCTTGGCGAGCGCCGCGGCCAGGTCCTGCTTTCCTCCGAGCCCGGTGTAGACCACGATTCCCCTGGCGTTGATCACGACGACGTAGCTCGTGGCGGGCACCTCGTAGGCGTCCGTCAGAAAGCCCTTTCTATCGTAAAGTTGCTCACCTTGTAAACCGTGCTGTTCTACATAGCGCTTTACAAGAGCGGGTGACTGGTTGACGCTGACCGCAACGCCGACGAAACGGACCTTGCCGGCGTACTGGGACTGCAGCTTCAGGAGTTGCGGCTCGAGCTGGCGACAATTCGGGCACCACGTGGCCCAGAACTCGATGAACACCGGCTCCTTTCCGATCCAGGCGCTCAGGTCCGCAGGCTTTCCGTCGAGCGTCTCGGCGACCGCGCCGGCCGGGGCTTTCGATCCCACCGGAATTCCCGAGTCTTGCGCGTGCGCCGGCGCCGAAAACGCGGCGCACGCCGCAGCCACGGTCAGCACGCCGAGCGCGCGAGCCGGACTGGCTGCGAGCCGAAGGAGCGCACTCGAACCGAATCGTTGGGTCTTCATAGCCAGAGCTTCCCCGCCTGAATCAGGTAATACTGCGCCACGCCGATCATCATGATGCCGAATCCGCGCTTCACCCACACCATCCATACCCCGGCCTTCGGGAGCCGTGCCGCGAGGCCCGTCGACAGGCCCACCAGTACAAGAAGCGCGCACATGCCGAGTGAAAAGGCAAACAGGTACACGAACCCGAGACCCGCCGACTGTGTGGTGGTCACCCACGTCAGCACGGCAGCCATCACGGGCGCCCCGCACGGCGCGGCCACGAGCCCCGACATGGCGCCCATCACCAGCGCTCCGGTAAACCGGCCGCTGTCGCCGGCCGTGGCCGCTCGCTGCAGGATGAATGCCGGCACGCGAATGGGGACGACATCGAGCATGGCCAGTGCCGCCAGGAGCAACACCTGCGCCATTGCGAAGTACATCCACGGGTTGCTGCTGACCGATCCGAATATGGTCCCGGTCATGCCGGCCACGACGCCGAGGATGGCATAGACCATTGCCAAGCCGACGACATAGGTAAGGGTCAGGAGAACCGTTCGTATCCGCGACACCTTTCCGCCGAGGGCCGAACCCCCGACGATCGCCGAGGTGATCGGGATCATCGGGTACATGCACGGATTGAGGCTCGTCAGCACGCCGGCCGCAAACAGGAGCGGCAGCGCCGTCATCGGGCTGCCGCTCAGCCGGGCGGCGATGTCCGTGAAATCCATTCCCCCAACTTACGCCCTCGCGCAAGCGGATTGGATGGCCGAACGTCCGCCTCAGTCCTGGAAGAGGCAGAGCACCCCGTACCGGCCGTCCACGCCGGGCACGACTACCTCGATCCGGCCGCCGCGCCAGTTGGCAACCATGGTCCGCGGATACGAGTCGCCGTGGGTGAAATAGTCGAGGTACAAGGCTCGGCCGTCATTTTCGTACCGGCCGGCAAACACCACTGAGCTCTCGTAGGCGCGTCCGGCCTCCCAGTCGCGCACATCCACCTGCAGCTGATAGGAGTGATCACGGCGCAGGGTGAGGGTCCCGCGCATCACTTCGGTGCGGAAAGCGCCAGGCCCGACGCCTCCGCTGACCGTTGCGGGCACCGCGAGGTTGTTCGCGTACCGGAGGGCGTAGGTGCCGCCGTCCCAGTACGGGGAGAATGGATCGTCGTAGCACGCGCCGAG
>CAYPNI010000021.1:28239-38314 GCA_964411925.1 uncultured Nitrospirales bacterium
GTGCGGCGGCTAGATTTCCGACCTGCCGCGACGCGAAGTCCCACCGCGCGGCGTCCCCGCCCCCGTCCGCGCTCCACGCTCCCCCAAATTTCGTTCCCGCACTCCGACCCTCGGTATGGCTCCGCAATTCATTTATGTGATGAAGGGACTCCGGAAGGTGATTCCGCCGTCCCGCATCATCCTCGACGACATCTGGCTCTCGTTCTATCCCGGCGCCAAGATCGGCGTGCTCGGCCCGAACGGGTCCGGCAAGAGCTCGCTGCTCCGGATCATGGCCGGCGTGGATCAGGAGTTTCAGGGTGAGGCTTGGGCCCACAAGGGCACGAAGGTCGGATACCTCCCGCAGGAGCCGCAACTCGACGAGTCACTCGACGTGCGCGGCAACGTGGAGGTGGCACTCAAGGACCAGCGCGCAAAGCTCGACCGGTTCAACGCGATCGCCATGGAGTTCGCGGAGCCGATGGACGACGACAAGATGAATGCGCTGCTCGAAGAGCAGGGGAAGCTCCAGGAATTCATCGACCTGCACGACCTCTGGAACCTCGACAACAAGATCGAGGTTGCGATGGACGCACTCCGGCTGCCGCCACCCGACGCGGACGTCAAGGTCCTTTCCGGCGGCGAGAAGCGCCGCGTGGCGTTGTGTCGCGTGCTGCTGGAGGAGCCGGACCTCCTGTTGCTCGACGAGCCGACCAACCACCTCGACGCCGAGTCGGTGGCGTGGCTTGAGCATCACCTCGAACGGTTTCCGGGCACGGTGGTGGCGATCACGCACGACCGCTACTTCCTCGACAACGTGGCGAAGTGGATCCTCGAACTGGACCGCGGTCGCGGCGTACCCTACGAGGGCAATTACTCCGGATGGCTCGACCAGAAACGCGAACGGCTCGCGCGGGAGGAGAAGTCCGCCAGCGCGCGCCAGAAGACGCTCGAACGCGAACTCGAGTGGGTGCGGCTCGCCCCGCGCGCGCGGCAGGCCAAGAACAAGGCGCGCCTCCAGCAGTACGAGGAGCTGGCGAGCGAAGCGCGCCAGGACAAGATCGTCCAGAACGAAATCGTGATTCCGCCGGCCCCGCGACTTGGCAATGACGTGGTCGTCGCGACCAAGATCCGGAAAGCCTATGGCGACAAGCTGTTGTTCGAGAACGTCTCCTTCTCGCTGCCGCGCGCCGGCATCGTCGGCATCATCGGCCCCAACGGAGCTGGAAAGACCACCTTGTTCAGGATGATCATGGGCGCCGAGAAGCCCGACGCGGGCAACCTCAAGCTCGGCGAGACCGTGTCCATTTCATATCAGGACCAAAACCGGACGCTCGAGGGCAAGCGCACCGTGTGGGACGAGATGACCGGCGGCCAGGAAATGCTCCAGGTAGGCAAGAAGCAGATCAACTCACGTGGCTACTGTTCGTCATTCGGGTTCAAGGGCGCGGACCAGCAGAAGCTTGTGGCCAACCTTTCCGGCGGTGAGCGAAACCGGCTGCACCTCGCCAAGACCCTGATGCAGGGCGGCAACCTGCTGATGCTCGACGAGCCGACGAACGATCTCGACGTGGACACGCTCCGCGCGCTGGAAGAGGCGGTGCTCGACTTCAGCGGCTGTGCGGCGATCATCTCGCACGATCGATGGTTCCTCGACCGCGTGGCGACGCACATCCTGGCGTTCGAAGGCAACTCCGAAGTTGTCTGGTTCGAGGGGAACTTCGGCGCCTACATCGAAGACTTGAAGAAACGAAAGGGCCCCGACGCCGACCAGCCGCACCGGATCAAGTACAAGAAGCTCGTGCGATGACATCTTCGGCGCGTGTTCGGTTGCGATCCTGAATTGTTGATGAACATTGTGGCCTGACGCCGAGTAGTACACAGCAGGGACACAAGGCGACGGCGCCACCCAATTGCCGACGTGCGGCGAAGGCGAGCGACGAACGCGCGTACAAGTCGCGGAGGTCATCATGCGGACTCGGGTGTATGCACGCGCGGCGACGGTCGCGGCGGCCACGGTGCTCGCTGCATCATCGGCGCTGGCTCAGGAGGCATCTGGACGGGGGTTTCTGTTCGGCGCCCCGACCGGCAGCCTCTCAATTCGTGGCGGCTATGCTGCGCCTCGCGCCGGAAGCGACATCTTCTCGTTCGTCACGAATGAGCTGACGCTGAACAAGGGTGACTTCGGCTCCTTCGCCGTTGGTGCCGACGTGAGCGTCCGCCTGACGGACCGATTCGACGTCGTCCTCAGCGTCGACGGGAGCGGGATGAACCGGAAGTCCGAGTTCCGCGAGTGGGAAGACAACAGCGGCAATCCGATCGAGCAGGAAACGAAGTTCTCGCGGCAGACCTACACACTGAGCGGGAAGTACAGCCTGCGGCCGGGGGGACGATCGGTCGGGAGGTTTGCCTGGGTGCCCTCGTCGTACACGCCGTGGGTGAGCCTCGGGCTGGGGCGCACGCTGTACATCCTCAGTCAGGACGGCGACTTCATCGATTTCGAGAAGGGCAACAGTGTGTTTCGCGACTCGTTCCGGTCGTCGGAGTGGACGACGACGGCCGAAGCGGCTGTGGGCGTCGACTGGAGCCTGAACCAGCGGTTTGCGCTTACGACCCAGGCCAGGTATCTCTCCGGCAAGGCCGACCTGCAGTACGATTACGCCGGGTTCGACCCCATTGACCTGTCGGGCATCGGTGTGAGCGCCGGCCTGACGGTCCGGTTCTAGGAGGATCGACGCATGACGACCTCGCTTGTTCGACGCGCCGTTGCGGGCGCGATCGCACTCACGGTTTCCGCCGGCGTGGCTGGCGCGCAGGATGTTGACGCGCGGTGGCGCGCCTGGACCGGGTGCTGGGCGCCGACGACAGCGTCGGTGGCTGACAACCCGACGATCTGCGTCGTCCCGGTGGCCGGTACGTCCGCGGTAGAGCTGGTCTCGGTGGTCGGCTCGCGCGTGGTGAACCGCGCGCGCATCGAGGCCGATGGTGTGCCGCACCCGGTTTCCCGGGATGGGTGCACGGGCACCGAGACGGCGCGGTGGGCCACGTCCGGAACACGGCTGTACACGAGCGAGTCCGTGACCTGCACGGGCGGCGTCACGCGCCGTGGCATGGGGGTCATGTCGTTCACCCAGAACTACGAGTGGCTCGACGTGCGCGGCATGTCGAGCGGCGACGCGGCCGGCACGGCAGTGGCGCGGTATCACATGGTTGTCGATACGGCTGGCCTGCCGGCCGACGTGCAGCCGGCGTTCGCGTTGCGCGGCCCTGAGGCCAACAACGCGATTCTGGCGGCGTCTGCGCCGCTGACCTTGCGCGACATCGCCGATGTGGCGACCGCTGTGGATAGCGGCGTTGCGTCCACCTGGCTCGTCGAGCGGACGCGGGATGTGAAGGTGAGCGTGGACGCCAAGCAACTGATCTCGCTTGCGGACCAGGGCGTACCATCGTCCGTGATCGATGTGCTTGTGGCGCTCGCGCATCCGGCGGTGTTTGCCTTCAATACCAACTCGGGCGACGCCGCATTCCGTGAGCGCGCCGTGACCAGCGGACGGAGTTCGGCCTCGCTTCGACGGGGATACGGCGGGTCGTACTCGTCCCTGTATGGCGGATGGTGCAGCACGGCATTCCTGTACGACCCGTGGTCGTACGGATGCTATTCACGCTACGGCTACGGGTATGGCTACGGGTACTCGCCATTCGGATACTCGTATTACTCGCCGTACTACTCGCCGTACTACGGCTACTATCCGGGCTCGTATCCGATCGTCGTGGTCAACCGGCCGCCGGACAACAACGGCGGCGTGAGCGGTCCGACGCACGGCCGGGTGGTGAAGGGCCGTGGTTACACGAGCGGGTCGTCAGGGTCTTCGGGCTCGTCCGGTGGAGCATCGACGACGACGTCGAGTGCGGGAAGTTCGTCGAGCGGCGGCGGATCGATTGGCGCATCGAGCGGGTCCGCAAGTTCTGGAAGCAGCGGGTCGAGCAGCTCGGGTCGTACGGCAGTTCGCAAACCACCGGGCGGGAATTAGGCGATCCATCGAGAATGCGACGGCCGGCGGGAGTGAATCCCGCCGGCCGTTTCGCTTCCACGCGACGGCCTACGGAACGACCGGTGGTGTAAAGAAGCCCGGAGTCCCCTTGGCGGCGGCGCTGACCTCACCGCCGAACATCAGCGAGTTGAACACCATCCGGAACGTGCCGGTTGGTTGTCCGCGCCATTGCGGCTGGAACCCGAAGAGCACGACGTGTCCCTTGCCACGCTTGACGTCCAGCGCCGCGGCCTGATTCTGCAGGTACTTGGCGCCGTTCAGGAAGCCCGACCGCAGCGGCGTTGCGGAATACTTGGCGATGACCGAACCCTCGAATCCATCGGCCGGCGCCAGCACCACATTTCCACTCTGCACCACGTCACTTGTCGCCGGCATGCCAGCCATCACGGGATGCGCGACGTCCACCGCCACCTGCATGATCGAGATCGCGGTGAAGTACTCTGCGCGCGGAACGCCGGCGACGACATTTCGCACGGGCAGGCCGAGCGAACCGACGGCCGCATTGGCGCCCTGATTCCAGGCGACGAGTGTACCGCCCTCGTTCACAAACGCCTCGACGGCGGCGGTGCGCGCGGCGCCGGCAAGAATCGCGGTGCTGTCCGGCGCACCGCCGCGGCCGCCACGGCCACCACCTCCGCCGCGTCCACCGCCAGCGCCCGCACCGAAGGCCTGCGATCCGGTGACGAGCACATCGTATTTGGCGATGAGATTACCTGCCTGCAGGTCAGTGGGGCCGATGAGCGTATAGGAAAGGCCGTGGGTGTCGAACAGCCACTCGGTCCACCCCTGGTCCATGTTTCCGGGCGCGGCCTTGTACAGGGCGACGCGCCGTGGCGCGACTTGCGAACTCGGCAAGGTCGGCACGCGTTGCGTGCGAACGGAGAGTTCCCGTGCCCAGGTGTCGGCGCTTGACGCGGCGATGCCGCTGACCGCCCACCGTCCGCCGTCGCCGGCCGGCGCCGGCACATAGCGAACCGTCGCGCCTGCGGCGAGCGCCCGCGCAACGAATCGGAACCCGTTGTTCTCGGCCGGATTGACGAGGATGTGATCGCCGGTGCCCGAGGCGGGGGGAACGCTGGCGACGATTCCGGCCGCCACCGGATGGGTGGTCAGCGGATACTCCGGCGACCGTCCCCACGGTTCGGGCGTTCCGCGGACGGGCCTCATCGCCGCGCGGAACTCCGGGGAGAGCGGCTGCCTGGCCTCGGTGACGCTCACGCCCATCTGGAAGGGGAGCGTCCAGCCGGCGGCATCATACGGCAGGTCGTCGCCCATATCCGGATACTGCTGCACTTCGAACACCTCTCGGACGAGCTCGCCGAACTCCTGGTCCATCGGCACGACCCACGTGCCGCGCGGATACGTGACCCCTTCGTGCGTCATGTCGCGATCGAGCTGGCTGATGCGGACGCCGTGGAATGCAAACCGGCGCAACAATTCGACGGGTGCCATCGGGTCGTGCTGTTGTTGCGGAACGATGTATGCATATGGCGCGCGGGAACGGTACTTGCGAATGACGTCGCGGCCCGACTGATACCGGTTGTAAAGCAGTTCCTCGCGGAACTTCGCGGCGAACTTGAGCGTGGCGCGCGAGGCGGTGACCATATAGTCCACGGCGTTGCGCAGGTTCCACGGCCCGCCTTCCCAGGGGCTGAGGTACATGGCCATCGGGCGGAGCTCGCGATATTCGGCAGGGAAATTTTCTGGCCGACCTGGCTGCTTGGGTGTGGCGCAGTTTCCCCCCTGCGTTTCCGTCCACCAGGCCGGGATGTTCTGGTACACGGGCATGTAGTCGATGTAGCCCGGGTAGTACGCGTCGAACGTGGCGAGCATGTGCACGCCTCCCGGCTGGCCATTCGCGTCGAGTTCCTGCGCGATGTACGTACCGATCGTGTTGATCGTCCGCGCCGGGATCGGCGGGGCGCGCTGGCCGACGGGGTCGGCGAACGGCGGAATCCACATGCGCGTCGGCTCGGGCGACGACTGGTGGTGCACGTAGATGATGCCGGGCTCCCACTCGCGCCAGACCTTCTGGATCACGCGGGATTCCACGACGTTCAGCATGTAGCTGTCGCGGTTGTTGTCGTGCCCGATGTACTTCTGGTAGAGCTCCATCCCGCCCGTCGCGCGGCCGGCATACTGGTCGCGGCAGTAGTTGACGACAATGTCCTGGCCGTCCGGATTGATCGTCGGCCAGAGGATGAAGATGACGTTCTCGAGGATCTCCCGGGTTTCGGGTTCGTTCGCGCGCGACAGGAGGTCGTACGCGAGCTGCGGCGTGTGCTGCGAACCGGCGATTTCGGACGCGTGCAGGCCGCCACTGATGTCCACAAACACCTTCCCCTCGCGTGCGAGCGCCCGGGCCGACGAGTCCGTCAGCCCTTCGGGATGCGCGATCCGCTGGTTGAGCTGCTTGTAATGGTCGAGACGCGCCAGGTTCTGCGGCGACGAGATGATGGCGACGGTCCAGGTCCGCCCGAACGACGTCTTGCCGACATCGATCAGCTTGATGCGATTCGATGCGGCGGCGAGGCGGCGGAAGTACCCGATGGACTGGGCGTAGTCGAACAGCTGGCTGTCGGCGCCCACCTTGAAGCCGAACACCGATTCCGGTGTCGGCACGGCGACGCGAGCCTGGGCGCCGGCGGGCACGCCAGCGAATGCGACCAGGGAGACAGCGGCGGCAATACGTCGTGCGCTGCGGGGCAGTGAGCGGGCGAGCATGGGGCGACTCCGATGGGCGCAAAGGACGAGTGCGGGCCTGACCTGCGTTCGCGCGGGGCTCGCATCGTGGAAATGAATGACTCCCGCACGTATGATGATGGCCTCAACATCTGTTCGGGAAGAGGTGACAATGCGAACAACCCGGGTGATCTCCGCGGCATGGTGCGTGGCAGCTGCTGCCGGCGTGATGTCGATCGGTGCGTCGGTGCGCGCGCAGTCGACAGATCCAGCGCAGGTGCCGGCAGCCGCCCAGTCTGGCAAGACGCGAGTTCCCGTGTCCGAGTACACGAAGTGGGAAACGCCTGCGGCCGGCGACCTGTCACCGGACGGCAGGTGGGTCGCGTATGAGCTGCGACGGGTCAGTGGGATGAACGAGTTGCGGTATCGCGCGGTGGGTTCGGGCGAGGAGCGAACGGTTGTGCGCGCATCGGCGCCGCGTTTCAGCAGGGACAGCCGCTGGCTGGCCTACACGATCGCACCCGACACGGGCGGGGCCGGGGGCCGTGGCGCCGGAGGGCGCGGCGGCCGTGGCGGCACGGCCGGCGGCGGCGCGGCGGCGCCCGCGCGCAACAAGATCGGCATCGTCGACCTTCGCGGCGGGTCGACGATCGAGTTCGAGGACATCCAGTCGTTCGCGCTGTCGAAGAACGGCGCCCACGTCGCGCTTCGGCGCTATCGACCGGCGGGCACGCCGGGAGCAGCGCCTACCGCGAGCGGAGCGGACCTGGTGGTTCGCGACCTGACGCGTGGAACCCAGGTCACGCTAGGCAACGTCGCCGAGTTCGAATGGAGTGACGAGGGAGCGCTGCTCGCGATGACCGTGGACGTGGACGGCCGGACCGGGAATGGCATACAGGTGCTGGACGGCGCGACCGGCGTCCTTCGTTCGCTCGACGCGACGGACCGCGACTACACCGGCCTCGCGTGGCGCGCGCGAAGCGCGGATCTTGCCGTGTTCCGCAGCCGTGTGGATACGATGTTTGCCGATACCAGCGTCACCGTGCTCGCGTGGAAGAACGTGGGCGCGGCGCAACCGGAAGTCACGGAGTACGAGTTCTCGGCCGACGCGTCGTTTCCGGCAGGGATGCGGGTGACGTCGTACCGCGCGCTGCAGTGGAATGCCGACGGCAGCGCGCTGGTGTTCGGGATTGCAGCGCGCGAACCACGGCGGGCGCCCGGCGGTCGTGGGGGAAATGCGCCCGCGCGCGTGCAGGTGTGGCACTGGAAGGATCTCAGGCAGTTTCATCAGCAGGAGGTCAATGCCGCGCAGGACCGGCGGCGGACGCTTCCTGTGTCGTGGGCACTTTCGG
Source organism: uncultured Nitrospirales bacterium (assembly GCA_964411925.1). Taxonomy (GTDB): domain Bacteria; phylum Hydrogenedentota; class Hydrogenedentia; order Hydrogenedentales; genus VFKU01. The sequence continues at coordinate 36,305 of CAYPNI010000021.1, forward strand.
CGGGGCACGTTGTCACGCTGTCCAGCGATCCGTACGAGGCGATCCAGTTCTCGGAGCAGCGCAACACTGCGCTCGCGTCCGACCAGACGCCGTATGTGCGCGAGATCATGTCCGGCAGGTCATATCGCGACCTCTATCGCGTGGACATCGCGACGGGAAAGCGGGAACGGGTGGCGACGCGCACGATCGGGGCGACGGCAGTCGCACCATCTGGTGGCACGGTGATGTACGCCCAGCAGGGTCATTGGTGGAGCTACGACGCCGCGACGGGCAGGCGCACGAACCTCACGGCAGCGATTCGCACGAGCTTCGTGGACCTCGAGGATGATCATCCAACTCCGGAACGCGCTGCGTACGGCCTTGCAGGCTGGAGCCCGGATGAGCGCGCGGTGATCGTGTACGACCGATTCGACTTGTGGCGGCTCAACGTGGACGGCTCGGGCACCGAGCGCCTGACTCGCGGCCGCGAGGACACGACGGTTTACCGATATGTGCCGCTTGACGCCGAAGCCGTCGGAGCGGCATTCGGCGGAGGTACGCGGACGATAGACCTCAGCAAGCCCGTTGTCCTCTCGATGTTCGGTGATCGCAGCAAGCGCAGCGGCTATGCGCGGCTCGCGAACGGTCGGACCGAACCGCTCGTCTGGCGCGACAAATCCATCGGGCAGCTGAGGAAGGCCCGCGATGCCGACACGCATCTGTACCTCGAACAGAGTTTCGGTGACTCGCCCGACTATTTCGTCGCAACGTCAGACGCGCTCGCCAGCGCGACTCAGGTGTCGCACACCAATGCGTTCCAGGGCGACTACGCCTGGGGCCGGCAGGTGCTGCTGGACTACCGCAACCGTCGGGGCGAAAAACTGCAGATGATGCTGACCTACCCGGCCAACTACCAGCCCGGCAGGAAGTATCCGATGGTGGTGTACTACTACGAGAGGCTGTCCAACGGGTTCCACCAGTACGTGGGCCTCAGCGACCGCAGCGTGTACAACACGCAGGTGTTCAGCCAGGAGGGGTATTTCGTGCTTCGCCCCGACGTCGTGTTCCAGAAGCGTGATCCGGGCTGGTCGGGGCTCGACTGCGTGACATCAGCGGTGCGGACGGCGCTTGGCAGCGTTGCCGACATCGACGCGCGGAAGGTCGGGGCAATGGGGCACTCGTGGGGCGGGTACCAGAGTGCGTTCTACGCCGTGCACGCACCGGGAACATTCGCGGCCGCGATCGCCGGTGCGCCGCTGACCAACCTGATTTCGATGTATGGATACACATCGGGCAACACCGGGCTGGCCGAAAGCCAGCACTTCGAGACGAGCCAGGAGCGCATGGAAGTTCCGCTCTGGCAGGATCGCGAGGCCTACATCAGGAATTCGACCGTGTTCGCGATGGACTCGCTGCGCATTCCGTTGCTGCTCGAGGAGGGCGATGCGGACGGGAACGTCAACCCGTTCCAGAGCCAGGAGCTGTACAATTTCGGACGTCGACTCGGCAAGCAGGTCGTGTACCTCGTGTATGAGGGCGAGAATCACAACGTCGCGCGCGCCGAGAGCCAGCGGGACTACCAGCTGCGGCAGATCGAGTGGTTTGCGCACTATCTCAAGGGAGAGCCCGCGGCCGACTGGATCGTGAATGGCGAGACGTACCTCGAGCGACAGCGCATCCTTCGGGACGGCGGCGGCGCGGCTCCCACGCCTGTTCGCCCGGGTGGCGGAGGTGCGCCATAGCCGCCGTCCGAGTCGAACCCGCCGAAGGCGAGGGGTCGACCGCGACACACAGCGCGTCCGATCCCCGCGGTCCGATTGACGTGGTACACCTGCTCACCGAGCCGACAGCGCGTGCGGCGCGCGCCGTCGCGCTGGCCCTGCTCGACGTGGTGGATGCGGAGCACACGCGCCTCGACCGTGCCATGCGGAGCACGCGGGCACGGCGTGCGGACCCGGAGGCACTCCACGACTTTCGCGTTGCCGTGCGCCGGCTGCGGAGCTGGCTGCGCGCCTACCGGCGGGAGATTCG
>CAYPNI010000021.1:38414-46204 GCA_964411925.1 uncultured Nitrospirales bacterium
CCGACCTCGTGCACGGCATCGTCCGCGACCTTCAGGCGCGCGGCGGCGCCGGAGTGGAGATCGAACGCAAATACCTGCTGCGCAAGCTCCCGCCTGAGGCCAAGCACGCACCATTCGCGGAAATCTCCCAGGGATACCTGCCGGGCGAGACCTTGGTGGAACGGGTGCGGCGCATCAAGGCTCGCGACGTCGTGCGCTACGTGCGCACGGTCAAGTCGGGAACCGGCCTCGTGCGAATGGAGCTCGAAGAGGAATGCACCTACGCGGTGTTCAAGGCGCTCTGGCCGCTGACCAAGGGCAAGCGCGTCCGGAAGCGACGGTACCAGCTGGCCGATGCCGGCCACGTCTGGGAAATCGACGAGTTCCTCGATCGTCGCCTCGTCCTCGCGGAGATCGAGCTCGCGTCTGCGCGCGACGAGGTTGCGGTTCCCGACTGGCTTGCGCGCTGCCTCGTCCGCGAGGTCACCGGCGAGGCCGAGTACGTCAACGCGGTGCTGGCGCATTGAGCTGGGCACACGCTTCGCGATTGGGAGCAGACGCATGAGTCCACGACTGAGCGAGACCGCGCACGTCGGAGGCGTCCGGCTGCAGGTTGGCGAGTTGGACCGGTCACTGGCGTTCTACCGTGACCTCCTGGGGTTCGTCGAACTGACCCGGGATTCAAGCGAGGCAACGCTGGGCGCTCCTGAGGGGAAGCGCGCGCTGGTGACGCTCAGCGAGCGGCCCGGGGCCAAGCCCGTTGGCGGAAGGAGCCGCCTTGGCTTGTTCCACTTCGCGATCCTCCTACCCGACCGTGCCGCGCTCGGAAGCGTCATGCGGCACCTGAGCAACCAGGGCGTGCGGCTCGGGATGTCCGACCACCTCGTGAGCGAAGCCTTGTACCTGAGCGATCCGGACGGACTTGGCATCGAGATCTACCGCGATCGCCCGCGCGCGGAGTGGCGACATCACGGTGGCGAGCTGGCGATGTCGACCGACCCGCTCGACGTCGATGATCTGGCACGTGCGCCGGGCGTGGCGCCCTGGACGGGAATGCCGGCGGGGACGACGATCGGGCACATGCACCTGCACGTGGACGACCTGGAACGCGCCGAGGCGTTCTACCACGGGGTGATTGGATTCGACATCACGGTGCGCAGGTATCCGGGCGCGCTGTTCATGAGTGCTGGTGGCTACCATCACCACCTCGGCGTGAACACCTGGGCTCGCGGTGCGCCGGCGCCGGCGGCCGACGACGCGCAGCTGGTGCATTGGGATCTGGTGGTTGCGGACGCTGCCGAAGTCGCGGCCGTTGCCTCGCGTCTCGATTCCTCGGGAGCTCGCGTGGTGCGCGAGGGCGCGGCACTTCACGCGAGGGATCCGGCGGGGACGACGGTCCGGGTCGTTCCGGAGTAGCTCGATGCCGGAGCCGGTATGGGCGACGATGCATCGAAACCGATGCATCGTCGCCCGCAAGCTGACGCCGTTCGCGTCGCTACGGCGCCACGGCCAGCGCCGCCACCAGTCGGATCAAGGCGTCCACGTCCCGAAGGTCGAGCACTTCGGCCGGCGAATGCGAGTAGCGACCGGGCCACGACAGGGACGTGTTGATCGGCCCGAAGGCCGTGATCGCCGACCCGTCGGTGCTGCCGAACGTGGTGCCGACCTGCAGCGGAATCATGTTGGCGCGCGCGATGCCGATGATGCGCTCGCGTTCGCCTGGCGGCGACAGCGCACCGTTGTCGAGACCGCGCAGCACCGCGCCCTTGCCGAGCGGCGTGAATGCGAAGTGTGGTGACTCCAGCGGCGTGTCACTCGAAACGAACGTGTCGATGCTGTACACGCGGTTCAGCTCGCGTCCGTGCTCGGCGCCGAACGCGCGTGCACCGTTGAGTCCGCCCTCCTCGCGCACCGACCAGACGAAGTACGTCTTGCGCTTGAGCAGCGCCGGATTGATGCGCTGGACGGCGAACAGCAGCGCGGTGGAGCCGGCCCTGTCGTCGTTGGCGCGCGCGACGAGGCGCGTGCCGCCGAGCCGCTCTCCGCGCTTGTAGCCGAGGACCGGGAGGCCGACGCGAACGCCGCGGGCCACGAGCGCGGCGGAATCCATTCCGAACCATGCCGACATCTGGCCCGGAGCCCGCAGGCGGGCGCTGTCACGAGGCACGAACACGCCACGGAGGGATTCGGCCACACGTCCTTCGGCGTCGCGGTTGAAGTGCAGCAGCGCCGGGCGGCCTTCCCACGCCTGTGACACCGTGCCACCCAAGTTGCGCAGCAGGACGCGCCCGTCGCGCTGGATCTCCGTGATCTCGTACCCGACTTCATCCATATGGGCGATGATCGCGATCGGATCGCGCTCCGGGCCGGCCGTGACGACGAGGTTGCCGGCCGTGTCGACGACGGCACGGTCCCTGGCCCATCGGGGCAGCGCAGCCATCAGCGCATCGCGCACGCGCCACTCGTGTCCAGGCGCGCCTGGCATGTCGGCAAGTGCGAGGAACTGCCTCTCGATTGCGCCGTAGGCATCGGCACGTGGGCGAAGCACGCGGCCGGTGTCCAACGGCAGCGCGGCTGGCCCACCCGCGCGCGCGGAGACGCCCGCCGCATCGAGCGCCGCGTTCACGAGCGCACGCGCGTCGGTCGCGTGGATCGCCTCGGCGATCGAACCGCTCCATCGGACGGCCGGCGCCACAAGACGGAAGGAACCGGCCTGCGCACCCTGGACCGTCGCGCGAATGGGTTGTGCGCCGCCGCGTCCGCCGCGTCCGCCACGTCCGCCGCGACCTGCCGCTGCGGCCAGCGGGTCGCCGTCGAACGCGCTTGCACGGCCTTCGTCAAACATCGTGACGACGTCCACCGGCCCCAGTTGCGAGAGGAAAGCGCCAAGTCCCACCCAGCCGAACACGCGCTGTGTCGAGAGGACATAAATCGTTTCGCCCGACTGCGGCGCGCTGGCCGCGGCCGTCGCCACCGCAGCGCATCCCGCGCGCGCGCCGGCATTCGGCCCAAGCGCGTACCCCTCAAACGTCCACGCGGGCCGATCGTAGACAACGGGGTCGAGCAGCGAAATGCCCAAGCGCTCGACGTCGGCGCGTGTCGAGGCGCCAACGTCAATCCAGAGCTGGTCCACGGTTGCCACGAGCGAGTCGGCGCGATGGTACGCCGCGTAGTGCCCGTTCGCGACGGCGCTGATCGCCTTGACCGCTCCGGACTTCGTGATCACCGCAATGCGTTGGCCTTCGTGGAACTGGTCCCAGAGTTGATGTGGAATTCCAGCGCCGGTGCGACGCAGGCGAAGGTATCCGTCGTCGGTGATCTGGCTGACGACATACCCTGATTGATCAAGCGCACATGCGACGACGCGACGCGGCCGCCCGCTGCCGGCGCGCTTGGCATAGTTCCCCCACCGGTCCACGGACCAGCCATTGAACACGGCGTTGACGGAGGCCAGCCCCTCCGAGCCCGCTGGGGCATTCACCACGATCCATGACGCGACGGCCTGCGCCACTTGCCGGTCATCGAACTGGGCCGCAAGCGGGGGCGCGGCGACGAGTGCCAACAGTGTGGCCGCGGCGCCGTGCCGCAGCGTGCGCGCGGTCGGCGGTCGGAACGCGCGGGCGGCTGACGGCCGGAACACGGAGTGACGGGACATGGGGGCTGCCGTACGAAAGGGTGTGCCTGCGAAGTCGTGCTCGGGAGAGATCGCGCCGGGGCGATCGTGCTCAGGGAATCGTGCGGGTCGTCGCGAACAGCTTGGTCAGCCGGTACAGGAACTCCTGGCCGTCATACAGCGACTTGATCGGCAGGCGCTCGTCGCGGCCGTGCGCGCGGATGTCATCCACGTCGTTCATGATGCCTGACACGCCGTACGCGGGAATGCCAGCGACGCGGAACGGCTGCGAGTCGGTGGCACCGGTGCTCATCGCCGGAATGACCGGAATGTCGCCGTAGAGTTCCCGTGTGACCTGCTCAACCGGGCCGAGCATCTCCGGGCCAATCGAGGAGGGTTCCACGTATGCGCGGGCGGGCGCGGCGGAGACTACGAGGCCCGTGTCGGCCAGCGCCTTGACGATGGCGTCACGAACTTCCGATGGCACCGCGTCCGGCAGGATGCGGCAGTTGATTCGCATCTCCGCCGTCTGGGGGAGGGCGTTGGCCGCGTGACCGCCGGTGAGGCCCGTGGCCACGCACGTGGTGCGCATCATCGAGTTGTAGCGCGGGTCGCGCGCGATCACGGCGGCCGCGGCGTCGTCGTTCTCGTTCTTCACGATGGCCCGCATGGCGGCGCCGAGCTCCGGCTTTTCAACCGCGGCCGTTCGCTCGAAGAACGCGCGGGTCACCGTGTTCAGCTTGACGGGGAAGTGGTACTTCGAGAACCGGCTGATTCCCTCGGCCAGCTGGTAGATCGCGTTGTCCGGCCGAGGAACGGACGAGTGGCCACCGCGGTTGGTCGCGGTGACGGTGAAGTTGACCACGTTCTTCTGGGTCGCCTGCAGTTCGTTGAAGATCGGCTTGTCGTTCTTGAGGGCGCCGCGCCCGCCTTCGTTGATGACGAACGCGGCGTCCACCAGCGGCCGGTGGTTCTGGAGGAGCCAGCGCACACCATTGAAGCCGCCCCCTTCTTCATCAGCGGTGAGCGCCACGATGATGTCGCGATCCGGGACGTAGTTCTCGCGCTTCATCCGGATCAGGTTGGCCACGAAGATGGCGCCCTGTGCCTTGTCGTCGCTGGTGCCGCGGCCGTAATAGAAGCCGTCGCGCTCGATGAACTTGAACGGGTCGAGGTCAGGTGACCAGTCGCTCTTCAGGGCCTCGACCACATCGAGGTGCGCGAGGAGCAGGATCGGTTTGGGCGCGTTCGCCCCGCCCCGGCCGCGGAGCCGCACGACGATGTTGTGCTTGTCGGCGCGAGGACCTCCGAGGAAGATGTCCTGCTGCGGGAATCCGGCGTCACGGAACCGCTTGGCCATGGCTTCTGCGGCGACCGTCGTGCCTGAGGTCATCACGGACGTGTTGATCTCGATCAGTTCCTTGTAGATGTCCTTGAGGAGCTGCTGGTGCGGAGCCAGTTGCTGGGCTCGCATTGGTGACGATGCGAGCACGATGACGGCGGCCAGGGGCAGGAGGGTGCGCGGGAATTGCATGGCGGAGGACGCGGGAGGGTGTGGTGAACGACTGGTCACCCGGATTCTACCTCCTCCGGCGCCCCGTGGTCAGGCGCGGTCGGCACGACCTGAATGTGCGCCTTACGCCGGATGCCGCGTCGTGCGAGATTGGGAGATACCGCGGGCCCGTGTGGCGGGCCCTGACCTCTTCACTCCAGACGGCCGATTTCACCCATGAATCACTGTTTCATGTATCACGGCGCGTTCGAGCGCAATTTCGGCAAGATGAAGGCTGGTGCGACGACGTTCGAAGGTTCCGACGGCAGCTCGCATCCCATCCCGGCGTGGCCGAGCGGTGCCGACGGCGTGTGCATCGGCTACATGGAAAAGGCCGGCAAGAAGTTCATGGCGACGCGGGTCGTGCACGGCAGCGTGGATGTGGTGCTCGGCGAGGGCCTGGTTCTCGATGTAGCGCGCCACATGGGTCATGGGAAGCGCTTTGGCGCGGCCCCGACGCTCGTGGACGACGACGGCATCATGATCACGCTCCTGGAAGACATCATGAAGAAGAATCCGGCCCAGGGCGCCGCGCTCATGCCGATCCGCGCGAAGCTGAAGGCGCCGGAGAAGAAGGCCAAGAAGTAGGGCGTTTTGAAACGGTTCGACCCCACAATCGAAGGAGCACGACATGCGCGGCGCGAGCGTGAAGACTTTCTCCCTGGTCCTCCTGTTCGCGCCGCTATTTGTTGGCGCCCAGCGCGGACCGGCGGCCGGTTCGGTGGTGCGCCAGACGCAGTCGGACGACTACACGAGGTACGAGCTGCTTGCGCCGGGGACCGGGAAGTTCCGCATACTGTACGAGGTGACCGCGACGACACCCGGGGCGACGCAGTACTTCAATGCGATCCGGCAGGGCAGCGTCGCCAGTGACGAGTCGGTGACCGACCTGATGACCGGCAGGCCCCTCCGGTTCGACGAAGTCGGCGCAGCTGTTGCACGTGCCGGCGGAGTGGGAGGCGGCCGCGGTGCAGTGGACACACTCCAGAAGTACATCCGCGTGTGGCTGGCACGCCCCGTGCCCGAGGACGGGGAAGGGCGGATCCTCATTGACAAGACGTACTTCGATCCAAAGAGCTACTTCGAGGAAAACGACGAGATCGTCTTCGACCGCCCGCTTGGCATCAAGCGGAACGCCGTGGTGCTGCCGGCCGGCTACGAGTTGACGAGCAGCAACTACCCGGCGCAGGTGCTGCAGCAGGCCGACGGGCGCATTGCCGTGGCGTTCTGGAACAACACACCACCGCAGGCGCCCCTCGTGCTGCGCGCCCGAAAGGCGGGTGGTGGGCCGCCGCCGGCGCCAAATGCGCAGGATCCCCCCGACCGCCGCGCGCGGCTCGATGAGCGGGCGCATCAAAACCGGGAAATTGTCTACTTCCTGCAGCAGCCCGAGACGAATGCGTTCGACCTGTACCACGATTACACCGAGACACGTGAGGGCGTGAGCTATTACGTGAACGAGGTGCGTGCCGGCAGCACGGTCTCAAACCCACGTGCGCGGGTGCTCGACACAGGAGAAGAGCTCGCGTGGGAGGTGATCAAGGGCGACGCAATCACGCGGGCCAACGTCGGTGTGCGCAACGTGAGCCCGCAAAGCGAGATCGTCGTGTTCCGGTTCGCGCCGGTGCCGAAGGGCGGGTCCACACGGCTGCGCATGTACGAGACGTACACGGACACCGCGCGGTACAAGGTGAAGAACGGCGAGTTGATCTGGAACCGTTCGTTCGGGCGGCCGTGGAACGCGGTTGTGCTGCCGGCCGGCTGGGCGCTGACGAACAGCTCGATTCCAGCGACGGTGACGACGATGGCCGACGGCCGCGTGCGGCTCGACTTCATCAATCCGCGGCCGGACAACATCGACGTCCTGATCACGGCGCGGAGGAAATAGGCCCGGTTCGCTGGCCGCCCCCGGCGCGCTTCCCTACATTAGAGTGCTGCACGGCCGACCCTCCCTCTTGCCCCTCCGGAATTGAGCCAGCAGATCCGCGAGCAACTGCAGGCCACGCTCGGCAGCGCGTACACGCTGGAACGTGAACTCGGCGGCGGAGGCATGAGCCGCGTGTTTGTCGCCGAGGAAACAGCTTTACGGCGCAAAGTAGTTGTCAAGGTCTTGCCCCCGGAGCTGACCGCCGGGGTGAACGTCGAGCGGTTCAACCGTGAGATCCTGCTCGCCGCCAAGTTGCAGCACCCGCACATCGTGCCGGTGCTCTCGGCCGGCGAGACGAACGGGCTCCCGTACTACACGATGCCGCTGGTCGAAGGCCAGTCGCTGCGGGCGCGGCTCGCCGCCGGCGGCCAGCTCGGCATCACGGAAATCGTGGGCCTGTTGCGCGACGTGGCGCGCGCACTCGCGTATGCGCACGAGCGGGGGATCGTCCACCGCGACATCAAGCCGGACAACGTCCTGATCACGGGCGGGTCGGCGACCGTCACCGATTTCGGGATCGCGAAGGCCATCAGCGCGTCGCGCACGCAGGGATCCGCCGAAACGCTGACGCAGATCGGCACGTCCATCGGCACCCCGACCTACATGTCTCCCGAGCAGGCTGCCGGAGACCCGGACACTGATCACCGCGCCGACATCTACTCGTTCGGCTGCATGGCGTACGAACTGCTCACAAGCCAGCCGCCGTTCGTCGAGAAGAC
>CAYPNI010000022.1:0-45154 GCA_964411925.1 uncultured Nitrospirales bacterium
GCATCGAGCGCTTCCTGATCACGGACATCAACAACCCGGGCGCGAGCGCGCGGGCACAGTCCGACATCTTCGTGATGTATGACGTGACCTCGACGATCGCGGCGCAGTACAACCACGTTCCGGGCGGTTCGAACGTGCTCTATCTTGACGGGCACGTCAGCTTCATCCGCTACCCGGGCGAGGACGACACCCCGCTGAACAAGGGCTTCGCGGGCTTCACGGGCGAGCTGACCAAGGCGCTGCTCGCCGCGGCGACCTGCACCGCCTGATCGCTTAATCCATAGTTAGCTAGAACACCCTGGGAGGACATTCCTCCCAGGGTGATTTGTTTTTCCGCGTCACGGAATAATCCGCCGCCGGGTGACTGAATGTTGCCGCCACTCCCCGCGGTGATTCAGGGCCGAACGGCGGGGGTAGAGAAACAATCCTTTACAGCAAATTTCCCTCGACCTATAATGACGACGCTGGTTGGGGAAGGCACGGGCGTTCTCTGTTCACGGCGAGCGGAGACTTAACGCAATCCGTACTCATTTCCCTATTCATTCATAACGTTCATAACGTAGGAGCGAGGCGAACCATGAGAAAGAGGAAGAGGGGTTTCACGCTAATTGAGCTGCTGGTGGTCATCGCGATCATCGGAATTCTGGCGGCGATCCTGCTGCCTGCGCTTGCGCGCGCGCGCGAAGCGGCGCGCCGCGCGAGCTGCGCGAACAATCTCAAACAGATCGGCCTGTCATTGAAGATGTATGCGAACGAGAGCAAGGGAGAGGTTTTCCCGGCGATCGCATTCTTCTGGCCGGTCAATCCCGATCAGCCGCGCGATTCCACCAACAACGCCGACACGGGCAATCTCCAGACGAACTTTGGTCCGCGTCCGACTCAGATCTATCCTGAGTACATGCCCGATCCCAAAATCCTCATCTGTCCCTCCGATCCGGACAACGACATTCGGAACGCGACGAATGCGGGTTGTATTGCCCTCTCAAACCGGCACGCATGTCCAGGCAGCGGCCGCCAGCGAAACAGTATAGACGTAGGCATCGTTGATTTCATTCAAGAAAGCTATTTCTACGTCGGCTGGGTATTCGACAAAATCGCCGTCCAACAGACGCTCGACGTTGGGTACACCGGCGGGTTTTCGATCGAGGAAATCCTCAACGCACTGGAGAACCTCGAGCCCAATCCCGAAGTGTTCGATCTGAGCGCCGTGCCGGCACCGACGCAGGCCGTGCAGGTCTTCGAACATTTCCTCAACCGCTGGATCACCCAATGCCTATTCCTGATCGGCCCCGATGTCGCCGCCGCACAGGACTGCTTCAATCAACTCTCCGATCGCGATTGGCGCCCCATCGTAAATCCGGACGACACGACGCAGCCGCTCGGCAACGGCGACACGGACACCGTGTTCCGGCTTCGTGAGGGCATCGAGCGCTTCCTGATTACGGACATCAACAATCCGGGAGCGAGCGCGAAGGCGCAGTCCGACATCTTCGTCATCTGGGATAACGTCTCGACGGTGGCCGAGGACTACAACCATATCCCCGGCGGCTCGAACATTCTGTGGCTCGACGGCCACGTATCGTTTGTCCGGTATCCCGGTCCGATCGACACGCCGATCAACGACGCGGTGGCGCGGTTCGCGGGTCAATTGTCAATCGCGCTCGACTAGTCTGAACCGCTGCCGGGCGCTGGGTCGCGCAGACCGTCCGGCGACAGGCTAGTGACGCAACGTCAACAGCTCCCCGGGGCTCCGGCCCCGGGGAGTTCTAATTTGGAGTGACTTCGTTCATTGACCGGAATGCGAATTGTGAGCGCGACACCGGCGCAAAATGGCGTGCAGAATACGGCCCAATGAACGGGCGGACCAACGATTCCGCTTTACAATCGGATCAAGCTGGGCTTATAGTATGGGTGCTGGGCTTCGGACTTCCGGCATGGTGCCGGGACGCCTACAGCCCGTCTTCATACTCGTTAGGGTTGGCCTAATCGTAAACGGAGGAAAAGGAGCAGATATGAGACAACGGCGAGGATTTACACTTATCGAATTGCTGGTGGTCATCGCGATCATCGGCATCCTGGCGGCGATACTGCTGCCGGCCCTCGCGCGTGCGCGCGAGGCGGCGCGGCGTGCGAGCTGCGCGAACAACCTGAAGCAGATTGGGCTTTCGCTCAAGATGTATTCGAACGAAGACAAGGCGGAATTGATGCCGTCCTCGGGTTTCTATTTCGCGATCAACCCAAGCGTGCCGCGTGACCAGGGTGGAAACGCGGACGACGGAAGCGTCATGGTGCTGTTCTCGTTCCGTCCGACGCAGGTGTTTCCGGAGTACATGCCGGATCCGAGCGTTATGATCTGCCCGTCCGATGCGGACAACGACTTGCGGACGCGGACGAACAAGAACTGCATCGGACTCAACGACCGCCATCCGTGCGTCGGCGGCCGAATCCGCAACGGCATCGAAGTCGGAGTCATGGACGACATCGACGAGAGCTACGCGTACATCGGTTGGGCGTTCGACAAGTTCGACAATCCGCAAGAATTGAACGCGACCGGGGAAGGCCCGCTCTCGATCGAAGGGATCCTCAACGCCCTCACCGACCCCGATCCGCCGCTCGATCTGGAGGGGTTCTTTGGTCCTACACAGTTCGTGCAGACATTCGAGAATTTCCTGAACGAATGGGCCATAAACTGCCTGATTCCGTTGCTTACTTCGCAGTGGGTCGTCGCGCAGGACTGCATCAATCGCGCGACGGATCGCGATTGGCGTCCGATTTGGGACCCGAACGACAGTAGCATTCCGTATGGCAACGGCGATACGGATACCGTGTTCCGGCTCCGCGAAGGCATCGAGCGGTTCATGATCACGGACATTAACAATCCCGGCGCGAGCGCGAAGGCCCAGTCGGACTTGTTCATCGCGTGGGACTTCACGTCAACGTTCGTGCAGGGCTACAATCACGTCCCGGGCGGATCGAACGTGCTCTATCTCGATGGGCATGTCAGCTTCGTTCGTTTCCCTGGCGATGCTCCGGTTGACCAGTTGACCGCGACCCTCACGGGTCAACTTCAGGAAGCGTTGTAAATCGACGGGGTACGCGTAATCTGCGCTGTCGATTAGCAAGATGCTAGTCAGGTCCCCGGGAGGGCAACCTCCCGGGGACTTGTGTTTTCTGGGCAAGTGCTTGGGTTTCATTGCAAAATTCCGGGACCTCACCTATAGTGAAACCGGCGCGTGCGGCATGGGTCGCGCGCGCCACGGGCTTCATTCCGTACCGGAAGTAGGAGTACAACAATGCAACGAAGAAAGGGATTCACGCTCATCGAGTTGCTGGTGGTCATCGCGATCATCGGAATCCTGGCGGCGATATTGCTGCCCGCGCTCGCACGCGCGCGCGAAGCGGCCCGCAGGGCCAGTTGTGCGAACAATCTCAAGCAAGATCGGCCTCTCGCTCAAGATGTACTCGAACGAGAGCAAGGGCGAACTGATGCCCGCGATCGCGTTCTACTGGCCGGTCAACCCGGACCAGCCGCGCGACTCCGCGGACAACGCCGACGTCGGGAACATCCGGCTCACGTTCTTCGCGCGGCCGACAGACATCTACCCGGAGTACATGCCCGATCCGAAAATCCTCATTTGTCCTTCCGATCCGGATAACGACCTTCGCCTGTCCAGCAACGCGAGTTGTATTGCGTACACCGAGAACTTCCCCTGCCCCGGCAGCGGCAAGCTGGACGGCGGCGTCGAAGTCGGCAACATGGAAGACGTAATGGAGAGCTACCTCTATCTCGGCTGGGTGTTCGACAAGTCCGATAAGACGCAGTCGTTGAGCGATTCATACAACGGCAACCTCTCCATCGAGGACATCGCTAACATCGTCCGTGCCGCCGCCGGCGACGATCCGGTCGATTTGAGCGCTGTCATCGGCGCGACCCAGTTTGCGCAGGTGTTCGAACATTTCCTGAACGACTGGGTGCCCGGTTGTCTGACGCTCGCGCTGACGGCCCAGCCGATCGCCGCGCAGGATTGCGCGAACCGCGCGTCAGACCGCGACTGGCGGCCGATTGTCGATCCGGACGACACCAACCTCAGCTACGGCAATGGCGATACGGACACGGTGTTCCGCCTGCGCGAGGGCATCGAACGGTTCCTGATTACGGACATCAACAACCCCGGCGCGAGCGCCAAGGCGCAATCGGACATTTTCCTTGCGTATGACTTCGTGTCCACGCTCGTCGAGCAGTTCAACCACGTGCCCGGCGGCTCGAACGTCCTGTACCTGGACGGCCACGTGCAGTTCATCCGCTATCCGGGTGTGGCTCCGGTGAACAAGTCGAGCGCCGAGCTTACCGGCAGCTTGACCAACGCGTTTTAACAGCTAGCCGCAAGAGCGGTCCAAATCGGGCCCTCGGGAGGGAGACCTCCCGGGGGCCATATTCTTTCGATCGGGTCGGCGCACTGCGCAGACTCGCAAGGATTCCCCGCCAACACAGTTCCCGCGTTGGCACGTATGTTAACTGTTAATAGAGAATCATTCGAGAATAGTGAGAAACCCATTGACGAAATGCCACCCCGGAGCTATTCTGCCTAGTGGCGGCTGGCAGAGGCGAGGCATTTCCCGTGATGAAATACCTCCTTACATTCTGTCACGCCGTAACAAGGTGTCATTCATTGGAGTGAGGTGAGGAGGAATCAAGCATGAAGAAGAGGCGAGGTTTCACCCTAATCGAGCTGCTGGTGGTCATAGCCATCATCGGCATCCTGGCGGCGATCCTGCTGCCGGCGCTTGCACGCGCACGCGAAGCCGCGCGCCGGGCAAGCTGCGCCAACAACCTCAAGCAAATGGGCTTGACGTTCAAGATGTACGGCAATGAGTCCAAGGGCGAGAAGTGGGTAGCGATTGGATACTACTGGCCGATCGCAGCGAACGTCCCGCTCGGAACGTATCCGAACGACGCGCCGTCCGATGCATTCCAGATTTCGTTCGGGCCGCGGATTGACGACATCTATCCTGAGTACATGCCGGATCCGTATGTCCTTATTTGCCCGTCCGACTCGGGTGGTACGCTGAAAAACGTGCCGGAGATTTCGTGCATTAGCGCGAGCCGCTGGGAGCTCTGCCCCGGCAGTGGCAATATCGACGACGACGCTTCAAATTGCGGCGACGGCAGCGGTCTCGGCGCCGGCGTGGAATGCGGCGTGATGGAGCTGGTCGGCGGAAGCTATTCGTACCTGGGATACGTCTTCGACAAGCGGGAAGTGACACAAGATCTTTCGGTTCTCACGACTCCCGACCCTCCGGGTCCGTTGAACCTGCCCATAGGGGTGTTACTGAACGGTTTGATCACTGCGGGCGGCGGCGATCCCGTGGATTGGTCAACGGTTCCGGCGCCTACTCAGGCGGTGCAGGTGTTCGAGAACATCTGGAACCAATTGATCGGCGTCTGCACGCCAATGAGCACGATGTATGCTAAGCGCCTGGCCTGCGGAAACGGTGCGGCCGATCAGGACTGGCGTCCCATCGTCGACCCGGATAATAGCGCGCTTCCTTACGGCAACGGCGACACGGACACCGTGTTCCGGCTCCGTGAAGGCATCGAGCGTTTCCTGATCACGGACATCAACAACCCGGGCGCGAGCGCAAAGGCTCAGTCGCAGATCGACGTGATGTACGACATCCTCTCGACCAATTCCTCCGACTACAACCACGTGCCGGGCGGATCGAACGTGCTCTACCTTGACGGCCACGTGAGCTTTATACGCTATCCGGGCGGATTCGACGGGCCGGTCAATCCGAACACGGCCGCGTTCGCCGGAGCGTTGGCGGACCTGTAATTGAGCGGTCGATAATTAGTCAGTCCCCGGGAGGCTGAGCCTTCCGGGGACAGTTTTTTTGCTCAGTCCGCAAGTTCGAGCGGATGGCGCACGCGCAGGTTGGTGCCCTGTTCGAGATGAATGCGGCAGACGCTGCTTTCGGTCACGATTTCGTCCACGCCGCTCTGTTTAAAGAGGTTAAACAACGGCTCACCGACGGCCTGCGCGAGATCGAATCCGAGCAGCCCTTCCTTCATGCCGAAGGTGCCGCCCATGCCGCAGCAAGTGCCCGTTTCGATGCGCACGACCTCCGCGCCGCGGCGTTGCAACCACTCCGTCGCGGCGATGCCGCTGCCGAGCGGGCGCTGGTGGCACGAGCAATGGAACCCGAGCCGGCGGCCCGCCAACGGCCGAGCAGTCGCCTCGCGTTCGAGTTCCAGCAGGTAGGGGAAGAACTCGCGCGCGCGGCCCGCGACGAGCTCGGCGTCGGCATTTCCCGGCAGCAGATTCAGATACGAATGCGCCAGCGCATACGTGGCGGTCGGTTCGAGACTGACAATGTCGAATCCGTCGCGCGCCCACGGCGCGAGCAAGCGCACGTTTTCCGCCGCGGTCGCCCGCGCGCGGTCCACGTCGCCATACGCCAGGAAGGGATACCCGCTCGGTTTCTGCGGTGGCACCTCCACGCGGCAGCCGGCGCGCTCGAGCAGCGCGATCGCGCGCTCGCCCAGCTCGGGCGCGTTGTAGTTGGCGTAGACATCGGCGAAGAAGACGACCTGTCTCACGGCGCCGGCAGGCGGCGCGGATGCGCGGCCCCGACGGCGCGCCACGAGCGTCGGCCGGCTGAACCTCGGCAACCGGCGGCGCCGATCGAGCCCGGTAATGGTCTCGAGCGCCGCGCGGAACAGCTTGTTCTCGAGCGACCAGTTCGCGATCGGGGCGAACGCGCTGCCGAGCGCGGCGAAGCGGTCTGCGGCCATCATCGTGCGTTCCGCGCGGCTCGGTGGCCGCGTCGCGCGGCCCCGCTGCTTTACCTCGGCGATCATGAACGGCATGTCGATCTCTGCCGGGCAAATCTCCTTGCACAGGCCGCACGAAATGCACAGCGGCGCGAACGCGGCCGCCTTATCGACCCCGTGCGCCCCGGCGGTCCAGGGAATGCCGATGGGTCCGGGGTAGATGTGGCCGAAGGTATGCCCGCCGACCACGCCGTAGGTCGGGCAGATGTTCATGCATGCGCCGCAGCGGATGCAGTTGAGCGCTTCCTGCATGATGGGGTCGCTGCGCATTGCCGTTCGGCCGTTGTCGAGGATGACAATGTGCGACTCGCGCGGCCTCGGCGCGCCCTCGCCCAACGGAGAGCGCCCGTGCATCCACGTGACGTACGTCGTCGGGCATTGGCCCGTCGCGCTGACGGGGTGCGCGAGCACCATCAAGAGGGCGTCTTCGATGGTGTCCACGATTTTCTCGCTGCCCATGACGCAAATGTGGCAATCGCCGATGCTGGACACGAGCCGCGCGTTGCCCTCGTTCGTCTCGATGACGATCCCGCCCGTTTCCGCGATTCCGATGTTCGCGCCCGTCAGGCCGATGTCCGTGTTCAGGAAAATCGGCCGGAGATACGCCCGCACGACGCGCATGATTTCGTCGATGTCGTTCGGGACGGGTTTCCCGGTTTCCTTCGAGAAAATCTTCGCCACGTCGCTCGCCGTTTTATGCACGGACGGAAACACGAGGTGATACGGCTTCTCGTGCACAAGCTGGATGATCAGTTCGCCGAGGTCCGTCTCCACCACGCGGATGCCGGCCCGTTCGAGCGGCTCGTTGAGTTCGATTTCCTCCGTCGTGAGCGATTTTGACTTCGCGATGAGTTTCGCGCCGCGCTCGCGCGCGAGATTCAGCACATAGCCGATGGCGTCCGCGCCGGTCTCCGCCAGGAACACGTTCACGCCGCGCGCCTTCGCCTGTTGCACGAACCGCGCGAGCAACTCGTCCTGCTGCCCGCGGCAGCGGTCCTTCGCGGCCTTGACGTCCGCCCGGAATGCGGCGCCGCCGGGCATTTCGGTGAGCTTGGCCGTGCGCTGGTTCCGGCCGCGCTCCATGCACCGGTACAACGAGTCGCGGTGCTGGCGGCTGCCGATCGCCTCCGCGATGCGTTCCTCGAGCGTCCGGGCGGTTCCGTGGTCAGCCATGGGCGGCCCCCGCCTCAAGCGCCGCGTCCAGGATGAGCACATGCGCGTTCTCGGGACCGTGCACGCCCAGCGTCAGTCTTAGTTCGATGTCGCCCGTCCGGCTCGGGCCGGACAGAAAGCTGATGACGTACTCCCGGGGATTCGCCCGCAACAACTCGCGCATGCGCGGCGCGGCGTCGAACAGGCCCGGCACGAAATCGCGCGCCGATACGACGCTCACATGCGTGCGGGGGAGACTGGAGACCAGCCGCGTCGCGTCGTTGACACTGACCTCGACCATCGTCGCCGTCTCCGCAATGGCGAATTCGATGCCCGTCGCGCCGACACCCGCGCGGTCGATCGCCGCGGGGAGTTGCGTCGAGTCGTACGGAGGGCGCAACACATCGACGGCGCTGGCCGCGGCCGATTGCCGCAGCGCGCGATCGAGCTCTGCCGGCAATTGCGCCGTCGCGATACGGTCCGCGCCGGACTGCGCGCAGACGCCGAGCAGTTCCTGCGCGGCCTGTTCCCAGGTGGATGCGCGGTGCACGTGACCGCGAAGTTTCGTGAACGCGCGCGTGAAGGTCTCGACCAAATCGTCGTGCATGAAATCCGTTCCGTGACGGGGAGCATTCCGCTGAAGTCCGCGCATTTTAGACGAATACGGGCCGATTCTCTAGGCCGTGCGCTGCGCACACGGGTTGCGCTCCCACCGTGCTTCGTGCATACTAAAAACATCGCCCCCCAAGGATGTCGGAGCGCCACAAATGCAACTGGAAACCACGCGGTTCGGCCGGATTGACGTCGCGGACGGCGCGGTGCTCACATTCACCCAGCCCATCATCGGTTTCCAGCAATTCCGGCGATTCGTGCTGATCCCGGGGGGAGACGATTCGGGCCTCTCGTGGCTCCAGTCGGCCGATACGGGCGACCTCGCGTTCATCGTGATCGATCCCCGC
This sequence comes from uncultured Nitrospirales bacterium, assembly GCA_964411925.1. GTDB lineage: Bacteria > Hydrogenedentota > Hydrogenedentia > Hydrogenedentales > VFKU01. Next base: position 8,944 of record CAYPNI010000022.1, read on the forward strand.
ATGGTCGTGCGCGATTATCACGTGAAACTCAGCCGGCACGAACTGGACGAGCTCGCAGTGGAATCGGAAAGCGAGCTCGATATCTTCACGCTCGTGGTCGTCCCCGCGGACGCCGCGGGCATCCGCACCAATCTCAAGGCGCCGATTCTCGTCAACCGTGCGCAGCGCCTGGCGAAACAAACGATTCTTGAACACGGCGATTACCCTGTGCGGTTCGAACTGCGCCACGCACAGGGCGGGGCGCGTTCGCCCCAGGAGGTGTCTCATGCTCGTACTGACTCGTAGGGAAAACGAGAGCATCATGATCGGCGACTCGATCGAGGTGAAGCTGCTCGACGTGAAGGACCACCAGGTCAAAATCGGCATCGCCGCGCCGAAAAACGTCGCCGTGCATCGCAAAGAGGTCTACCTCGCGATCCAGGCCGAAAACGAGCATGCGTCCAACGCGCCGAACGGCCAGGACCTGCCCAAGCTGATTCCCGGCTGACCCATGGAAATCTACCTCGACGGCGCGCGCCAGCTTACGCTGCAATCCAACATCGCCACGGTCGGCGCCGCGCTTGTCGAGCTGAACGCATGGCTCCAGCGGAATGGCCGCGCGCTGCAACGCATCTCGATCGACGGCCGCGAAATACCCGCGGAAGACCTCACACTCGATATCGGCAATATCCCCGCCGCGAACGTGAAACGGCTCGACGTCGCATCCGCGCGCGTGGTCGATCTCGTCGCGGAGGCGCTGCAGGAAGTCGAGGAAGTGCTGCCCGAGATGCCGGTGGCATGCCAGACGCTCGCGCAGATTCTCGGCGGTGAAAACCCGGACGAGGCGCTCGATTCGCTCACGCAGGTCCTGGCGATTTGGGCCGCGCTGGTCGAGCGGCGACGACAAATTGCGGACGCGCTCGCTCTGGATCTTACCGCGCTCGAATTGTCGGGGCGGACGCTCGCCGAGCGCGACCTATCGCTGTGCGAAACGCTGGCCCGAATCAAGTCCGCGCGCGAAACGCGCGATTTCGCGGCCCTGACTGACCTGATCGCGTACGACCTGTTCGAATTCGCCGAGTCCGAAGCGGAAACGTTCGCCCTGCTACGCGCGCAGTGTTCCGTCTAGGTTCGACGCCCGCTAGCCCGCCAGTTTCCTGAGCAAGTCCTCCGCGTGCGTGAGGCTGACCTTTGTCACGGATCCGTCCAGCAGACGGGCGAGTTCTTCCACGCGCGACTTGGATTCCACGCGCATGACCTGCGTCGTGGTCTGACCGTCGCGGACGGTTTTTGCGACGTGGAAATGGTGCTGGCCGGCCGCGGCGATTTGCGCGAGATGGGTGATGCACAGCACCTGGTGCGACGCCGCGAGATCGCGGAGACGCTGCGCGACGCGCGTCGCGACCTGGCCGCCGATGCCCGCGTCAATTTCGTCGAAGATGAGCGTCGGAACGGCGTCACCGGCAGCGAACACGCTCTTGAGCGCGAGCATGATGCGGGAGATCTCGCCGCCGGAGGCGACGGTCCGCAACGGCTTCATCGGCTCGCCGGGGTTCGCCGCGAGCAGAAACTCGACGCGGTCCGCGCCGGTCGCGTTGAGCGGCCCCTCGGTCATCTGCGTGGACATCTCGGCGCCTTCCATGCCGAGGTCTTGGAGCGATCTCGTGACCTGTTGATCGAGCTTCTTCGCCGCGGATTTGCGTTTCTTCGTGAGTCCGGCGGCTTCGTCGCGGCAATCTGCCTCGATTCGCTGATAGTTCTCGCGCAGTTCCGCGAGGACCCGGTCACGGTTGGCAAGCCGTTCGATGTCACCCTCGATGCGCGCGCGGTATGCCAGGATTTCGTCGATGGACTCGCCGTACTTGCGCTTCAGCTCGCGCAAGAGCGCGAGGCGCGCGTTGATCGTCTCCAGCTCCCGCGGGTCGAAGTCCTCCTGCTCGCCAAACGGAACGAGCTCATACGCGACGGCCTCGATCTCCGAAATCGCCGCCCGCAACCGGTCGGCCAGTGCGGCCAGGTCCGCGTGATAGCTCGAAATCTGTTCCAGCGCTCCCAACGCGGCCGACAGCGCCTCGGTCGCCGAGTCCCCGCCGTCCGATTCCGACAGACGGTTCCGGGCCTCCGCGACGTTGGCCCAGATGCGCTCGCTGTTGGCGAGCAGCGCGCGCCGATCCTTGAGTTCGCCGTCTTCGCCGGGGCGGAGTTTCGCGCGATCGATTTCCTCCGCCTCGAACCGCAGGAAATCGAGCCGCCGCTGGGGTTCGCGGCCGTCCTCGTCCAGCGCGCGCATCTCGGCCTCGACGGCGCGCAGATCGCCCACGCGCGCGGCGACGCGTGCGCGAGTCGCGGCCAAATCGCCAAACGCGTCGAGCAGTCCCAACTGGCGATCGGCGCGAAGGAGCGACTGGTGCTCGTGCTGGCCGTGCAAATCGACGAGCTCTGCGGCGATTTCTGCGAGCGCGGTCACCTGGACAAGTTGCCCGGCGGCGTACGCCTTGCTGCGCCCTTCGGCCGACACGACACGCGAGAGGATGATCTCGTCGTCCTCGGTCTCGATCCCGTGGCGCTCGAACACGGCCGCGAGTTCGGCGCCGGCGCGTTCGAGCGAAAACACGGCCTGTACTTCGGCGCGCGACGCGCCCGTCCGCACGACGTCGCTCGATGCGCGCGCGCCCAGCACCAGCTCGAGCGCGCCCACCAGGATGGATTTGCCCGCGCCGGTCTCGCCGGTGAGGATGTTCAGGCCCGGCCCGAAATCGAGCTCGAGTCGATCGATGAGCGCGAAATTGCGGATGGACAGGGTGCGCAGCACGGGCGCGTTCCCCCTCGAAATTTACCTAGCGCCGAACCACAAGATGAGCCAGAAACTCGCGGTTTCCGGCAGGTCCCTCAAGCGGAGAGTTTATCACACCGGGCATGTCGAATCCGCCGCGTTGCGCGGCCTCGCGGACCCCCGCGATCACGCGCTCGTGAACGTCGGCGTCGCGCACGACGCCGCCCTTGCCGACTTCTTCGCGTCCAGCCTCGAATTGCGGTTTGATTAGCGCGACCCCGCGGGCCGCGTCTGCCAGCAGGGGCCGCAGCGCGGGGAGAACGATGCGCAGTGAGATGAACGAACAATCGACGGTGAAGAAATCGGGTCGCACAGGCAGGGAACCAGGCGTCATCTCGCGAATATTCGTGCGCTCGATGACGACTACCCGCGGGTCCTGCCGCAGTTTCCAGTCGAGCTGGCCGTAACCGACGTCCACCGCGTAGACCTTCAGCGCGCCGCGCTGCAACAGGCAATCCGTAAATCCCCCCGTGCTCGCGCCGACGTCGATCGCCGTCGCGCCGGCGGGATCGAGATGAAACGCGTCAAGCGCTGCTTCGAGCTTCAGTCCGCCCCGGCTCACGTACGGCGGGCCCTCGTCGATCGTGAGTTTCACGTCCGTAGGCACGCTTTGCCCGGGCCGGTCCAGCGGCGCTCCGTCTGCCCCGCGAACCTTCCCCGTTCGAATGAGACCCTGCGCCTTCGATCGCGAAACGCCGCTGCGCTGCTGCACCAGTTCATCGAGCCGGATCTTGCTCGCGCCCTGTCGCGGCGCGTCGTCTGGCGACGCGTCGTCTCGCTCGGTCACGACTCGCGCTCGATCAGCGCGATCGCGTGGGCCGACATCGCCTCGCCGCGGCCCTCGGGACCGACCTGCTCGTTCGTCTTCGCCTTGATGGACACGGCGGAAAGTTCGACCCCGAGCGTCGCGGCGATCTGCGCGCGCATCTTCGGCAGATAGGGATTCAGTTTCGGTGCTTCCGCGACGATCGTGGCATCGAGATTCCCGATCACGAAACCGTCGCCGCGGAGCCGCTTGGCCACGGACGCGAGCAGTTTCAGGCTGTCCGCCCCGCGATACGCCGGGTCCGAGTCGGGGAAGAGCAGGCCGATGTTGCCCAGCGCGGCGGCGCCCAGCAACGCATCGATGATCGCGTGAACGACGACGTCCGCGTCCGAATGCCCGACCAGGCCCTTGTCGAATGGCACCGTCACGCCGCCGAGGACAAGCGGCCGCCCGGATTCGAGCCGGTGAAGGTCATAGCCCTGTCCGACACGCATCATTGGCCGCGCCTCCGGTACAGATACTCCGCGTGCCGCGCGTCTTCCTCGGTTGTGATCTTGAAGTTTCTTGCAGACCCGGAGACGATGCGCACGCGCCCGCCGAACGAATGGACCAGCGTGGCGTCGTCGGTAAAGGTCTTCCCTGCGCGCGCGGCGCGCGCGTGCGCCGCCCGGATCACGTCAAGCCGGAACACCTGAGGCGTCTGACACGCCCAGACGTGCTTGCGATCGGGCGTACGGTCGAGGTTCCCCGCGCCGTCGTCCTCCAGAATCGTGTCCACCGCCGCGGTCGCGACCGTTGCCGCGCCCGACTCTTCCGCCGCGCGAATCGCAGCCAGGATGGTGTCCGTCTCGATAAACGGCCGCGCCGCGTCGTGGATAATGACAAAGTCCGCCTGCGGATCCACCAGTGCGAGTCCGCGCGAGACCGAGTCCTGCCGTTCCGCACCCCCTTCGCACAGATGAATGCGGCTCCGTGGAAATGACTCCTGCAGCACGGCCCGAAAATTGTCCTCATAGCCGGGCGCATAGACGACGACGGATTCGTCAACGAGCCCCAGCGGCTCGAAGCGCGCGAGCGTGCGCACGATGAGCGCTTCCCCGGCGATTTCCGCTAGCGCCTTCGGCCGGGGCGCGCCCAGGCGCCGGCCCATGCCCGCGGCGGGCACGAGCAGACGCGCATCAACGGTAAGAAGCCGGGCGTTCACGCGCGATACTCTAGTGGAAAGGGCGAGCGCGGATCACGGGCGGGATTGCAGCGGTCAGACGGACGCCTCGGAGGTGTGCTGCTGGTGGGCCGGGGCGATCTTGGTGAAGATCATGCGGCCCGCCGCCGTTTGCAGCACGCTCGTCACCGTGACCAGCACGCGCCGGCCCACGAAACTGCGGCCGCCGTCCACCACGATCATCGTGCCGTCGTCGAGATACCCGACGCCCTGGTCGGCTTCCTTGCCTTCCTTGATGATCTTGACCTCGAGATTCTCGTCGGGCAACGCGGCGGGCTTGAGCGCGTTCGCGAGGTCGTTGATATTCAGCACGGGCACACCCTCGATCTGCGCGACTTTATTGAGGTTGTAGTCCGTCGTGAGAATCTTGGCCTTGTAGAGTTTCGCAAGCGCGACGAGTTTCTCGTCGACGTCGTGCGCTTCGAGGGGATCTTCGTTCAGAATTTCGACCGTTGCCGGGCCTTCGCCCTCCTGCAACGAACGCAGGATGTCGAGCCCGCGCCGGCCCTTCGCACGGCGCAGCACGTCCGACGAGTCCGCCACGTGCTGCAACTCCTTCAAGATGAATCTGGGCACCACCAGCGTCCCTTCGACGAACCCCGCGTCGATGATTTCCTTGAGCCGCCCATCGATCAACACACTGGTATCGACAAGTTTCGCGCTGCCGATCTCGAGTCGCTGTTTCTTCACCTGGGACATCAGCGATTCCCAGCTCGACGCCTTCGTCAACCCCAGCGAGATCCCGATGAAGCCAAACACAAGTACGAGCGTGCAGGTCATGTAAAGGTGACGGTTCACGTCCGACTCGTTTTCAATTGGCCAGAAAATCTGGATGTATTTCGCAACGAAATACCCAATCATCATTGAGAACGCGATGGCGATGAAGACGGGGAAGAGACGCTCGAAGAGTTCCTGTGTGACGAAGCGCAGGCCGAGGAGAACGATGAGCGCAAGCAGGCAGCCGGCCGCGCCGCCGAAGACGTACCAGATGCTGCGGGTGGCGTTGGACATGGGGACGGTCTGATTTTCCGCCGCGAAGTCCATGAGAAAATTCGTCCAGATCAGGCCGAGGACGAGGCAGGACAACACGAACATTGCGCGCGTGATTTTCAGCGCCATCAAACCACCCCTTTGGGGCCGGAGTATATCACGTAACACGGCTGGCTTCGAGCAAAAAACAATCTACGGTACTACGTGAAACCACTACGGCAACCGCTTCACGCAATCCAACACCAACTCCGACAGCCGCGGTTCCGCCGCGTTCGCCACCGCGATGATTTTCTCGATGTTCACCGGCTCCAGCGCGTCCGGCAGGCACTCGTCGGTGATCACCGAGAACCCCAGCACGTTGAGTCCGCAGTGCACCGCGACGATGACCTCCGGCACGGTACTCATGCCGACGGCGTCCGCGCCGAGCGCGCGCATCATGCGGTATTCCGCGCGCGTTTCGAGGCTGGGCCCCGTACACGCGAGATACACACCGCGCTGGACCTTTAATCCCCGCGAGAGCGCGATGGATTCCACGAGGTCGATGAGCGACTCGCTGTACGGCTCGATCATGTCTGGAAAGCGCGGGCCGAGCGAGTCGTCATTGGGCCCGATGAGCGGATTGTCGCCGATGAAATTGATGTGATCCGTGATGAGCATGATGTCGCCCGCGCGAAATTGTGGATTGAGTCCCCCGCATGCGTTACTCACGATCAGCGTCTTGATGCCGAGTTCCTTCGCCACGCGCACGGGAAACGTGACCTGTTGCAGCGTGTAGCCTTCGTAGTAGTGGAACCGGCCCGACAGCGCGATCACGCGCTTGCCCCCCAGCGTACCCAGGAGAAGTTCGCCCGCGTGCGCGTGAACGGTCGACGTGGGGAAGTGGGGAATCTTTTCGTACGGGATGCGCGCAGCGACATCGATCTTCTCCGCCAGTCCGCCAAGTCCGGTCCCGAGGACAACGCCTACGGCGGGCTCCGCGGAATCGACCGCCTTGATTGCCTGGGCTGCTTCACGAATCTGCTCCTTGAGATCGGACACGCATCACTCCTTCTACTTGGATTCGGGTCGGTTGTTGCGCCGCACGGAACGCGGCGCTACAGCGAAGTCACTCTTCACTCTCGCGCAACCGGGCAAGAACGGATTCTAACGGAATCCCGGTGATGGAAACGCGCTTGTCGCGGCCGCGTTCTCCCTGCACGATACAGACGGAGGACTTGCTGAGGCCGAGGCGCCGGGCGAGAAGCGCGCAGACGGCGGCGTTCGCCTGGCCCTCGGATGGCGGTGCCGTCACACGGACGAGGATTCGCCCATCATCGGAGACCTGAATTTGATCGCGCGACGCCTTCGGCTGCACGCGGACGGGCAGTCGCGCCGGCGCGTCAGACGCTGACGGACGATTCGGCGGCCCGGGCCGGTTGTTCGGCATCCAGCGCCGCTTCCATCCACATGCCCATCGACCGGTACTTGCGCTGGCGATCCTTGATGGACCACTTGCGCTCCCGGCATGCGGCAAGGAATGCGGAAATCTCTTCGGAAAGCACCTGCGCGGCCGCATCGGGACTGCGATGGGCACCACCACGGGGCTCAAGCATCACCTTGTCGATAATGCCCAGGCCGTGGAGCTCGCGCGCGGTGAGGCGCAGCGCGGAAGCCGCGAGTTCCTTCTGCTCCACGTCACGCCACAGGATTTCGGCGCAGCGTTCCGGCGGGCAAATCACGTAGACCGCGTGCTCAAACATCGCGACGTAATCCGCCACGGCAATTGCCAATGCGCCGCCGCTGCCGCCTTCGCCGATGACGAACGACGCCATCGGCGTGCGAAGCGACAGCGACTTCAAGATCGATTGCGCTATCGCCGGGCCCTGGCCGCGCTGCTCAGCGTCCACGCCCGGATGGGCCGCGGGCGTGTCAACGAACGAAAGCACCGGATAGCCGAACCGCTCGGCGAGATCCATCAGGCGCATCGCCTTGCGATAGCCGTCCGGATGCGACATGCCGAAATTGCGCTCGACGCGTTCGTCGGTCGATGCACCCTTCTGCTGTCCGTAGATAACGACAGTCTCACCCGCGAATTGTGCGAGTCCGCCGACCATGGCCGGGTCGTCGCCCACAGCACGGTCGCCGTGCAACTCGATAAAATCGTCAAAGATTCGGGACACGTAGTCCAGCATCCGCGGGCGATCGTTATGGCGCGCCAGCAGCACGCGCTCCCACGCCGTCAGGTTCGGGTATACGCTGGCCTGCTCCGACTCGATCGCGCGTTCCAGACCACGCCGCTCCTCGTCGGACTTTGACAGCCGCAGCTTTTCCTCCAGCTCAACGAGGCGTTGCTCGAACGGCAGGATGGTTTCGTTTTTATGCTTATTCTTGGTTGCTTTCATTGAATCCCGTTTGGAGTCGTTCTGGACAAGGGCCACCGCAACGTACCTCCACCTCCACCGTACGATCGGCCGGGCGGACTGCACCCCTGCGTTTCGTATAGCCCCCAAGGCGACTGCAGTGTACGAATAACGTACCCTCAGTCTAAAATGATACAAAAACCGCTGGAGTTCCGCAAGTTGGGTCGCTTTTTCAGGCCACCGGTGGGTCTGACGGGGCAAACCCAACTCGCGGAACGCATTGAATTGGAATTTGCGGAAGGATTTTCCGCAGAGAATGCCTAACTAGCTCGGATTGCTAGGGTTAGGCAGGTTCAAGCGCCTCGTCGAAGTATTCGGAATAACAGTCGACGTGCCAGAACTCGTCCCCAAGTTGGAGCACTTCCCCGAATTCGAATTCGGAATGATTGAACGACTCATTACAGAGTCTGCAGTGCATCTTACTCGCACCCCCTTTCGTCAGGATGTGGCCTCCGCGCGGGTTACTCGAAGAACGCGCAGGGCGAACTTGCATAGCAAGTTTGTTGCCACCATGAACACCGAAACAGCCAAATGGTTCAACGCGTTAACTAGTTTCTTTTTTCGGCGCGTGCGGACTCAGTCGGGCCAGGTGAGATTCAGTCGGGCAAAGACGGGATAATGATCCGACGGGTAGCGCCCATCCAGATTGTAAGTGACCGTTTCACAGAGACTTATGGAAACCCGGTCATTCACTAGGATCCAATCGATCCGGCGAACTTCGTTGGATGGCGCCTGAAAGGCACTCCAGGTCACGGGTGGACCGGTCCTCTCCGCCGCGGCGGTCCAACTGTCGGTGAGCGATTTGGTCAAGATTTGCCAAGGCAAGGATTGTTCAGCCGTGGCGTTGAAATCCGCCGTAATAATGACCGGAAGACCCCGCGGCGCCTCGTCAGCCCACGTGGCCAGCATTTTCGAGGCCTCAACCCGCGCTTCCTCGCTGCGGTGGTCCAGGTGGGTGTTCAGATACAGAAACTGCCGTCCCGCCTCCAGGTGGTGAAATCGGGCCCAGGTCGCCATTCGGACATTAGCGGCCTTCCAACTCCGGCTGCCCGGGACATCCGGCGTTTCGGATAACCAGAAACTGCCCGATTCGAGCGGGACGACGACGTCCGGCCGGTAAAAAATCTCCATACGTTCGCCGCCGCCGTCCGCCTCACGCCCGACACCAAAGTGATCGAATTCCGGCAACCGGGACGCGATGTAGTCCGCCTGAAACTTCAGGCATTCCTGCAGCCCAAGTACATGCGGCCCGCGCGACCGAATCGTCTCGACGACGATGTCCTTGCGCAGTTCCCACGAATTCTCACCATCGCTCGCCGTGCCGTATCGGATGTTGAACGTCATCACGGACAGGACGGACTCCCCGGCGGCGGGCGGGGCAATTAATACGAGCGCGTAGCCAAGTACCCAAATTGCTACCGCTTTGTAGCGCATCCAACACCTCCCTACATTCACGATTTGTCGCAGCACGGCCGATTGGGTTTGCCAAACAGTTCCTTGACCGAGCGGAGGCGGCCTTTTTCAAAGAACTGTTTGGCCTGGATGCCGAAATCCGTCAGGAACCTTTCCATTCGCTCGCCCACATCGCCGGACAAGCCGTTCAACGCGGCTTGGGTCGCGTCGTCAGCATCCGACCGCATCCGCGCGAGATACTCGTTCAATACTCGGTGGTCGTTCCACCCGCCCAGCGTGTCCTGCGCTTCCTCCAGCGAATAGAGCAGGTCCTTGCCCGGTTTACCATAAAGATCGACGTAGACTTCGAGCGTGTAGCGCATCTTCTTGAATCGGACGCGCAAGTCGTGAAGGTCGTCGGGCCGCTGGGTCAGTTTCCAGGCCTTGTGTTGCCTGACCAGTTTCTTGAGACGCTTGGTAAGCCGGCGCTCGGCGTGCTTTCGATAGCATTGGGTCGTGCTCCGGTACGCACCCTCCAGCGTGGCGATTCGGCCATTCAGTCCTGCCTCGCCGAGCGGGGAGTCCAGGGGTTGCGCCGCCGATTCCGCCTCTCGCCGCAGCTCCTGCAGGCGGTTCCGCGCGAATTGCACCGCGTGCGGATGTCCCTCGCAGAAATCCTCCAACAACGCCAGGCTTACGTCCAACTCGCGCAGTTTTCCCAGCCGTTTGCGAATTTCGCGAAGGGCCTCCCGCGCCTCTCGGCGGGGTCCCGGGGCAAATTGATCGCCAAACTCGGACAATGTCACCCGCGCGCGACGGCACCCGACCCTCAGGTCGTGGATCACCTCAGAATCGCCGTGTTCGCCTGTCGATCCGGAGTGGGGAATGGATGAGAAACAGTCGCGCAGTCGAGCGCGAGCCTTCCGCTCCGCCAGCGAACAGATTCGAGCCATCGGGAATACCATCCTCGATTGCAGCCTTCCAGCGTACACAGGAAACGGCGGGGCTTCCAATAGCCAGTCGTGAACGCTATACTGGGAAGCGCGGTGGGCGGCGCGGGCTGGGCGTCATGGGGAGAACAAAAATTTAGGGGCTGCCGGAGCAGCGATGCAACGAATTATCAACGTCGCCAATAGACTGCCCGTCACCGTCGGCGACACGATCCGCAAATCGTCCGGGGGACTGGTATCCGCGCTCGAAGGCGCCGCCGCCGATCGCTACAAGATTCAGTGGGTCGGCTGGCCCGGCGGAACGTACGACGATCCCGCGCGCCGCGCCGCCGTCGAGAAACAGCTCCGCGACGAGTTCGACTTTGTGCCCGTGTTTTTCTCGCAAGAGGAGATTGCGGCGTACTACTACGGCTTCTCGAACGGCGGACTCTGGCCGCTCCTGCATTACATGACCAACCTGATGAATTACGACGAGCCGCAATGGCACGTCTATCGCGAAGCCAATCAGCGGTTTGCGGACAAGGTTCTCGAGCTCGCCGACGACAACGACCTCGTCTGGGTGCACGACTACCAGCTGATGCTGGTCCCCGCGATGTTGCGCGAAAAGCGCCCGAACTTGCGCGTCGGATTCTTCTTCCACACCCCGTTTCCCTCATCCGAGATTTTCCGGTGCCACCCCAAGCGCGTCGAATTGCTCAAGGGCGTGCTTGGCGCGGACCTGATCGGGTTTCACACCTTCGGTTATTTGCGCCATTTCCGCAGCACGGTGCTCCGGTTGCTCGGCGTCGAATCCGAGATGGGGCGGATCAACGACGGCTCGCACGAATCGACCCTCGGGGTCTATCCCATCGGGATCAACTCGCACAAGTTCGTCGACGAACTGCGGTCGCCCGCGTTTGAAGAAAAGAAACGCTATTTCCGCGAGAACTGGAAGAACAAGCGCATCATCCTCAATGTCGAGCGCCTGGACTACACCAAGGGCATCCTGCACCGGCTCAAGGCGATCGACTACTTCCTCAATCGCTACGACCGCATAGACCGGGTCCAGTTCATCTTCGTGGCTGTTCCCTCCCGCGAACAGGTCCAGGAATACCGGGAACTGCGCAACGACATCGAACACATGATCGGCCGGATCAACGGCGAACACGCGACCGTCGAGCATAGCCCGATCCATTTCCTGCACCGTGGAGTGGATTTCACCGAGCTGTGCGCGCTCTATTCTCTGGCGGATGTAGCGCTGGTGACGCCGCTGGTGGACGGCATGAACCTCGTCGCCAAGGAGTTCGTCGCCTGCCAGAACGAGGACCCGGGCGTGCTGGTGTTGAGCGAGTTTGCCGGGGCGGCCCAGGAGCTGTTCAGCGCAACCATCGTCAACCCCTACGACATCAAGCAGGTGGCCCACAAACTGCACGAGGCGCTCGAACTCGACGAGGCCACGCGCCGCAATCGCATGATTTACATGCGCGAGCGTGTCCTGCGATTCGACGCCGACTACTGGGCGGGTTCTTATCTCGATACATTGGCGGCAGTGGTCAAGCCTGAGTTCCAGACGATCGAACTCGACAAGGCCGAGGGAGAGATCGCCGGCAAGTTCGTGAATGCCGAGCGCATCGGGTGTTTCCTGGACTACGACGGCACGCTGCGGGAGTTCGAGGCGTTGCCTCAGCAGGCGTATCCGACCGCCGAAGTGCGCGAAGTGCTCGAGCATCTGCACCGCCAGCGGGACATTGACGTCTACATCATCAGCGGGCGGAAGCGGGACGACCTCGAAGCCTGGTTGGGCCGCTACCGGTTCACGCTGATCGGCGAACACGGCACCAGTTACCGCGATCCACGCGCCGGCAAATGGCGGCCGCTGCACGACAAGGTCGATCTCTCGTGGAAACACCGCGTCATAGAAATTCTCAAGCATTACGAAGGCTCGACGCCCGGCAGCTTCGTCGAAGAGAAATCGTCCGCGGTCGTGTGGCACTACCGCCGCTCCGATCCCGAATTCGGGACGTGGAAGGCGAACCAGCTCATGAGCGAGATCTACGACATGGTGGCGAACATGCCCGTCGAGATTCACCACGGCAAGAAGATCGTCGAGGTGAGCTCGATTCACGTGAGCAAGGGCGCCGCGCTCGAGAAGTTCGTGCGCGAGCACAACTACGACTTTCTGCTCTGCGCCGGCGACGACCAGACTGACGAGGGCATGTTCCGCGTCGAGTGGAACGGTCTGCTCAAGATCAAGGTGGGGGAGGGGGACACGCACGCGGACTACCGCATCGGCAGCCCCGGCCACTTCCGCAAATTGCTGTTGCGCCTGCTCGAAGCGCGTTCGAGCGCGCGCGGCGTCACGAGTCGCGCCATCGGAAATTCTTGACTCGCCGACGCGCCGGCGAGTACCCTACGCGCCGCTTTTCCCCCTGAATTCCGGAGTTTTTTGCGCATGTACCGCCCCGAAATACGCATACTGGACTGCACCATCCGCGACGGCGGCCTGATGAACGATCACAAGTTCACCAAGGACCAGGTCAAGCGCGTGTTCGATGCGTGCTCGCGTGCGGGAGTGGACTATGTCGAGCTGGGTTACCGCTGCGACAAGGCCCAGTTCGATGTAAAAAAATTCGGCCCGGCAAAGTTCTGCGACGAAGACTTCCTGCGCGAAGTGGCGTACGAAGATGGGTCGAAAGTCTCCGTGATGGCGGACGTCGGCCGCACGGATTACAAGGACATCATTCCCAAGAAAGACTCGATCGTCAGCATGTACCGCATCGCGACGTACTGCAAGGAGATCGACAAGGCGATTGACCTCGGCCGGCACGCGAAGGAACAGGGCTACGAAGTCTGCGTCAATATCATGTCGGTTTCCCACGTGCTCGAGCCCGACCTGGACGAGGCGCTCGGCCAGCTCGCCGAGACGAACTTCGAGGTCGTCTATCTCGTCGACAGTTTCGGCTATCTGTACAGCGAGCAGGTGCAATACCTCGCGAGCAAGTATCTGTCCGCGTTCAAGGGCAAGGGCATTGAGGTCGGCATCCACTGCCACAACAACCAGCAACTGGCGTTTGCCAACACGGTCGAAGGCATCATCAAAGGCGTGAATTATCTGGACGGCAGCATCTACGGGATGGGCCGGGCCGCGGGCAATTGCACGACGGAACTGTTGCTCGGGTTCCTGAAGAACCCGAAGTACAACGTGCAACCCGTGCTCGATCTCATCGAGACGGATTTTGTCGATATGCAGAGCAAACTGCAATGGGGCTACTACATCCCCTACATGGTCGCGGGCATCCTGAACAAGCACCCGCGCTCCGCGCTCGCCCTGATGAAGGACAAGGCGGGCGTCAGCTACGGCGATTTCTACCGCAAGCTCTCGCTCGAAGGCGAGGAAGTTTGAACGAATCGGGCGTGCGTTGTGATTGACCTGTCCAAACTGGTTCCGCCGGCCATCTCCGACCTCACGCCTGAAGAGGGCTGGTCGCCGATCGAGATGCCGTTCAGCAGCTCGGGCGGATCGTCGTTCGTCGATGGCGACCCGGACGGCCGCCGCATTCGCATCCGGCAGTTCGTGCGCGAGTCGGACAAGCGGCTGTTCGCCAAGGTCTGGTTCGGGCCGCAGGCGGAGGGCCCGCCGGGCCACGCGCACGGCGGCAGCATGGCGGCCGTGCTCGATCACACGATGGGCATCGGCGCCTGGGTCGCGGGTCATCCCGTGCTCGCGGCAACCATCACCATCAACTTCCACGCGAAACTGCGCCTCGGCACGGTGGTGCTGTCGGAGTGTTGGGTCGATCGGATCGACGGCAAGAAGGTTTATACGATCGGCCGGCTCTATGCGGATGACCCCGAGAGACCCTTCGCGTCCGGCCAGGGCCTCTTCATCCTTCAGGGGATCGAGGCGTTCAAGGGCCTCTTGGCGAAAGACGCGACCGTCAGCGAAAACATCGACCGCGCCCAGGCGAATATGCGGCGGTAATCGTTTCCGCGTCGGCGCGGGAGGGCGAGCGTACTCGCGAGCCGTCCAGCGCCAGTGACGTGGTGGCGCGGGCATCCTGCCTGCGGGGGTACAGCCGAACGCGGGCTAGCGGCGGCTCAGACCAAGACGGCGCAATTCTCTTACTCCACCATGTACTCGACGAGCGTGTGGACGGGGTATTTCGCGAGTTTTTCGCGGCCTTTGAGCAGCGGCAGTTCGACCACGCACGCGATTTCGACCACTTCGCCGCCCAGCTTCTCGATGAGCTTTACCGCGGCGGCCATCGTTCCACCGGTGGCCATCAGATCGTCCACGAGCAGCACGCGATCGCCCTTCTTGACCGCGTCGATGTGCATTTCGAGCGTATCGGTGCCGTATTCGAGGTCGTAGGTCTCCGAGACGGTCTTGTGAGGCAGCTTGCCCTTCTTGCGCACGAGCGAGAGCGGCAGGCCCATCGCATAGGCCAGCGCGCTCGCGAAAATGAACCCCCGCGCGTCCGCCCCGACCACGACATCAATGCGCTTGTCGGCGTACCGCTCCTTCCAGCCGTCGATGATGAATTTGAACGCCGGGCCGTTCTGAAGCAGCGTCGTCACATCCTTGAACTGGATGCCCGTCTTCGGAAAATCCGGCACGTTCCGGATGAATGAGGAAATGTCCACGAACGCGGTCCTCCACGAGAACGACGGAGGGAGCGTATCACAGCACGCTCGTCTCCGGAAATGCCGCGGTCACATCGCGACGCACGCCGACGTCGCGCATGAACGCGCCCTCCCTGTCAGTGCGAGGAGCGGGTTGTGCGACGAAGCAACCTCAAGCGCCAGGAAGCGCAACGACCGCGAAGGAGCGCATCCTCCCTGTCATTGCGAGGAGCGGGGTATGCGACGAAGCAATCTCTTTAACCCGCGTCGATAAAGACGAAAGACTACGGCCGAAACTCGACCGGGCGGTTCCGCGCGATCTCGCTCAGACGTTTCAGTACATGTTTCTCAATCTGCCGGATGCGTTCGCGCGTAAGGTTGAACTCGCGTCCGGTCTCTTCGAGCGTGTGCGCCTTGCCGTCCATGAGCCCGTAGCGATAGCGGATGATCCCCGATTCACGATCGGTCAAATCCTTCATCAGCTCTTCCATCTGCTGGTCGAGCTCGAATTGCACGATGGCTTGGTCGAGCTGCGCGGGCTGGTGGTGTTCCGGAATGCCGCGCGCGGCGTCCGCGTCGGTCGTTTCGAGGTTCTCCAGCGGCGCGACCTCATCGACAAACGCGCGGATCTTCTCCGCTTCCTTGATCTTGATGCCCATCGCCTTGGCGATTTCTTCGATTTCCGGCTGTTTTCCCCGCTTGATGTACAACTCCTCGGCGGTCTTCTTGTATCGCGCGATGTTGTCGGTGACGTAGACGGGGATGCGCACCGTGCGGCCGTAGTTCGAGAGCGCTCGCGTCACCGCCTGCCGGATCCACCACGTCGCATACGTCGAAAACTTGCACCCGCGCTCCGGGTCGAACCGCTCGACGGCCTTCATCAAGCCGAGGTTGCCTTCCTCGATGAGATCGAGCAGCGGCAAGCCGTAGTACAGGTACTTCTTCGCGACGCTGACGACGAGGCGCAGGTTGGCGACGATGATTTGGCGGCGCGCTTCCGGGTCGCCCTTGCGCGCAAGACGCGCGAGGCGGATTTCTTCCTTCGGCGTGAGCAGCGGAATCCGCGAGATCTCAGTCAGGTAAATGCTGAGACTGTTTTCGCGCGACGCACTTGTCTCCCGCATGTCCGCCATCACTCGGCTCCCGAAACGGACAGGCGGAGCACAAGACGGACACCGGGCCGCGCTGTGGAAATTGGAAGTTCCCCCGAACTCACTGCAGTTTCCCCCGAGAACATTCTATAGCATCCGCCGCCCGCTTACAACAACCTCCAACCGCGTTCTTGCGGCGTCTGCGGGAGCGCGTCCGGCCGGGGCGAGTTGACTTTGTCCGGGGCGCGCTGCACGATGGGCCGCGATGCTCGATGAACATTCGCGATTCATGCAGTACGCCCTGCGCGAGGCGGAGGCCGCGTTCGATGCGGGCGAGGTGCCGGTCGGCTGCGTCATCGTCCACGAGAGCGAGATCATCGGCAAGGCGCACAACCAGCGCGAGACGCTGCAGGACCCCACGGCGCACGCCGAGATCATCGCCATTACCCAGGCGGCGGCGCGTCTGCGGAGCTGGCGGCTCGAAAGCACGCGGATGTACGTCACGCTCGAGCCCTGCGCCATGTGCGCGGGCGCGATCATCCTCTCACGCATTCCGGAGGTGTTTTTCGGCGCCGTGGACCCCAAGGCGGGGTGTGTCGGCTCGCTGATGAACCTGCTCGACGATTCGCGGCTCAATCACCGGCCGCGCGTGCACGCCGGGCTCATGGCCGAGCCCTGCGGCCTCATCCTCACTGAGTTCTTTAAACGCATCCGACAGGGCCGAAACTCGTCGTTGAATTAAGCGCAGGCATCCCCTCGCGCTTCCATACCGCACGCCAATCGTGGCGCAGGCATCTTGCCTGCGGAAGTTCCCGACCTTGGAATTTGACATGTTATTTCTCGCGTGCAGAAGAAGCCCCGCAGGCTGGAAGCCTGCGCCACCGACCCTGTTTCGGGTCAGGTTGAGAATCCGGTTTCTTGCCGGCCGTTCGGGTTGAAGAGATCCTTCGCTGAAGCTCAGGATGACCGTCGGTCGAATTGAGGTGCTACACGTGTCCCGATACGGCGTTACCCCCGCGAAAGAGGCCGAGCTGATTGCCCGCATGGCCGCGTGCGGGCTGGCCGAGGCCGATATCGAGGAGAGCCACATCCGTTCTGGCGGGCCCGGCGGCCAGCACGTGAATCGCAGTGCGACGTGCATCTATCTCAGGCACAGGCCGACGGGAACCGAGGTCAAGATGCAGCAGGCTCGTTCGCAGGCGCTCAATCGGTTTTACGCGCGCCGCCGGATGTGCGAGCTGCTCGAAGCGAGAACCGGTGGCGTGGACACACGCGCCAGCCGCGCCCGCGACAAGGCGCGCCGCAACAAGGCGCAGCGCCGCCGCCGTGCGAAAAAGAAGTATGCCGACGGGACCGGCGCGGAGCCGCCTAGCGCAGATTGAACGCGCGTGTGCGCTCGACTTCGCCGTTGTGAAAACTGATCGTGATGTACGAGTCCTCGTCATTGCGCCAGACGTAGGAAATCCACTCGGGCTTGCCCGCGTGCGGCTGCGGCGTGTCCGACGAACCGAACGGCGCGCCCTCCGCCCCGATCACGCGCACGCAGTCCTCGTAGGACATGCCGGGGTGCAGCCGGCCGAATTCGTCCGCGGAGACGACCACCGCGCGCGCCGGCGTGGGCGGCGACGTGCGAATCGCGCGCTGGCCCGCCAGAACGAGGATCCACGCCGTGCCCACGACCGCCGCGATAACCAGCAGGCGCCGCTTCACTTCGCGACGCGCTCCGTCGTGCTTCCCGCCAGCACTGACTCGTACAACGATTCGTATTCGCCGACAATGGCGTCGCGCGGAAACTTCGCGAGCGCGCGTTCACGGCCGCGCCGGCCCATCTCGGCCGCTTTCGCCGCGTCGGTGAGCACCTCGATCGCGTACAGCGCCATCGTGTCGATGTCGCCGACTTCAGCGAGATATCCGCTGACGCCGTGTTCGACGACTTCGACTATGCCGCCGCTGCTCGTGCCGAGGACGGGCACGCCGCACGCCATCGCCTCGAGGGGCGTCAGGCCGAAACTTTCGTGTTCGCTCGGCTGGAAGATGAGGTCCGCGCAGGGGATGATGCGCTCGATGTTCTCGTACGACCCGAGAAACGTGATGCTGTCCATGATGCCGAGCTGTCGCGCGACGCCCACGGCGGACAGCCGTTCGGGGCCGTCCCCCACCATGATGAGCCGCGCCTTCACGCGTTTGAGCACCTTGTTGAACACGCGCACCACGTCCGTGATGCGTTTCACCGGCCGGAAATTGCTGATGTGCATGACGATCTTCTCGTCATCCGCGGCCAGCGAGCATCGCTCGGCCGATTCCTGCGGGAACCGCACGGGATCCACGAAGTTGTAGATCGTATGGATCGGCTTTGTGTAGGAAAACGTTTTGATCGTCTCCTGCGTCAGCCAATTCGACACGGCGGTCACCGCATCGCTCTTCTCCATCGCGAATTTCGTGATCCGCGCGAACGACGGGTCCGCGCCGACCAGCGTAATGTCCGTGCCGTGCAGCGTCGTCACCAGTTTGAACTTCCGTTCCGGCGGCAGCATCTCGCGCGCGAGGATTGCGCAGGCCGCGTTCGGAATCGCATAGTGCGCATGCCATACGTCGATCTTCGCGTCCTCGGCCACTTCGCTGATGCGCGTCGCGAGCGCGAGCGATGTCGGCGGGTTGCGAAACAGCGGATACGCGACAATGTCCACCGTGTGGCTGAACAGGTTCGGCTGGAACCCGTCCAGGCGAAACGGCCGCTCGAACGAGACGAAGTGTACGACGTGCCCGCGGTCGGCCAGCGCCATGCCGAGTTCGGTCGCCATGATGCCGCTGCCGCCTGCCGTCGGATGGCATGTAATCCCGATTCTCATTATTCGATGTCCAGTCCCGGCAGGTAGTTGAGCAGCAGCGGCCCCTCGGCGTAGACAGGTTCGCCGTAGGTCACGCCCACGCGGCTGCCCCAATACGCCGCGCGCGTCGTGATGTTGTCCCAGAATTCGGGGCTCGACACGAAGGTATCGGGGCCGGCGTATCCCGGATTGTATAGTTGCGATTTGAACGACTTGAGCGCGCGCAGCTTGCGTTCGAAGAAATCGGTTACGTCCATCACCGCCGTGGGCGCGTCCGCGCTGTCCTGGTAGGGGTGGTAACACAACAGGTTCGGCGCGCGGTACGGGTCTTCGTCGGTCTCGATGGACGACACACCCGCGAAAAAGTTGGCGTCGCGCACGAGCGCATGGGCCACACCGTGGTCGGGATGCCGGTCGGTCGCGTGATGGTGCAGGATGACCGCGGGCCGGAGAATGCGGATAAACGGGATGATGCGCAGCCGGTGTTCCGGCGAGTTGGCCAGGCCGCCGTCGGGTAGTTCCGCATTGTAGCGCTCGCTCACCTGGAGCACGCGCGCGCTCTTGTCCGCCTCGCGCACGCGTTCTTCCGCTGTCCCGCGCGAGGCGGCTTCGCCCTGCGTCAGATCGAGAATGGCCGTCTTGAACCCCTGCGCCGCGAGCAAGAGCAGCGTGCCGCCGACGCCGAGATCCACGTCGTCGGGGTGCGCGCCAATCGCGAGTACGTCCACGTTCATAGTTCGATCTCGGTCAGGCCGAAGGACTCGACGTCCAGTTCTCCAAGCAACCGGACGATGAGGTCCGGGCCGTGCTCGAACAGGAACGAGAATACCGTAAACACCCGCTCCTGCGGCTTGCGCATCGGCACGAGACTGTTACACAGTCGCTGCACCTGCTGCCGCGTCGCGCTGTCCTTGTCGGCGTCCTCGCGCAACAGCGCCTGCTCGACCCGCGCGAACCCGCGTTCGAGTTCGCCGCGCATCGCCTCGACCCCCGTCGCCGCGCCCGCGGAATGCCGAGCGAGGCCGGTGGCGAGCGTTTGCAGCTCGGCCAGCACCGCCGATTGCGATTTCTGCGCGAGTTTGAGCGCCGTGTTGTTGCCGGAGCTGCGTTGTGCGGCCATCACGATGTCGTCCTCGGCCGCGTCGAGCGCGGCGAGATCGAGGCCGAGTTTGCGCAGGATCTTGTTGAGTTTCACCGTGGTCAGGACGGCCCGCGCGCGCGGATAGACGACCGGCATCTCGGTCTTGTGCCGCTCGAACACGGGCCGCAACTGCGCCCAGTACGCGAGCTCGCCCGGCCCGGCGACGTACGCGCGCACGGGGAACAACCGCTGCTGCACGATACATCGCAGCGCGACATTCGGGCTGAATCGCTCCGGCGCGGACTCCAGCGTTGCGAGCAGTTCTTCGCGCGAAAGCGATTGGTCTTCCTCGGGCAGGCTGAACGCGCCCTTCTCGAACACCACCTTTCGGCGGCGTCCCCCGACTTCGAGGAAGAAACTGCATTCGTTCTCGGACTTGACGACCTGCGTGCCGTACCCGAGCTTGGCGAGTTCGATGCCTTGCGCGTTTACGAGCCGGGTCGTCTCCAGCGGATCGTCGATCTCGCGCGCGATTATCTCCGCGCCGATGCGCCGTGCCGCCGGCAAATCGGGCGTGAACACGAGCAACGGCGTGCCGGCGAACAGCCGCGCCATCAACCGCGCGCACCAGTCGGACAACGAGTCGGCGGCGTCGAGCGTCTCGCGCAGCATCGCCGCCACGCCGTCGCCAAACTCCGACCCCGCCGCCTGCGAGGCCATCACCTCGATCGCGTCGTGCAGGCCCGGCTCGATCGGCACTCGGCACATCGGCATCCCCGCGACGTCCGCCGCGGGCGCATACGAAACCGATTCGACCGTGTGCCGGCGCGACAGGAAATACGCCGTGCGCGCCTCGTCAAAGTCATGATCCTCGCCACCCACCCAAAACACCGGCACAGTGGGCACGCCCGTCCGTTCGGCGTGCAGCGCCGCCACGCGGATCGCCGTGATCGCCTTGTAGATCGTGTAGAGCGGCCCGGTGAAGATGCCCGGTTGTTGCCCGGTGATGATGACGGCCTCGTGGCCACCGAATCGCGCCGCGCACCCGCGCGCGGTCTGGTAGGCGCGCAATTCCTGGGCGAACCGCGGGTCCCACGCCGCCGGCTTCGCGCAGTCCTTCCAAAGCGCCGCCAGCGGCCGCGCATAGAACGCCGCAAGGTCTTTTGCGCCCGACGTATAGTCGGCCAGGAAATCGCGCCCGCTCATTCCCGGTGCCCCACGGCAATCATGCGCGGCTTCGCGTCGTCATGCGGCGCGCCGTCATAGTCGCCGAACAGCTTGCCGACGCGCAGCCCCGCCGCCGTCAGCATCGCGGTGAACTCGTCCCGGGAGAACAGTTGCACCGACTCGCCGGAGTCCCGCAACTCCTGGCCGTTTCGCGCGACGACGGTCGTCTTGTTGATCCGGCGCGTCTCGCGATCGATCCAGCGGTGTTCCTGGATCTCGAAACCCGACTCAAATCGCCGCGAATCTTTCTGCAAGTGTTTTTCGGTCCAGGTCCGGTTGAGATAGTCGATGAAAAAGCGCCCGCCCGGCCGGAGAATTCGAGCCACGCCGCGCAACACATTCAGATTCGCCTCGTACGTCGGGAAGTAGCCGAAACTCGTGAAATAGTTCATGACGACGTCGAAGGCCTCGGTGAACGGGTGGCAACACATGTCCGCGCGGACCAGCCGCGCGCGCGTGCCAAGAAACTCTTCGGCCATATCGAGCATATGCTCGGAGTAATCCATCCCGACCACATGCGGCGTCACCTCGAGCAGATGATGCATGTGCCGACCGCTGCCGCAACACAAATCCAACACGAAATCCTTCGGTCCCAGGCCCGTCTGCTGGATAGAGAACAACGTTTCGGGCCTCGCAGCTTCCACGGTCCGGTGGGCATAGACGATGGGGTAGAGGGCGTCGAAAGACTGGTGGTACCAGTTGTCCGGTATCGGGCGGCGCGATCGGGGCATCCGGCGTATTCTATGAGGCGGCGGCGGGGTGCTCAACCGGCCTCACCAGCCCGGGTCGCCGTCCACCGGCCCCGGCTGGCCGACGCGGTGGATTTGCAGCAGATTCGTGCGCGTTCGGGTGCCCAGCGGCGTGCTGCCGGTCATCACGACCACGTCGCCCACCGCGGCCAGGCCGCGCTGCACGAGCGTCTCGTCCATGATCGCGCGCAGCTCGTCCACGCTGTGCGCCTCGACCGACCTCGCCGAATCCACGCCCCAAATCACCGCGCACCGCCGGCTGGTCGCGTCGTCCATGGCGAGCGCCGTAATCGGCACGTTGGGCCGGTAGCGCGCGATCAGCGCCGCCGTCGCGCCGGTCTTCGTGAAACAGACGATGCGCCGCGCGCCGATCGCGTTCGCGATTCGGCAGGCGGACTGGCAGATCGCATCGCCAAAGTTGCCGCGTCCCGTGCGAATGCCCGACTCGCGCATGCGCACGATGCGCGCGTAGGGCGCCGCCGCGATCAGCGCCGCGTCGGCCTTGCGCGCGATGTCGGCCATCACTTCGACCGCGTCCACCGGGTATTGGCCGGAGGCCGTTTCGCCGGACAGCATGACCGCGTCGGTGCCGTCGTAGATCGCGTTTGCGACGTCCGACACTTCGGCGCGCGTCGGGCGCGGGTGCGCCGTCATCGATTCGAGCATCTGCGTCGCGGTAATCACCGGCACGCCGACGTCATTGCACAACCCGATGATGCGTTTCTGAATCTGCGGCAACTCGTCCAGCGGCAGTTCAACGCCGAGATCGCCGCGCGCCAGCATGACCGCGTCCGTTGCGTTGAGTATCTCCTCGAATCGGGTGACCGATTCCGGCCGTTCGATCTTCGCGACCACCGTCTGGTGGCCGCCGAGCGCGGCGATGCGCTGCTTGAGGTCGATGACCTCTTCTGCACGGCGCACAAACGAGAGGGCGACGAAGTCGGCCTGCAATTCGACCGCGAAGGCAAGGTCCTCGATATCTTTCGGGCTGAGCGCGGGCGCGCTGACGCTGACTCCGGGCAGATTGATGCCCTTGTGCTCGCCGAGCATTCCCCCGTGCACGACGACGCAGTGCACGTCCGGGCCGTCCACGCGGCGGACCTTGACCTCGAGCAGGCCGTCCGCGAGAAAGATCGAGTCGCCGGGTTTTACGTCCTGCGGCAGCTCCTTGTACGACGTCGAGACGCACGCGCGCGTGCCCACGACGTCGCGGGACGTAATGCAGAATTCGGCGTCCTTGTTGAGCTGGACGGGGTCGTGGTTCTCGAGCAGCCCCGTCCGGATTTTGGGGCCCTGCAGGTCCACGAGGATGCCCACCGTCGCGCCCGCGTCCGCCGCGGCCTTGCGCACGGCCTCGCAGCGGCGGCGATGGTCGCCGTGCGTGCCGTGCGAAGCGTTGAGCCGCGCCACGTCCATCCCCGCTTCGACCATCGCGCGCAACGTCTCGGGCGATTCCGAACTCGGCCCGATCGTACAGACGATCTTCGTACGCCGGTCGCCGCGCGCGGTGAACAGCGGGTTCATTTCCAGCTTTCGAATGCGTTGTAAATCGCGAGCACCGCGCGTTCCATGTCGTCGTCGTCCACGCCGATGATGATGTTCGTCTCGGACGATCCCTGGTCGATAACGCGCAGGTTTACCCGGGCCTCGGCCAGCGCCGCGCATAGCCGCGCCGCGACGCCAATCACGCGGTGCATGCCCTCGCCCACGGTCGCGATCAGCGCGAGGCCGGGCGTCAGCCAGACGCGGTCGGGGTCGCACACGCGATCGATGCCGAGCACGATGGATTCCCCGTGCCGCTTGAGTTCGTCGTCCCGGATGATGAGCGAAATCGTGTCGATGCTGGTCGGCATATGCTCAAAGCTGACGCGATGCTCCTCGAGCACGGTCAGCGCCCGGCGCGCGAACCCGACCTCGCGGTTCATCATCGTCTTTTCGATGTTGATCATGGTGAATCCGCGTAGCGCCGCGATGCCGCAGACGGCCTGCTTGGGCACGCGCTCGGGCAGGATCATCGTACCGGCATCGGCCGGCTGCATGGTGTTGCGGATATTCATCGGAATACCGGCCTTGCGCAACGGGAAAATGGCCTCGTCGTGCACGACGGACGCGCCCATGTAGGCCAATTCGCGGAGTTCGCCGTAGGTGATTTCCTCGATACGTTTCGCGTGCGGCACGATGCGCGGGTCCGTCATGCGAATGCCCGAAACGTCCGTCCAGTTCTCGTACAGGTCGCTGTGCGTCGCCCGCGCGACGATCGATCCCGTCACGTCGCTGCCGCCCCGGCTGAACGTGCGGATGTTGCCGTCCGGGTCCGCGCCGTAAAACCCCGGCACGACGAAGCGTCCATCGCCCTCGAGCGCGTCACCCAGCATGACGTAGGTCGATTCGTCGAGCCGGCCCTCGAAATCGAACCGGATGTGTTCGGCCGGCTCGACAAACGTCGCGTCGAGCAAGTCGGCCAGGAGCAGCGCGTTCAGGTATTCGCCGCGCGACGCGAGATAGTCGGGCGTCTGAAATTGCCCCGCGTCGGCGGCGATCCGCGCGATCTCCTTCTCGATATCGACCTCCACGTCCAGCTCGCGCGCGAGCTCGGTGAACCGCTCGGTAATCACCGCGATGGGGTGCGACGGATCGAGGTCGTTCTTGAGCGCCGTGTGCCACGACAACAGGAGGTCGGTAATTTTTTTGTCTTCCGGCGTGCGCTTGCCGGGTGCGGACGGAACGATGTAGCGGCGGCGCGGATCGCTCTCGACGATCGCCGCCGCGCGGCGGATCATGTCCGCACTGGCGAGCGACGTACCGCCGAATTTGGACGTAATAAATCCCATAGTTCTCCTGTAGGCCTGGGCGGGTGAGCCGGTATGGTACGCGAGCCGGCCCGGCGGATGAAAGCGGTGGACGGACCGATGCTCGCCTACATGTTGTAATCCATCGCCCGGCGCGCATCCTTCTGGCGGTCGGCCAGTGTGCAAAGGACACTGCGCAATGCCCCGCGCGACCACTCTTGTCATTCCCGCGAAGGCGGGAATCTCCCTTCGACGCAAGATCTCCCGATCGAGGAGTAATCCAAGTGCAGACACCTGATTCCGGTCGCAGTTTCGTTTCCACGAGAGATTCCCGCCTTCGCGGGAATGACAAAAAGGGGGTGGGTGGCCGTCCTCGGAAAACCGTTCGCTGCCGAGAGCGATCGAGGCGCTGTCTACGGCAGGAAGCGCCCCACGATGCGTGAAACGTCGTTGAACGTGACGAACAGCAGCAGGCCGATGATGAACAGGAATCCGACCTGTTGCACCGCTTCGGCGACCCGCGTGTTCACCGGCTTGCGCCGGATCGCCTCGATGGCGACGAGGACGAGCTGGCCGCCGTCAAGCACCGGCAGGGGCAACAGGTTGAAGATCGCGAGGTTGACGCTGATCATCGCGGTGATGTCGAGCAGGTAGAAAAAGCCGACGCGCGCCGCCGTCGTTACGATGTCGCCGATCATCACCGGGCCGCCCAGCAGTTTCGGGTTGAGCTGGCCCGTAAACAGCCGCGACAATACCGCGCCAATGCGCGTGACCTGGCGATAGGACTCCGCGAACGCCCAGGGGATGACATCGGCCGGCGCCTCACGCTTAAGTACCATCTTCGGGCCGAACACGACCCCGATTTGTTGAATCGGCGCGATCGTCAATTCCGATTCCACGCGCGACTGTTTCTGATACATCCCGAACAGAATCGCCGGCCGCTCGACGACCACGGGCACCGTCTCGCCGATCCGATTGAGCTCGAGCTCGTGCAGTTTCGCGACGGTCGCAGGCTCGCCCCCGATTTCCACGAGACGGTCCTTCCGCTGCAGGCCCGTCTTCTCGGCCAGTTCGGGCGATATCGCGGCAATCGCCGGCTGCTCCTCGGGATTCACGCCAGTCAGCGCGCGGACCGCCTGCTCCGCCGTCACGACCACTTCGCGCGGCGTTCCCGCGGAGCCGAAGGGGCCGACGGCGTCTTGCACGGAAAGCGTCACGCGCTGCGTCGGGTCCGCATCGAGCGCCCGCCGGAGTTCGGTGCCGATCGCGGTTGAACCGCCTACGGAGACCACCTTGGACCCCTCGCCCAGCGTCGTCGTCTCGAAGAACGCGCGATCGGTCTCGGTCACCTCAAGCGGCTCGCCATCCACCAGGCCCAGCGACCCGCGAATCTGCGGCTCGAAAAAGATGTCCTTGAACGCGCCTTCGCGCCGCGTGTGAACGCTCAGCGTCATTTCGGCGCCGCCACGCAGCAGCGTCAACTGGATCGGCTGGTTCTCCGGCAGCTCGCGCACCATCTTCGAGAACGTCACCTGGTCCACGGGTCGTCCGTCCGCCCAGAGCAGCTCGTCACCTGGGGCGAGACCCGCTTCGAGCGCCGGTGACCCGGGGAAGACATGCCGCACGAGCGCGGGCATATACGGCGCGATGCCGAAACGCCGCGCTTCCTCGTCGTCGCTGAGCCGCTGCGCGGTCACGGTCGAGTAGAATCGCTCAGATGACCCGTCCGCATTGGGCCGATCGATCACGAGCGTGGACTGTTTGCCGCCGCCCAACACGGCCGCGACGAGGATGTCCTGGAACGTTTCGATCGGCTTGCCATCGATCGTCACGATGCGATCGCCCGTGCGCCAGCCCGTCGAGTCCGGCTCCCCGGTCAAGTCCGGTGCGCCGCCGCCCGCGGCATACATCGGCGCCTGGCTCGCCGGCGAATTCGGCTCGATTTCGCCGACGCGCGTCTCGATCTCCGCCTGCGACACTTCGCGGCCGTATCCCGCCATGAACGCGTAGATGAACAGCGCGAGCACAAGGTTCATCGCCGGGCCGGCCAGCAATACGAACGCGCGCTGCCATGCCGGCTTGTTGTTGTACCACCGCTCGGGCGGCACGTTGCCGTAGGTCTGCTTGCGTTCCTCTTCGGACAGCGGCTGATCTTCCTGGCCCGCCATCTTGACGTATCCGCCGATGGGCAACAGCCCGATGCAGTAGTCCGTCTCTCCGTATTTGAAACCGAACAGCCGCGGCGGCATCCCGAGACTGAAGCGGTCCACGTAGATGTTGCACAACTTCGCTGCGACAAAGTGGCCCAACTCGTGCACGAAAACGAGCACGCCGAGGACAATGAGGAAAACGGCGATATCGAGCGGTCCGAATCCCATTAGGCCTTGCCCACTACTCCACTGGCGATGATGGCCTCGGCGCGCCGCCGTGCATCGGCGTCGGCCGCGAGGACCGCCTCGATCGAACTGTCATGCCCGGACGGACTCTCGTCCAGGACCCGGCCCACCACGTCGGCGATCCCCAGGAAGGGGAGCCGCCCGGCGCGGAACGCCTCGACGGCCGCCTCGTTCGCAGCGTTCAGCGCCGCGCCGGCCGTGCCGCCTTGCCGCGCCGCCTGAAGTGCCAGGCCCAGGCACGGAAACTCGCTGAAGTCCGGCGCGGCAAAACTCAACGCCGCGATCTGCGTCAGGTCCAGCCGCGCCATGGGCGATTTTACACGCTCGGGCCAGGTCAGGGCGAATTGTATGGGCATCACCATGTCCGTGACGCCCAAGTGCGCCAAAATGTTCCCGTCCGTGAACTCGACGAGACCGTGGACGATGCTCTGCGGGTGAATCACGACCGCGATCGTGTCGAGTGGCAGGTCGAACAGCCACATCGCCTCGATCACCTCGAGTCCCTTGTTCATCAGCGTCGCCGAGTCCACGCTGATCTTCGCACCCATGTCCCACGTGGGGTGCCTCGTCGCTTGTTCGGGCGAAATGTCGTGCAGCGACTCGCGCGGCCGGCCGTAGAACGGCCCGCCCGATGCGGTCAGGTACACGCGGCGCACGTCCTCCGGACGGCGGCCTTCGAGGCACTGGAACAGCGCGTTGTGTTCGCTGTCCACGGGCAGAATCGTGACGCCTGTGCGGCGCGCGGCGTCCGTGATCAGCCGGCCCGCCATGATCATCGGTTCCTTGTTCGCCAGCGCGATGCGATGGCCGGCGTCGATGGCGCGCAGGATCGCGCGCAGCCCGATCGCGCCGACAACGCCGCAGAGCACGAGGTCCGTCTCGACCGCGGCGATCGATTCGAGCGCGGACTCGCCCACAATAATTTGAGCGCCTGTTCCGCGGCGTTCGAGTTCGCGCGCGGCGGATTCATCCGTCACGGCGATATACTTCGGGTGAAATTCCAGCGCCTGCCGCGCAAGTTCGTCCACGTTCGAGTGCGCCGCCAGGCCGACGATCTCAAACCGGCCCGGATATCGCCGCACGACGCGCAGCGCGCTGCGGCCGATCGAGCCGGTCGAGCCGAGGAGCGTCAGCCGCGTCGCCATAACCCGGGCCGGCCCTCAGGCCGACTCGTCCGCGCCGGCGCGGTTGAACCGGCCGAGCGTGTCGCGCTGCTCATAGCGCTGGCGGATGGCCGCGCGAATCTGCTCCGTCGTTTCGAGCGCGAGGATCTTCTGCGCGAACCGTTTCGCCGTCGGTATGTGAGTGTTCGCGATTTCCGCGCGCACGGCCGGCAACGAGGCGCTCGACATGCTCAGCGTACGGAACCCCAACCCGAGCAGAAGTTCCGTCAGCGACGGGTCGCCCGCCATCTCGCCGCAGATGTTGCAGGGAATCTTCGCGCCGTCCGCGGCTTCGAGCGTCTGCAGCAGCATCCTCAACACCGCGAGATGCATCGGCTGGTACAGATGCGCCGTGCGCAGGTTGGTACGGTCCGCCGCCAGGCAATACTGGATCAGGTCGTTCGTGCCCACGCTCAGAAAGTCGCAGTGCGCCGAGATACGATCGGCGATCATTACCGCTGCGGGCACTTCGATCATCGAGCCGATGGGAACGTTCGCGTTGAAGGCCACGCCGCGGCGCCGCAAATCCTCTTGTACTTCCGAAACGATCTGGCGCGCCTCGATCAATTGCTCGAGGCCCGTGATCATCGGGAACATGATCTGCAACGTGCCGTGCACGCTCGCGCGCAGCAGCGCGCGCAGTTGCGCCTTGAAAATGTCGGGCCGGTCGAGGCACAGGCGTATTGAGCGCCAACCGAGCTGCGGGTTCGTCTCGTGTTCGGACGTGAGCAGCGGCATGCCTTTGTCGCCGCCAACGTCCAGCGTGCGAGCGGTCACCGGCAATGGCGCCATCGCCTTGAGTATCCGCGCGTATTCCTCGAATTGTTCGTCTTCGGTCGGCAGGCTTGACCGGTTCAGAAACAGAAACTCCGTGCGATACAGCCCGATGCCCTGCGTCTGCGCCTGCCGGCTGAACGTCGTCTCGGCCAACAGCTCGATGTTTGCCAGCGTGGCGATTTCCCGGCCGTCCTGCGTCACCGCCGGGCCCTGGCCGGCGGCCTCGAGCAGCGCCGCCCGCAGGTTCGTCAGACGCCGCTTCTCGCGTTCGTACCGATCGCGCGTGTTCTTGGCGGGATTGACGATGACCACGCCGCTCGCCCCATCGACAATCAGCGTATCGCCGTCGCGCACCTGCGAACCGAGCGAGCGCAGTCCGACAACGGATGGAATCTCGAATGCGCGCGCGATGATCGCCACGTGAGACGTCGGCCCGCCGGTGTCCGTCGCCAGGCCCAGCGTATTGGGCATGTCCATGGACACCGTCTCCGAGGGCACCAGTTCGCGCGCGACGATGATCGACGGCCCGTCGAGCTGTTCGAGCGTCTCGAGCTCCTCGTCCATCAGATGCCCGAGAATGCGCCGGCCGATATCGACCAGATCCGTGCTGCGTTCCCGGAACGCGGGGTCCTCGAGTTGCTCGAGCAGCTTGGTGTAGCCCGCGATCAATTCCTGGACCAGGTACTCGACGTTGATCCGCTCGACCTCAAGCCGGCGTTCGATTTCCGGCCGCAGTGCGACGTCGTCGAGCAGTCCG
This sequence comes from uncultured Nitrospirales bacterium, assembly GCA_964411925.1. Classification (GTDB taxonomy): domain Bacteria; phylum Hydrogenedentota; class Hydrogenedentia; order Hydrogenedentales; genus VFKU01. The sequence goes on from CAYPNI010000022.1 coordinate 38,935, forward strand.
AGGTGCGCGTCGAAGATCGCCCCCTGGCGTTCGCCCAGTTCCTCGACGGTCCGCCGCTTGAGTTCCGTGAGTTCCGCCCGCGCCTCGGCCACAGCAGCGTCGAACCGTCCCAGTTCCACGGCGGGATCGGTGATCGCCCTGGGCTGGATGTCGAGCGAGCGCAGGTGAAACGTGCGCGCCGGCCCGATGGCGATCCCGGGGGAGACGCCGATGCCCTTGAGCCGGATTTCCTGACCTACGTCAGCCATTGGCGCTGTCGCCGGCGCGCGCCGGCGCCCTCAGTTGCCCTCGCCGAAGCCGGACTCCACGAGCACGCGCACCGCCACCAGCGCGTGTTCCGCGTCGTCGCCATCGCATTCGACGATGATGTGCGTGCCCTTGGCCGCGGCGAGCGTGAGCAGACCCATGATGCTCTTGGCATTGACGCGCTGGCCGTCCTTGTGAATGTGCACCTCGCAGCGGAACTTGAGCACGGTCTGGACCAGTTGCTGCGCCGGCCGGAGGTGCATGCCCAGACGATTGCTGATGACCATTTCTTCGGACAGTGCGGGCATTGCCTCTCTGATCACCCCCGTGCGCCGTTTCCGGCCGCGCGTGACGCCGGATTTGCCGCGGCATCATAACTCATTCCGGAGGGCGTTTCACCGCCCGGTTCGGCCCAACCGGAATGCTAGGGTTCCGGCGTGATCACGTCCCGGTGTTTGACGACGACTTCGTGCCCGCGCCCGGTCAGGTGTCGCGCAAGCTGCTCTACAACCGCGATCGATCGGTGGCGGCCACCCGTGCAGCCGACCGCGATCGTCAGGTAGGACTTCGGCTCGGCCGCGTACAACGGGATCAAAAAATCCAGCAGATCGGTCAGCCGGTACAGGAACGCCTGTGCGGTGTCGTTGTCGAGCACAAACGACCGCACGTCCGGGTCGCGCCCGTCGCGCGGGCCAAGCACGGGGTCGTAGTGCGGGTTTGGCAGAAACCGCACGTCGAATATCAGGTCGGCGTCGGTCGGCGGGCCGTTCTTGAAACCGAACGACCGGAGCACCGTGCGCATCGCGCGCTCGTTGACCGGATCGCCGGTCACCGTCTGCAAATGCCGCTTCAGGTCCGCGCTGGACATCTCGCTCGTGTCTACCACGAGGTCGGCGCGCTCGCGCACCGCGCCCAGCATCTCGCGTTCCCGCTTGATGCCCTCGGCGATCCCGCCGCCCGGCGAGGCGGGGTGTGGGCGTCGCGACTCGCTGTACCGGCGGTGTAACACGTCGTCCAGCGCATCGAGAAAGACGAGTTCAATTTTGAATCCGCCGTCGGTTAGCCGGCCCAAATAGGCGGGCAACGACGCGAGATCGCTGCGCGTTCTCGCGTCGATGCACACCGCCACGCGCGAATACGCCGGTTGCGCCGACAGCACGAGCCGCGCAAACGTGTCCAGCAGCGGCGCGGGCAGATTGTCCACGCAGAAGAACCCCTGGTCTTCGAACGCGCGCAACGCCTGTGTTTTGCCCGCGCCGGACATGCCCGTGATGACGACGAATCGGATCGGGTGCGTCATCAACGGCCTCGTCCCCGAAGGTTCACGGCCGGAAACTGTTGTTCATCGCGTCGAGGATCCGCTGGTTGAGCAGCTCGGCGGGGTGGATGCCCAGTTCCTTGAGGCGATGGTTCAGCGCAGCGACTTCGACGATGATCGCGATGTTCCGGCCGGGCCGCACGGGGATCTTCAAGTACGGCAATCGTACGCCCAGGATCTCGCGGTATTCCTCGGACAGCCCGGTGCGGTCGTAATCCGCCCCGTCGACCCATTCTTCGAGCTCGACCATCAGCGAGATCGTCTTCCGCTTCGTCACGCGGCCCACGCCGAACACGCTCTTGACGTCGATGATGCCCACGCCGCGGATTTCCATGCAGTGCTCGATCTGCGGGTTGGTCCGCGCGACGAGCGCCTCGTCCTGCGTGCGCCGGAGCGCCACGAGGTCATCCGCCACGAGCAGGTGGCCGCGTTCGACCAGTTCGAGCGCAATTTCGCTCTTGCCGATGCCGGGCTTGCCCACCATCAGCATGCCCACGCCGTAACAGTCCACCGCCGTGCCGTGGATCTCCGTCTCCGGCGCGAACTCGTCAGCAAGATAGACAATGACTCGGCTGATCAATTCATCCGTCGAGAGCGGCGAGATGATTACGGGGATGCCGCGGCTGTTGCACATGTCCATGAACAGATCGATCGGGCGGAGGTTGCGCGAAAGCAGGAACGCCGGGATCTCGAACGAGAACATGTTTTCGAGGCGGCTCTCGAGCGCGGAGACGGGAAGCCGCTCCATGTAGTGGATCTCGGTGTTGCCGAGGATCTGCACACGATCGCTGGCAAAATAGTCGAGATACCCCGTGAGCGCGAGCCCCGGCCGGTTGAGGTCGCCGGTGTAGACCTGCCGGCCGATGCCCTGGTGACCGGCGACCACCGTCAAGGCCTCGCGAAAGTGATCCAGCAGACGCGCGACCGGCATGCTCGAGATGCGTTTGGCGACGAGTTTGTCGGTGTTCATGGTCGTGCCGGTCGGCAGCGGTCTCCAGTCGGGACGCGGCCGCATTGTAACACGGCGGCCGGCGAGCGCACGCGAAGCACGCTCAGAATTGCGGTTCGATCAACCCGTAGGTCCCGTCGTCGCGCGAATAGACGACGTTGACCTGCTGTGTCTCGGCATTCGAGAAAACGAGGAACGCGTCTTCGAGCAGTTCGAGCTGAAACGCCGCCTCTTCGATACTCATCGTTTCCAGTGCGAGCTTCTCGCGATGGACCACGCGGTGCGCGGCGGTGACTGCGGTTCCGCTGTCCGCACTCGAAGGCGGCGCGATCTCGAGCACGTTGTGCTGGAACTCGCGCGTCTCCCGGTTCGTGCGCGGCTGGTGCCGGTGGATCCGGTCCCGGTGCTTGGCGACTTGCCGCTCGATCTTCGATATCGCGGAATCGATCGACGCGTACAGGTCGTCGGACGATTCGGTGGCGTTCACGCGCAGACCGTTTGCGCGCAGATTCACCTCCGCCGTCTGGCGGTGGCGCTTGGTCTCGACCCCCAGCACCACGTCCACGTCGATGACGCGGTCAAAGTGGCGTCGGACCCGCTGCAACCCCGATTCGACGTGATTTCGAATCGCTTCCGTGATTTCCATGTGGCGCCCGGCAATCGATACATTCATTAATGAGTTTTCGCTCCCAAGGGTTGATTCAACGGTAGCACCCGGAGAAATTTTGTGTCAACGCGGTCCGGGTTCGATCAAGTCCGATCGAGTCGGCGGCGCAGGTTTTCCAGCACGACGCGCGCGTTACGCCGCATTCCGGCGTGTTTCGCGCGGCGAATCGCCGTGCCCGCGAATCGTTCGTCGAACTCCCGCTCGTCCATAGCAACAATTTCCTCGGCGTCCGGATTCGCCTGTTCGTCGCGCGGCCGAAACGCGGTCTCAGTGGTCTCCTGCGCGAAGCGGTTCCACGGGCACACGTCCTGGCAAACGTCGCAGCCGAAGAGCCAGTCGTCGTGCAGCGGTCGCAACTCGCCGGGAATATCCCTGCGGTTCTCGATCGTCTGGTACGAAATGCAGCGGCGCGAATCCACCACATGCGGCTCCACGATCGCGCCGGTCGGACACGCCTCCAAGCACAGCGTACATGTTCCACAAAGATCGCCCGCCGGTGGATCCGGTTCGAGTTCCACCGTCGTTAGCACCGTCGCGAGAAAGAACCACGATCCTAAATCGCGCCGCAGCCCGAGGCTGTTCTTGCCGATGGAGGCCACACCCGCACGCGCCGCCCACGCCCGTTCCATCACCGGGCCGGTATCCACGCTCGCATAGCTCCGCGCGCCGGATTCCATCGCATCCAGGAATCGCGCCAGCCGGACCAAGGGTTTGCGCAGGACCTTGTGGTAGTCCCGGCCCCAGGCATAACGAGCTATTCGCCCATGCCCCGGCCGGGTCTCCGGACGGGGATGGTAGTAGTTTCGGGCGACGACCACCACGGACGTCGCCCCCGGCAGTTTGGCGCGGGCGTCCGAGCGAATCTGGGCAGTTCGGGCCATCCAGCGCATACTCCCGTGGAAGTCCGACTGGAGCCATCGCATTATGTTCCCATTCGGGTCAGGACTGTCCCCGGCGGAGGCAATTCCACAGGCGTCAAACCCCAAATCGGCAGATAAACTCTTGACAAATTCTGCGCGGGTTGCCTTCGTATCTCGTTGACCTTGCGCCATTTGGACAGTATATCCTGTCTTTTTATGGAAACATGGGTATTAACCTTGCAAAGGGTGACACTAGCCGTGACGATCTGGGAATATAAGGTAGGCGTATCTGGGGAATGGACTCCAGATGAATAAGAAGTGACGAGGTTGCGTCTAGCTAATTGTTCGTTATCCGCCGGTGCCATTATTCCCGATGGCCGCCCGCCGGATAGAACAGGAAGGGACGGTGGACCATGATGACGACCGCCGCGACCAAGACGAAGACCTATTCAAAACCAAAACCCGACCGCGCGGTGCAGGAGCGTTCGCCAGAGTTTGACGAGCTCGTGCTGAGCCACTTGGACATGCTTTATGCGGTGGCGCTCAAGCTCACGCGCAATCCGGTTGACGCCCAGGATCTGACGCAGAACACCGTCGTGAAAGCCTTGCGCTTCCACGACAAGTTCCAGAAGGGCAGTTACATCAAAGCGTGGCTGCTGACGATCCTGCGCAACACCTTCATCAACGACTACCGGCGCAAGGCGCGCCGGCCCAATGTGGTTGAACTGAGCGGACTGGAGCCCGCGCCGCAACAGTCGCCGGACCCTGAGGTGCCGCTGGCGGTGGCCGGCCGGAAGTACGAGGATGTGATCGAGTTATTGGACGATCGCGTCCGGTTGGCGATCGAGGAATTGCCCGAGGACTTCCGCGCCGCGGTGGTCATGGCGGACATCGAGGACAAGTCGTACAAGGAAATCGCCGACGCGATGCAGTGCCCCCTCGGTACCGTGATGTCGCGGTTGTATCGTGGCCGCAAGCTGCTTCGCCAGAAACTCGGCGACTATGCCGCGTCACACGGGCTCGGCGACGGAAAAATCAGCGCATAATTGGCTCGCTGCGCGGGCCTGCCGGCGACATGCGGCGGGCCCGCGCGCCTATTTGCTCCGCCAGAACGACGGCACGAAGAGCACGCACACGCTGAACAATTCCAGGCGGCCCAACACCATGCACAGCGACAGGAAAAGTTTGCCCGCCGCCGGAATCTCGTAATAGTCGCGGATCGGGCCGACCAGCTCCAGGCCCGGGCCCACGCTTCCCAGACACGAAGCGACCGAGCTGAGCGCGGAATCGAACGGCAGTCCCAGCGCGCTCATGAACAACGAGCCAAATCCGAACCAGCACACGTACAAGAAGAAGAACGCGCTGACGGTTCGCTGCGCGTCCTCGCGCACGATGACATCGCCGATCCGGATCGCGCGGACCGTCTTGGGACGAAACGTGGACTCGATGCGCCAGTAGGTCATCTTTGCGAGAACGACGAGCCGGATGACCTTCAGCCCGCCCGAGGTCGAACCTGCACACGCGCCGGTGAACATCAGTGCGAACATCAACGTTCGCGCGAAGGCCGGCCACGCATCGAAATCCGACGTGACGAATCCGGTCGTCGTCATGACCGACACGACGTTGAACGCACTCGCACGCAACGCCGCCAGCGGAGAATAGCCGACATTGCCCCCCGCATCGTCGGGTGGCATGTGCCAGGCCAAATCGATTGCCACCGCTCCCACGCAAGCGACGAGGATCAAGAAGTACACCCGCCATTCCTGATCGCGCAAGAACGCGAACCAATCCTTGCGGAGCACCTGAATCATCAGGGCGAAACTCGACGCGCCGATGAACATCCCCATGATCACCACGAGCTCGACCGCGAAACTGTCATAGGCGGCGAGGCTTGCCTGGCGCGTCGAAAATCCGCCCGTCGAGATGGTGGTCATCGCATGATTCAGCGCGTCGAAGAAACTCATGCCGGCAACCATCAGCAACAGCGTGCCCGCGACCGTCAAGCCGCCGTACAGGCGGTACAAGCTGGACGCGGTGTCTTTAATGCGCGGCGTGAAACTGCGACGTTCGATGCCCGTCGTTTCCGACTTGAATAGTTGCTTTCCGCCCGCACCCAGATACGGCAGCACCGCGACGAACAACATGATGATGCCGCCGCCGCCGACCCACTGCGTGAATGA
>CAYPNI010000023.1:0-11065 GCA_964411925.1 uncultured Nitrospirales bacterium
GCGAACGTGATCCAGCAGATCCAGAAGCCGACGCTGATCAAGGCGCACAACCAGACGCTCGCGACGCAGCGCTTCCAGGAGCTGCGCGAGTTCTTCCCCGAGAACGCGGTCGAGTACTTCGTCAGCTACTACGACTACTACCAGCCGGAGGCCTACGTCCCCGCGCAGGACCTCTACATCGAGAAGGACTCGTCGATCAACGAGGAAATCGACAAAATGCGACACTCCGCCACGCGCGCCATCCTCACGCGCCGCGACACGATCATCGTCGCCAGCGTCTCGTGCATCTACGGCATCGGTTCGCCGGAAGTCTACGCCAAGCTGCGCGTGGACCTCGCGCCCGGCGACTACGTGCCCCGCGACACACTTATCGCCGGCCTCGTCTCGATGCAGTACCAGCGCAACGACGTGGACTTCCATCGCGGTACGTTCCGCGTGCGCGGCGACATCGTGGACATTTTCCCGTCGTACGAAGCCGAGAAGGCCGTGCGCGTCGAGTATTTCGGCGATGACATCGAAACCGTCAGCGAAATCGACCCGCTGCGCGGCGTGACGCTGCGCCCGTTGCGCCGCACGAGCATCTACCCCGGCACGCATTACGCCACGGAAGCCAGCACGCTCGAGCGCGCCATCCGCGGCATCCGCGAGGAGCTCAAGGACCGGCTCGTCGAATTGCGCCGCGACAACCAGGAACTCTACGCGCAGCGGCTCGAACAGCGCACGCGGTATGACATCGAAATGCTGCAGGAAATCGGCTTTTGCACGGGTATCGAGAACTATTCGCGCCACCTCGACGGCCGGCAACCGGGCGAGCCGCCGTTCACGCTGCTCGATTACTTCCCGGACGACTTCATCACCGTCATCGACGAGTCGCACATCGCGGTGCCGCAGATCGGCGCGATGTACAAGGGCGACCGCTCGCGCAAGGACATGCTCGTCCAGTACGGTTTCCGCCTGCCCTGCGCGCGCGACAACCGGCCGCTGACGTTCGACGAATGGGAACAACGCGTCGGCCAGACGATTTACGTGAGCGCGACGCCGTCAAAATACGAACTCGAAAAGAGCGGGGGGCTCGTCGTCGAACAGGTCGTGCGGCCCACCGGGCTTGTCGATCCCCAGATCGAGATCCGCACCGCAGACAATCAGGTGGACAATCTGCTCGAGGAGATCCGCCAGCGGGCCGAACGCAGCGAGCGCGTGCTGGTCACCACGCTGACCAAGCGCATGGCCGAAGACCTCACCGAGTATTACTCGAACGTCGGCGTGCGCGTGCGTTACATGCATTCGGATGTGGACACGCTCGAGCGCATCGAGCTCATCCGCGCGCTCCGCGCGAACGAGTATGACGTGCTCGTCGGCATCAACCTCCTTCGCGAGGGGCTGGACCTGCCCGAGGTGTCCCTCGTCGCGATCCTGGACGCGGACAAGGAAGGCTACCTGCGCTCCGAGACGAGCCTCGTGCAGACCGTCGGCCGCGCCGCGCGCAACCTCAACGGCCGCGTGATCATGTACGCGAATTCCGAGACCGGCTCGATGAAACGCGCCATCGGCGAGACCGACCGCCGCCGCGCCAAACAAGTCACCTACAACGAGGCCCACGGCATCACGCCGCGCTCAGTCGAGAAAGCCATCCGCGAAATCGAGCGCGTCATGCCCAACAGCCGCCAGGCCCGGTACCGCACTATCGAGCGCGCCGCCGAAGAGGCCGTTGATTACGGCAAGCTCGAAGTTTCCATCGCCGACCTCCGCAAAAAAATGAACGCCGCCGCCCAGAAAATGGAGTTCGAAGAAGCCGCCATCTACCGCGACCGCCTCAAGGCCCTCGAACGCATCCAAATCGAGCAGGGGGTTTGAGTCAGAGGCCTGCGCGATTGTCTTCGCAAACAGGGACCTCTCGTTGTAACGCACAGTTCGCCTCAGCCGTCTTTCAGTTTCTTGGCGATATAGGCGTTTATGCTCATTCCTTCGTCCGCCGATTCACGGGCAATCGACCGATGGAGGTCGGGGCTGAGTCGCAATACAAGATTTCCACTGTAGGGCCGCTCAGGTTCCACGCCCTCGCTCTCGCACCAACTCAGATAGTCGTCAATCGATGCATGAAACTCGCGTTCGAGTTCGTCAACGCTCGTGGCTTCAAACGTAATCTTGTCGCGCGTATCGATCACTTCGCCGATAAACGCACGAATGGAATCGTCGAACTCGACCTGCGCCCGGTATCCCTTGTATTCCAACATTGTTTTCCGACCTCGTTATTTTTCCGGTGTGACCCCTGCCTCGCGCAGATACTCGCGCAAGCGCCTAACCATCCCGCGACCGGCGATCCGGCCCGGGTGCGGCACATGCACCACCATTCGCATATCAGCCAGCCGTATCCTCAATCGAGATCCTTGTCCCTCGCTTAACTGCGCCCCCAGGGCTACCAACAGCGATCTCAACTCGTTCCAACGGAGATCCGCAGGAGTCGGCTCTGCAAACACGCTCTCGAGCGTAGCCCGCTGTCGGCTGTTCATCATTGACATAGTATCATGGACTGATACTGCAATCTCTGAGTTGACCTCAGATCTGGGACAAAATCTGATGTCCGACTCCCCGAACGTTTAAACCCCGGCTTGGCGTGTGCATAAGGCGTTTCGTGTCAATAGGTTACAACTCTAAGGTACACTCTTCACATTTTCGCTAAAGTTCCCACTTAAAGTTGCCGATGATAGGGACAGTTACGGGGGATAGTAACCCGGACGACAGTTGAAGGGGACCGGGCGAAGGACAGCCCGGATTGCCATCTGCGAAAGTGAGGCGAACACGGAGGCTCGCCGGCGGATGGGCGAAGGCGACTTCGCAACTACGTATCGAACGGTGGTGGGCGATGTAATCTAAACATTACACGCCCTCGGAACCGTCCACGGGGTCTGTTCGGACCTTGGGGCAGGGATGGGACCCTGTCCTGAGGGCGTCTGAAGGTCACGCGACCGCGTCGCGAATGGCCGCTGGGATTGGGAAATCCCGGCACAGGCGAGGACAGAAGGACGCTCCGGCAACTCGGCCGCCGAAATCGGAAGGAGACCCACGCTGCGAACTTGACCACAGGCGAAGTGTCTGTGGACGGCGTGGGCCAGACGTGCTCCGGTATGGGATCGGGGCATCGGCACGTCCGGCAACATGGGCCTGGCACCAGTGCGACCGCGCCGTTAGGGCGGGCGCGCACGCCGGGAGCCGGACGAGCCTGGGGACACGGCGCAGGGATGCGCCACGGGATAAGTAGCACTCACGGAGGAAGACACAATGGGTCTCGTAGTCAACACCAACGTCGCCGCGATTAACACCAGCCGGATTCTTCGCGGTTCCACCCTGTCACTCAACAAATCGCTCGAACGCCTGTCCAGCGGTCTGCGCATCAACCGCGCCGCGGACGACGCCGCCGGTCTCGCGATTGCCGAAGGCCTGCGCTCGCAGGTCCGCGGCTTCCAGGTCGCGCAGCGCAACGCGCAGGACGGCATCAGCCTCGTGCAGACGGCCGAAGGCGCGCTGAGCGAAGTCACGAACATCCTGCAGCGCATGCGCGAATTGTCGGTGCAGTCGGCGAACGGCACGCTGCAGGACACGCCGAACCGCGCGGATCTCAATACGGAGTTCACCGAACTTCGTAACGCGATCACGGAAATCTTCACGCGCACGACGTTCAACGGCATCGACCCGTTCGCGGCGACGGCGATTACGGTGCACACCGGCACGAGCGCCGGCCAGACGACGTCGATCGCGGGCACGGGTACGGCCATCAGCACGACGACGCTGGGCATCAACGCCTCGACGATCGCCACGCAGGCGGGCGCCAACACGGCGATCGGCGCGCTGGACACGGCGCTGGTCGCGGTGAACACCCGCCGCGCGCAGCTCGGTGCGGCGCAGAACCGCCTCGAGTTCACGATCAATCTGCTCGGCATCCGCGAAGAAAACGCTGCGGCGTCTGAAAGCCGCATCCGCGACGCGGACATCGCCAAGGAGACGATCCAGTTCACGCGCAACCAGATCCTCGTGAGCGCCGGCACCTCGGTCCTCGCGCAGGCGAACATCGTGCCGCAGACCGCTCTGCAGCTTCTCGGCTAAGCGGCCAATCACCGTTAGGACTACGGGCCTGCGCGCGGACATCGCGTCCGCGCGCCGGCCCGACAACGCAGGACGCGATCCGGGATTGGGACCCCGGAGCGCACTCAAGGAGGAGTAGACATGGGTCTTGTAGTCAACACGAACGTCGCGGCGATCAACACCAGCCGCATTCTGCGCAGCTCGACGCTGTCGCTGAACAAGTCGCTCGAGCGTCTGTCGAGCGGCTTGCGTATCAACCGCGCGGCGGACGACGCCGCCGGCCTGGCGATTGCCGAAGGCCTGCGCTCGCAGGTCCGCGGCTTCCAGGTCGCACAGCGCAACGCGCAAGACGGCATCAGCCTCGTGCAGACGGCCGAAGGCGCGTTGAGCGAAGTCACGAACATTCTGCAGCGTATCCGCGAACTCGCGGTGCAGTCGGCCAACGGCACGTTGCAGGACACGCCCAACCGCGTGGATCTCAACACCGAAGCCACGCAGCTCGTCGCGGCCGTGAACGAAATCCTCACCCGGACAACGTTCAACGGCATCGATCCGTTCGCGGCGACGGCCATTACGGTGCATACCGGTACGAACTCGGGTCAGACGACGTCCATCGCGGGCACGGGCACGGCGATCAGCACGGCGACGCTGGGCATCGCGGCGCTCGGCATCGGCACGCAGGCGACCGCCAACACGGCCATCGGCACGCTGGACACCGCCTTGACCGCCGTCAATACGCGGCGCGCCTCGCTCGGCGCCGCGCAGAACCGGCTCGAATTCACCATCAATCAGCTCGGCATCCGTGAGGAGAATGCGGCCGCGTCCGAGAGCCGCATTCGGGATGCAGATATTGCGAAGGAGACGATCGCGTACACGCGGAACCAGATCCTCGTCACGGCGGGCACCTCCGTTCTGGCGCAGGCCAATGTGGTGCCGCAGACCGCGCTGACGCTGCTGCGTTAAGCACACGTCGATAATCCGGAGTGACTACTATGGAAATCGGCGCAGCGTTACCGCACACCGTGAACCTGCCGGACCCCGTCCGGCGGGCGGCCACGGACGCGCCGGTCGAGAGGGCGGCGTCCGCGCCGCCCAGTCCGCCGCCCGAGGCCGCGCCGCGGCCGGTGCCTCGCGAGGTCATCGAGGCGCTGACGGCCAGGACCGAAGCGAACACGCGCAGCGCGTCGCGCATCCGCCTGGATGACGCGACCGACCGCGTGGTCGTGCAGATCCTGAACGCGGACAACGAAGTGATCAAGCAGTTTCCGCCCGAGGAGTTGTTGGAGGTGCTCGAACGGATCCGCGAGGTCACGGGATTGATCTTCGACCGGCAGATCTGAAGGGAATCGACCAACTTAACGCGGCCCGGGCCCCGGCAGGGTTCCGGGCCGCTCGCGTTTTACTCCGGCCCGGGCCGGCGCGCGAAGATCTGCCGCTCGATGATCGGCAGGAATTCTGACCAGTTCTGGCCTTTGCCGCGCGTCTCGTCCACGACCCGGTTGAACGCGTCCGTCTGCGCGTCCAGGTCATCGATCAGCGCGAGCACCATCGCCTCGAGCGTCTTGGGCACGGTCGGCGATCCCTGTTCCAGCGTCGCGTGGTGCGACAGGATCAGGTGTTGAATTTCCATGCGCAGCGCCTCGGGAAACCCCTCAATCGCGCGCATTTTCTCGTTGGCCATGTCCAGCCCGATCGCGAGGTGCCCCACAAGCTTGCCCACGGTCGTGTAATCGATGTAGAGACCCTGCGAGAGCTCTTCCGTCTTGCCGAGGTCGTGCAGAAAGATTCCCGCCAACAACAGGTCACGGTCAATCGACGGGAACAACTCGCACATGACGTCCGCAATGCGGGTCATCTCGAAACAATGCTGCGCCAGCCCGCCGGGATACGCGTGGTGCCAGCGCTTGCCTGCCGCGGCTCCGGCGAATTTCTCCATGAACGGCGCATCGCTCAGAAACGCACCGATGAGTTGCTTGAGCCAGGGGTCGGTCACGGTCTGGAGGACGCCGACGAACCGCTGGACGCCGTCCGACGAATCCTCGGGCAGGAACATGAGGTCCGCGGGCTCGTAATCGCCGGACTTGAGCGGCAGCACCTGGTCCACGCGCACCTGCAGGCGGCCCTGGTACAGACTCACGGTCCCGCGCACGCTGACCACGTCGCCTAGCTCGAACCGAGCCGCGACGGCTTCGGCGTTGTTCCACATCACGCCGCCGATCTCGCCCGTCTTGTCGCGAAACACCAGCCCGAGGAATTTACCGCCGCTCTGCGTGTTGCGGACGTCCTTGCGCACGGCGACGAAGTAGTCGTTCAACACGTCGCCTTCCTGCAATACATTGACGAACTGCTTCTTCATTCGGATCCGCCCCGGGCGATGTGTGAATCGGGCCAACGGTAGCCGTTTGGACTTCAACGTTCAACTGCGCAACGCGGGCTCGCGCCTGTCACGGTTGTTGCGGAGGCGGCGCGTCTTCATCGGTCGGTTCCAATAAGTCGGGCTTGGACTGGATGGCCGGCTTCGTCTCGGGCGCCGCTTTTGCCGGCTCCGTGTGGGACTTCGTCTCCGCCGCTGCATCGGCGTCGCCTTCGCCGTCCGCCTCGGGTTCGTCCGCGGGTGGCGCTGCGATCTCGAATGCGTACACGCGGTTCTCCAGCGTCGTGTAGCCTTCCATTGCGCCCCAATGCACCCCGTAAACGCCCGGCTCGAGCGGCCGGTCCACCACCACGCGGAGCAGTTGGCCCGCCGGGTGATCGATGGCAGTCAGCCCGGCGCCGATCGTGCCGGACTCGACCCACACTTGCAGCGACTCCGAGTCGAGCCCAGGGACCGTTGCCTCGGCGGTGGAGAGTCGCGAGAGTCGCGCGTTGTACCGCGGCGTACGAAAACAGACGATGTACACGTCCGACGCGTCCACGCTTGCCCGCAACGTCTCGGGAAGTTCCGCGCCGAACGCGGTCGAACCGTCCTTGAGGTAGTACTGTTTGGGCAGGACCCAGTCTGCGCTGACGTACTGCGCGCCGCTGAAGCTGTAGACTCCGGGGTTGAGCGGCAGCGGCCAGAGTGTGGCGTCGGGAGCGGGGACGACGAGCCGGCGGCCTATCTGCACGGTCACCTCGGCGGGCGCATAGCCGCTTTTCGAAAGTTGCAAGCGCGCATCGCCGCGGGTGCGCTCCGAGGTCAGCCGGTATTGGCCAAGCGCGTCGCTCAGGTCCTGCCGGTCCGTCCCCGCGATCCGCACGACCACGCCGGGCAGGGCCTCGCCCCGCGCGTTCAACGCCCGGCCCTCGACGATCGCGCGTTCGCACCCGGCAAGCGAGAGCAGGAAAACGCCGAATAGGCCCAGTCTTCGCGCCGCGATCACAGCTTGGGTACCGGTTGGCCGTTCTTGTAAATCACGATGTCGTCTCGTCCGGAGTGTTTGAATCGCGACACGCTCAGCACGCGGCGCGACGCATCAAGTTCGCCCTTGTCGGCGTACGTCCGAGCCGCGCCGATGTCGTCGAACACTTCGATGTTGATGTTGTCATAATGCGCATAGTTTTGCCGGAGTTCCGCGCCCAATTGTTGCAATGACTCCGTACCCGCCTTGTTCTTCTCGACGGCGATCGTCAGCCCGATCAGGGAGGAGACGTTTCCCGGCAAACTCGCCGCGACTTCCGGGCTACGCCCCCATTCGCTCACAATCGTGAACGCCTCGGGAGACGACGGCGGGCCGAGCGTCTCCTTGCGCTCGGGCGCGCTCGGCGCTTCGCGCAACACCGACTCGATCAGGTCGCGGTTGGCAATCGGGACCGGCGGCAGGCCGGAGTCACTCCCGCCGCCGAACCGAAGGCGCAACGCCTGGCGCAGTTTCTCATTCTCGTCCTCGAGCTGCTGAATCGCGACAAGCTTCTCGTCTAGCACGCGCTGCAGGTCCGTGACGACCTCCCGTAGCGAGTTTAGCTGTGCAAGCACCTCGTCGCGCGTACTGTCGTCGCCCGCGGGTGGTGGCGCATCGAGTGTCCCCAGCGCGTGTTCGAGCAAGTCCAGTGGCTGGCCCTTCTGCGGAGCGGCATCCTGTGCGGCCGATGTACCAGCCCACGCGGCGACACCGAGCACCAGACCGGCAAGCGCGGCGAAATACTGGCGCTGGTGTGACGAGTGCATTCCTCGCGTACCCCCGGGCACAACATCATACCAGCCGCAATCCAAACGGCCTGACATGCCGAGTCGAATCTGGCGAATACAGTGTACATACTGGGCTGTGCGCGGTGCAGCGGCGCCGGCGACCCGACGGAGGGCTCTTCTCATGCAAGCTCGTACTATTCTCGGTTTGGCGGCGGTGCTGGCGATGACCGCGTTCCAGATTGCCTCTACCGAAGGTCCCGAAATCGCCGCCAAACCGATCGCGGAATCGGCCGCCCAGGCCGCGCCCATTACGGTCGGCGATACCGTGCCGCCGGCGACCCTCCAGGACGCGAACGGCAACGCAGTCGCGCTGGGTGATGTGCTCGCGAAACAGAAAACAGCGCTGATTTTCTACCGCGGCGGGTGGTGCCCCTTTTGCAACAAACATCTCAGCGAGGTCGCCTCGCTCCAGGACGAAATCGCCGCGGCCGGATACCAGGTTGTCGGTATTAACGCGGACCGGCCCGAGGAAGTGCTCAAGGCCGGAGAGAAGAAAAACTACCCGTTCATGATTCTGTCCGACAGCGATCTCAACGCGGCCCGCG
This sequence comes from uncultured Nitrospirales bacterium, assembly GCA_964411925.1. GTDB lineage: Bacteria > Hydrogenedentota > Hydrogenedentia > Hydrogenedentales > VFKU01. Next base: position 8,794 of record CAYPNI010000023.1, read on the forward strand.
CGTTCGGCGTGGCGTTCAAGCTGGACGACGACACGGCTTCAAAGTACAAAGGCTACGGCATCAAGTTAATGGATTCGGCGGGTGAGCCGCGTTACTCGCTTCCGGTCCCCGCGTTCTACCTGATCGACACGGACGGCAAGGTCACGTTCGAGCACCACGACGCGGATTACTCCAAACGCATCTCGAAGGATGAGATTCGCAAAGCGATCCAGGCGAAGTAGCCCCGCCTGTTTCTACCCCGCGCGCGGCGGTGCGCCTAATGCGTGCCGCCGCGCGTATTGCGTTTGCCCCGGCGCGCCAACAGCGTCGCGCACCCCAAAAGCGCGATCGCCACGCCGGCCAGCAATGCACCGTACCGCCCCGGGCCGGGCAATCCGGCCATCGGCGTCAACGCTACGTCCACGCGGGTCGCAGCACCCGAAGTCACCACTACGTTCGTCACCGTGACCGGCTCGTATCCGACGGACTCGAACTTCAGCGCGTACGTCCCCGGCCGCAACAGGCGGTAGTAGTCGCCAACATCGGGGTCCGAGAAGACGAGTTGCGGATTCCCGAGCACACGAACGGTCGCGTTGAGCGGGTCGCTCGTCCCCGAGTCGGTCACCACGCCGCGCACGCCGCGGTGGACCCATTCGAGGTAACTCAGCATCGATTCCTGGTTGTTCGCCCAGTACGTGGCCAGTTGCCCCTGCGGCGGCTTTTTCGGGATCGCAAGTTCGAGCGTTATCTCAGCATCACCCATGAACCGGTACATCCAGTCCTGCATGCCCCCCTCGACGATGAACCAATGGTTGCCGTTGACGATCCCGTTTTGAAACGGCGGAGAATTGTTCGCAGCCATGGGCGGGTTGTTCGAGGCATACGCCGTCGCGAGATCCACGAACAACGCGTGGTCCGGCGTCAACGCCGGTGTCATGTCAGGCACGCCCGGCGCCGCGTCGTACGGGTAACTCGCCACGACCTCGCCCGTGTGCAGATTAGCCGAGAGCACGAAGCGGTGGGCATACGCCCACGCCATCAGAATCTGAACTTCGGGCTGCAATCCGGACAAGTTCGGCGCGAGATTGGCCGCGGTCATGGAATAATCTTCCGGGAAGTTCGGGAACGAGCGATTGAGGTCGAACCCGTTGGCATTGTTGCGCGTGCCCGCCTCCAGCCCGTCCGGGTTCATCAGCGGCACGATCCAAATCTTGGTCTCGTTTACCAGATCCGTCACGCGCGAATCGATGCCGTAATTCGTCAGCAAGTGATCGATCAGGTAGACGCACATCTCCGTGCCCACGGGCTCGTCGCCGTGCATTGTCGAGACGTACTTGAACTCGGGTTCTTCCTCGTCAAGTGTCGGATTGTCCGAAATGATCATCGCCCAAAGTTTGCGGCCTTGCACCGAACCGCCGAGCGAGACGAGTTTGGTAATCGCCGGGTAACTGGCGGCGTAGGTCTGCAGGTCCGTCGTGAGCGACGCGTAGGTGTGATACACGCCCAGCCCGCGCGGCTCCGCGCGCGGGACGACGGGCGGATTCGGCTGCGTTCCCGCGACAGTGACGGAATAGCCGTTCGCGGCCAAGTAGTCGTATTCGCCCTGCGTTGCGAAGACTTCGGCGTAGTCCCGCGTCACGTGGCCGACGTTAAACCCGAGCCGGTTGAGCTCTCCCAGCACCGGCGCCGACGGCGGCGAAACGTGAAGCTCGTAGACCAGCCCCGTGCGCGGCCCGGCCGGATTGCCGACAAGTTGGGCGGATGCAGCCGCGGCAAGAAGGGCGAGCACCCCCGCGAAACTGACCCCGCCCAGGATCCTGTACATCGGCACTCCAACACCCCCGACGACGAATTCTAGCAGGAAGCGGCTCATCGGTGTCGGCGGCTTGTCCCGGATTCCGCGTGCGCGTTACCTTGATCCCGCATTCATTGGGAGGTCTCTCATGATGGGCTACTACGGCGGAATACGCCCCGAGGGGACGATTTCATCGGGCCAGACGATCGACCACGAAGCGCGGACCATGCTCGGCGAACTCGAACGCCGGTTCGACCGCCTCGAGCTCGAGCACCGTGTCGTCTGGGAGATGCTGCGCGACGCGCTCAAGCTCGACGAGGCCGAACTCGATCGCCGGGTCAAGGCGGTCGACAAACGCGACGGCGTCGCGGACGGGAAAATTACGCCCGTGCCACTGCGTTGCCCGTCGTGCCAGCGCGTGGCCTCGTCGCGCCACTGGCGCTGCCTGTACTGCGGCCAGGAATTCGAGAAGTACGCCTACTGATTGGGCAGCGCCGC
>CAYPNI010000023.1:11165-44834 GCA_964411925.1 uncultured Nitrospirales bacterium
AGCGCGCCGTCGTTGTTCCCCGGAAACGCCGTTTCGGCTTGAGAAAGCACATCGTGCGCGTCCTTGAGCCGGCGCGCGTCCACCAGCACGCCCGCCACGCTCGCCCACAGGCCCGGCGGCGCCTCACCCCCGGCGCGCGCCAGCCACGGCACGATCCGTTCCGCCGCGGCAGCCGCGCTCAGCGCGGAATCGCCGGCAAGCCGCTCGAGCGGGGCTACGGCCTCTTGCGGCCGGCCCTCGCCGATCAGGGCGAGCGCGAGCAACTGTTCGGACTCGGCCAGCGGCGCCGCGACATCTTCTCCGCGATCAAGCCGCCGCCGAAACGCGCGCGCGCACCACTCGAACTCCTTGCGCGCGTCCACGTAATTGCTCATCGCAAACCACGCCTTGCCGCGGATGAGATGATGCACCGGCACCAGCGGTTGCGCGGCGATGGCGAGCCCCGCCTCGTGCACCGCCTCTGCAAAGGCCCCGATCGAGTACAGCGCGTTCGCCAGCGGATTTTGAATCGTCGGGTTCAACTCCGGCGACAGCGCGGCCGCGAGTCGCAAGGCGGATACGGCATCCGCAGCTCGGCCTTCCAGCGTCGCGATCACGCCGCGCATGTGATGAATCTGCCAGTCGTACGGCGTGATCGCGGAGGCGCGATCGAGCATGGCCGTCGCCTCGGCGATGCCGCCCTCCCGGGACAGCGACTCCGCCGCCGGGACCATCGCGGCCTCGAGGTAGGGCGCGTTCGACAGCGCGCGTTCGTACACCGGTAGTGCGGCTGCATCTCCGGACACGCTTCGCTGCGCCCCCGCATACGCGTAGTCCCAGTCGCCGCGGTACGGCACGAGGCGCGTCGCGCGAGCGTAGGCCGCCGCCGCGACGGCAAAATCACGGCCCGACAGCGCGGCATCCCCCCGGGAAGCATAGACTGCGCCGGCGATCAGCCGGACGGCAAACACGCACTGCGCGAGAACGGCGATCAGGAGAAGGACGGGCAGCGCGGCGCGGCGCGCGTTCACGTGCCCCGGCCCGTGGCAATGACCCACGCGGTCTTGATCATGATCTTGAAGTCGAGCCAGAGCGACCAATTCTCGATGTAGTACGTATCCCACGCGACCACTTCGTCGAACGAATACAAGTGGCCGCGATTGACCTGCCACAGGCCCGTGATGCCCGGGGTCGCGGCGAGCCGCCGCAGGTGGGACTCGCTGTATTTCTGCGTCTCCGCGGGCAACGGCGGACGCGGACCGACGATGCTCATTTCGCCGCGCAGCACGTTCAGGAATTGCGGAATCTCGTCGAGGCAGGACCGCCGCAGAAACTTGCCGACGCGCGTGACGCGGGGGTCGTTCTTCACCTTGAAGATGTGGCCCTGGGCCTCGTTCATTGCCGCGACGCGCTCGAACTCGGCGTCCGCCCCTTGATACATCGATCGAAACTTGAGCATGGTGAACTGCCGGCCGTATTTGCCCACGCGGCGCTGGTGAAACAGCAGCGGACCGGGGCTCTCGCGCTTGATCAGGAACCCGAGGATGAGCCAGACAGGCATCGTGATCACAAGCATGACCGTGGACACAACGATGTCTTCGACACGTTTGAGAAACTTCGCGGTGCCCTCGATCGCGATTTCGTTGACCTGGATCACCGGCTGGCCGGCCATGTCTTCGAGCCGGCGCCCCTGCATCAGGATCCCGTAGAAATCGAGCGAAAGCTTTACGACCACGTCGCGTTTGTGGCACTCCTCCACGAAGTCCATCAGGTTCGCGCCAAGCGTAGCCGCATTCGTCACCACGACTTCATCGATTCGGTGCGCGTTGATGATCTCCAGGATCTGCGCGGGCCGGCCGAGGTGCCTGAACCGGTTGGATTCGACCACGCGTGACGACGCGGGCGTCTCGTCGGCGATGAAACCCACCGCGCGATACGTATGATCGGGATAGTTCTCGAGTTCGTGCAACAGCGAAAACGCGGCGTCGCCCACGCCCTGAACGGCGACGCGGCGATATCCGATGCCCCGGCGCAGGAGCTCGGAGCGGATCGCCGCGATGGCCGAATGCGATGCCGCGACCAGGACCAGGTTGAGCACCCAATCGATCGCGATGACGGATCGCGAATAACCGAATTCGGGGAAGGAGACCATGCCGCGGTACATGAACGAGATCACGATGAGCATGACCGTGCCAACCGTCACCGCCTGGCTGATGTTCACAAGGTTGCGCGGACTCTGCCGGTTGAGCATGCGCGCGTCGTAGACGCCGAAGAGGTTGTATGTAAAGACGCGGACAAACGGTGCCGCGACGATGATGGCGACGTAGGGCGTGAACCAACGGTCGTGGCGCAAATTGCTGACGATCTCGGCGACGCCGCCCGCGGGAAGATCGTGGCGAAGGAAATACGCGGCGAGAAAACAGGCCGCCGCCAGCACCATGTCGAACAGCACCAGCGGCGCGATGGTCAGCAAGTAACGGGTCTTGCGGGTCACACCTTCAAACCTCGGTCGTTCCGATTCGGACGGCCCCAAGGAATCCGCCGACAGACGGCATATATTACAGCATGTACGCCGATCTTGGTCAACGGGGCTCGTGCATCTGGCGGCCAACCGCGTCGAATCCCAAGACGGAAGCCGCAGCTTCGCCACTTTCGCGTTCCGCGCGAATCCCGCCTCGCTAAGCAGTCGTTGGACTTAGCCGATTGGCGCGCGGCCCGCCTCCACCAGCGACCGGCAAAGCGCTTCATAACGGTCGGTCGCGGCCTCCCAGGTGTAGCGGCCCGCCTGGCGTTTGCGTGCGGCCTCGCGCATCCGGTCCGCGCGCGCGGGATCCTCAGCGAGTGCCCGAATGACGGCCGCGCACTCCGCCGGATCGTTCGCAAACGGCGCGCCGGCATCGCCGCAAACCTCGGCGTTGAACACGACGTCCAGATACGCAATGCATGCCCCGCATGCCATCGCCTCGAGCAGGATCGGGTTCGTGCCGCCTACGCTGTGGCCGTGGACGTACACGGCGCAGTGGCCCAGCAATTCGCGCAACCGAACCGGGTCGTAGATTAATCCCAGAAATCGCACGCGATCCTCCGGCGCCAATTGCTTGAGCCGCCGGACGTAGTCGCTCTCGTAATGCGTGTCGCCAACGATTACCAGCGGCTCGCGCACACCCGAATCGAGATAGGCCTTTACGATGAGCTCGGTATTGTTCTCCGGTTCGAGCCGCGCAACGACCAGCACATAGCCGCGCGAAACCAGTCCGTGCTCGCCGAGGAAACGTGGCGGCGCGAAGGACCACGGTTCCGCGCCGTAGGACGCGTAGTACGCGTCGCGCCCCCAGCGCTCCTTGTAGTATGCCGCGATGCCGTGCGAGTCCGCGATGACGGCCGGCGCGAATTTCGCGCAGCACCACGCGCCAAATTCGATCACGCGACGTCCGAGCGGCGGCCACTTGCTGCGTTCCCAGTCCAGCCCGTCCACGTTGATTGCGCACGGGATCCGCAGTGCGCGCGTGAGCAACAACAGCGGCCCGTTTGCCGGGTTCACGAGCACGAGAACATCCGGCCGGTGGCGCGCCGCGTGCAGCATTGACATGAACGTGTGCGAGATCGTCTCGAGCGATTGCCGGTGAAGGTAGGGCGTCGCAACGCGACGCATGCCGCGGTGTGTGTCCGCCTCCGCGTCGCCATACCCCGCGCGGCTGTACACCGTGACCTCGTGCCCGCGTTCAGCGAGCCGCGCGCCGATCTCTTCGACCGCCGTCTCGAACCCGCCATACCGCGCAGGGATTCCGCGGCCGCCAGCAAACGCGATCTTCACGCGGGAACCCCCGCGCCGGCCTCGGCATATGCGGCCATGATCCGCTCGTAGTGGGCCGCACAGTGCGCGCGCACGAATTCGCCGGCACGCGCTGCCATCGCCGCTGCGCTGACGGGGTCGTCGAAAACACGCCGAATCTGTTGCGCGAGGTCGCCGGCATTCTTCGGTTCAAACAGCAACCCCGACTCGCCATGAACGATCGACTCCGGTATCCCGCCGATGCGCGCACCGATCGCGGGCACGCCCATCGCCGCCGCCTCCCAGATGACGAGGCCGCAGGTCTCGTACCACTCGCTCGGCAGCACCAGGGCCCGCGCGCTGCCCAACTGCTCGACGAACGCCTCGTTGTCCACGAAGCCCGCGAACTCGACATTGCTCAGCTTGTGTTCGCGGACATACGCCTCCAGTTCGCTGCGCGACGGCCCGTCGCCAAGCAGCCGCAGCCGGACCTCCGGAAGCTGGCGCATCGCCTCGAGCAGCGTGCGCACGCCCTTTTCCGGTGAAAGCCGGCCCGCGTACACGATGTAGTCGCGTTTCGCCGGCCGCGCCGCGAACCTCGCGAGATCGATGTACAGCGGCACGTGACGGAGCTTTTCCCTGGGCATTCCACCCTGTTCGAGTTTCGCGCGAACGAAGTCCGTCGCGTACAGGAATGCGCTGACGTTCTTCTCGAACACGCCGATGGCGCGATGAAAATATTTCGAACCCGCGGCAAGTACGCTCGCGGAAAGCGATTCCTTCATGCACCGTTGCACGACGCAATTGTGAAACTTCCCCGGCAGGCACCGCTCGCACAACTCGCCCGTGCGGGGGACATAGAGCTGGTAATTCGGGCAAATCAGCTTGTACTCGTGGACCGTCTGCACCACGGGCACGCCCTCGTCACGCAGCGCGTGCAACACGGACGGCGATAAATGGTGATCGATCAGATGAAGATGCGCGATGTCCGGCTGCAAATCGCGCAGCAACGCGCGCAATTTCTCCCGCGACTCGAACGAGTACACCGTCCCGCCCAGGATGCGGCCCGCGTTACGGAGCGCGCGCACCGGTCCGATTCCGCCGTATTCCAGATGACTCGCGAAGTACTTGGCCTGCGCGCTCGGCCGGTTGCGCGCATCGTCCATCGAGAAATACATGACTTCGTGCCCGTGCGATTCGAGCAGCGCGGACAAATCGAACATATAACTCTCGACGCCGCCGGCACGCCACAGGAACTTGTTGATTTGAAGAATGCGCACGCTAATAGCCCATCCGGGCGAGCGCGGCCGCGAACGGCGCGCGGAGCGCGGGGTGCAATTCGGCGTGCGGCCGCGGCTCGGGCGCACTCAGCACTCTGCTCGCGTAATCAATGAGCGCCGCGTCGCCCGCGACGCCGATGAACGACAGGATGCGCGAGAGCACTTCCTCCGGATCGCGGACCAACTCCTCGTAATTCACCCGCAGGAACGCCCCGGGCGATTCTGCCGCCTGCCGAAGCCCCTCATTCATCGCCGTGATCCACTCTACCGCGGCACGATCGTGCTCACTCGTCATCCCGCGGATCTCGCCCGCAATCGACGCCAGATCCGGGTCCTCGGGAACGATCTCCTCCGCAAGCAACCGCCATTTCCGGTCGTCCCGGCCCCACCAGTTTTCCAACCGCCCGTTGCTCACGCCGCCGTGCCGCGCAGACCAACCCGCAATCGACGTCACGACGTCCCATCCATTGCGCACGAGAAACAGGAAGCGCGCGTCGGGAAAAATTGCGCGGATGAACGGCACGCGAAACAGCATCTCCGGGTACTTGTCGACCACGCGCCGCGTCCCCGTCGCCAGCAAAAACGCCCCGTACAGCCGGTGCGCGCGCTGCCGCGCGGCCTCCGTCGCGTCCTCCGCGCCCAGCCGGTACCGCGCTGGAACCTCGGTATAGCTGCCGATAAGGTCCTCGCCGGCGTGTACGGCGTGCCACAGCGCCTTGGGTTCGTTCAGGCTGCCAATCTGCCGGTGGAACGACAGAATGTGACTGAGTATCGTCGTGCCGCTGCGCCCGAGACCGACGATGTACGCCGGCCGTTCCACGCGGCGCAGTTGCGGAAGGCGCGTCTCAACCGCAAAATGGGCGAAGACCAGCGGGTTGATCCAGCGCCCGCGTTGCAGCACCGCGCGGCCCTCGAACAACCCATACCCCACGAGACGCCGCGCCGCCTGCAGAGGCCGCCGCTGGATGTAGTCCGGTGTGAGTTGCGCAATCATCGATCGAGGAGGGCACCGCGTGCCGAGCGAGTGTAGCATGGGGCCCGGAGACCGCGCGTGACGCCCATTCTCGCGTTTCACGAAGAGTATGTACCGCGCATGTGGGGCGGAACGCGCCTGCGCGATGTCTACGGCAAGCCGACGCCCGCGGCCGAACCCGTCGGCGAGGCGTGGCTCGTCGCCGACCACTCGGAGCACGAGAGCGTCGTCGCGGACGGCCCGCATGCCGGCCGCACGCTGCGCGATCTCGTGCTCGAGGACGCCCGCGCGATCCTCGGTCATCGCGCCCAGTTGACCATGCACGGCCGCTTCCCGCTCCTGCTCAAACTCCTCGACGCGGGCGACAAATTGTCGATTCAGGTCCACCCGGACGACGACGCGGCGAAACGCCTGGGCGAGCCGGATGTGGGCAAGACGGAGATGTGGTACGTGATCGAGGGCGAACCGGACAGCCAGCTCTATTGCGGCACGCCGCCGGGAACGCCGGCCGCGGAGTTCGACGAAATGCGACGCACGGGCCGTCTCGCGGATCTGCTGACGCGCATCGCCGCGCGCCCGGGCACCAGTGTGTTCGTGCCTGCGGGCACGGTGCACGCCATCGGCGGCGGCTGCCTGCTCGCCGAGATTCAGCAGAACAGCGACCTCACCTATCGCATCGATGACTGGGGCCGCGTGCAGCAGGACGGATTGCCGCGTGCGCTCCACCTCGACAAGGCGATGCAGGTCATCCACTTCGACTCGCGACACGCCGGCGCCGCGTGTCCCCTGGCATACGACGTGCCCGGTGCGCGCGTCGACGTGCTCGCCGCGTGTCGCTATTTCGCCGCCGAACGCATAATCGTCTCCGGCGAATGCACAATCGACACGCGCGGAGATTCCTTCCAACTCTGCCTGTGTCTCGACGGCGGCATCACGATTTCCGCCGGTGATGCCGGGCGCGAGCTCGACGCCGGAGGAGCGCTCATGATCGCTGGCGGGGTTCCCCGGTTCGTGGCAGACGGCGCGGGGTCGTTCCTGCGCTACTACGTGCCGGATCTCCCGCGTGACGTTGCCGCGCCATTACGCAGGGCTGGTCATGCGCCCGGCGCGATCGTCGCGCTCGGCGGTGACGCGTCCACCAGCGATCTCGCGCCGTTGCTCGGGGCCTCCTCGCGTGATCGATAGACTCGCGCTGCTCGCGCCGGGCGACCCGCGGCCGCACGCCGGCCCGGCCCTCGTGATAGTCGACGGCCGGTCTTACGGCGCCGAGCTGTTCGCACCGATCGCGCGCGAGGTGTCGGCTGGACCGGGCGTCGAGTGCGAATCGCGCGAAACAGGTCCCGTATTTCGGCTCCGGCACCCCGAATCACTCGAATCCGTCCGCCAACTCGACGCGCACGTGCTGTTCTTTGTCGGCACGGACACAGATGTGAAGACACACGCGCCGATCGCGCGCGAGTGCCGCCACGCGACGTTCATCGTGCACCCCGGCCAGGACGAGAGCGCCGTGCGCGCGCTCCAGAACGAGGGATTCGACTTCCTGCGCAACGAGCCCGGCGGTCACGTGCCCCGCGCGGACGCGGCCCTGCTCTCCAACGACGCGAGCATCGCGCGCCGCGAATTCATCCGGCGGTGCCGCGCCGCGGGCGTGCCGACGCTGTGCCTGCAGGAGGCCGTCAATGTCGATTTCGACGGCCCGCCGCACCGAATGCGCTGGGCGGACACCGTCTGCGTTTCGGGCCCGCATGCGCTGCGCTACTTGCGGCGCGACGTTGCGTTCCTCACCGGCAACCCGCGGTTCGACGGCTATGCGCCCGCGCCCACGCCCGCGCAGCCGCGCGTGCTCATCAACTGCAACTTCCTGCTGAGCCTGGGCGGCGAACGCGGCCCTGGATGGATGAAACAGGTGCTCGGCGTCGTCCGTGACCTCGGTGTGGACTTCCGAATCACGAAGCATCCCCGCGACGACACAGACCTCACCGGTATCGAGAACGTCTTGCCGTCCGGCGCGTACAAAATCGGCGAGCAACTCGCGCAGTGCTCCGTGCTTATTTCGCGCGACAGCTCGTTGCCCTACGAGGCCATCCTAACGGGCCGGCCGGTCATCTATTTCGATCCGTACCGCGAGAAAGAGCGCACGTTGCGCGAAGACAATTCCGGCCTCATCCGCAAGTGCGACACCGCCGGTGTTCTCCGCGCGGTATTGCAAGAGACGCTGGAATCACCGCAGGCGCATCGCCCGCCCGCGCCCGGCTTCGATCCCCTGATGTTTCTGTTCACAGAACCCGGCGCGGGCAGTGCGCGCCGCGTACTTCTCGCGCTGCACACGCTCAGCCGCTACAAGGACCTCTACCGCACGACCGACGCGCGGGTGGACGCCGGCATGTCCGCCGCGCTTCGCGATTGGACCGAACTGCGCCTGCGCCCGCGCCTGAAACGAATCGGCCCTCTGCGCGCGCTCTGGCGTGCCGCACGCCGCATCGGCAGATTCTAGAACCACCACCGGGCACGTCATCGCAGGAGCGGGGTATGCGATGAAGCAATGTTCGTCCGATGATGGCGCGATTTCTGGGGTCAACGTCACGCCACCAGGCGTCGTAAAGGTCCCGAACCTGCCCGGTAGTTTGATCAACCTCCCGCCGACGGGCATCATGCTCCCCGCATGCTCCCAGCGAGGCGCGGGCATACCACACGGAGTACCTGAATGCCGAAACCGGGCAAAAAACGCGCGATGGTCACCGGGCTGACGGGTCAGGACGGGTCGTACCTCGCCGAATTGCTCCTGGAGAAGGATTACGACGTGTTCGGGGTCGTACGCCGCTCCAGCTCGGAGACTTTCGAGCGCATTCGACATATCCAGGACCAGATCACGCTGGTCCAGGCCGATCTGACGGACCAGACGTCAATCATCGACGCGATCGAGGAAATTCGCCCCGCGGAGGTTTACAACCTCGCTGCGCAGTCGTTCGTGCCGACGTCGTGGAAGCAGCCGATCCTCACCGGAGAAGTCACCGCCCTGGGCGCGACGCGCGTGCTCGAGGCCATCCGCGTTGTGGACAAGTCCATCCGCTTTTACCAGGCGTCGTCCAGCGAAATGTTCGGCAACGTGCAGCAGATGCCGCAGACGGAGGCGACGTCGTTCTATCCGCGCAGCCCATACGGCGTCGCAAAGGTGTACGCGCACTGGATCACCGTCAACTACCGCGAGAGCTACGGAATGTTCGCGTGTTCGGGGATCCTGTTCAATCATGAATCCCCCCGGCGCGGCCTCGAATTCGTCACGCGCAAAATCACCGACGGGGCCGCGCGCATCAAGCTTGGCCTCGCAAACGAGTTGCGGCTCGGCAACCTCGACGCGCGGCGCGACTGGGGTTACGCGAAGGATTACGTCCGCGCGATGTGGCTCATGCTGCAGCAGGACACTCCGGACGACTTCGTCGTCTCCAGCGGCGAGATGCACACCGTGCGCGACGCCTGCGAGGCCGCCTTCGGCTATCTCGGCCTCGAGATGGACCGATACGTCAAGGTCGATCCGAAGTTTTACCGGCCCGCCGAAGTGGACAAGCTGCTCGGGGACGCCTCGAAGGCGCAGCGTGTCCTGGGCTGGAAGCCGGAGATCTCGTTCCGCGAACTCATCGAGATGATGGTGGACGCTGACCTCGCCCGGCTGCAGCCGCTGGCCGCCGCGCGGGCATGACGCGAGTCCTGATCACCGGCGCCGAGGGCTTCGTCGGGACGCACCTTCGCACGCGTCTCGCGCAGGCGGGATACCACGTCTCATCCGGCATTTCCGCGCCCGATTCGGCGATTCCAGAGAGCCGCGCATTCAATCTGCGCGACGGCGCCTCGATCGACGCGCTCGTGGCCGGAGCTGCGCCGTTCGACTGCGTCGTACACCTCGCCGCCGTCAGTTTCCTGCCCGACGCGGAGCGAAGTCCCGAGCGCGTCATGGACGTAAATCTGCTCGGTACTATTCGGCTGCTCGATGCAGTTCGACGGCACGCGCCAGGCGCGCGAGTTCTTTTCGTCGGCAGCTCCGAGGCCTACGGCCCCCCGCAGTCGCTGCCAGTCACCGAGTCGCATCCGCTCAATCCCGCAAACCCATACGCCATATCCAAGGCCGCCGCCGACCACTATTGCGCCTGCCTGAGCACCGCCGGGGGGCTGGACATTGTTCGCGCGCGGCCGTTCAATCACTCTGGCGCGGGACAGTCCGACGCGTTCGTGTTGTCGAGTTTCGCGCGGCAGGTTGCCGAGATGGAGTCCGGTCAGCGGCCTGCCGTTCTGCATACGGGAAACCTGGCCGTCGCGCGCGACTTCACACACGTCAGCGACGTTGTGGACGCGTACGCCGCGCTCATCGAGTCGGGCCGATCAGGCGAGGCCTACAACATCTGCTCGGGCAGATCCGTGGCGCTGCGAACGATTCTCGATCGGCTGTTCGAAATGACCGATGTGAAAGTCGAAGTGAGGAACGATCCCGACCGGATGCGAAAGACGGACCTTCCGGAGATATTCGGATCGCACGAGAAATTGGCCGCCGCGACCAACTGGCGGCCCAAACGCGATGTTCCGTCGATCTTGTCCGATCTGCTCGCCTACTGGCGGGCGAGACTGCGCGCCTAACGCGATTTGCCACGAAAAGTACCGAAAAACCACCGAAATCTCACAAAATTCAGATTTGACTTTACACTCCCAAACGTGCTGTTTCGTGTGATTTCGTGCGTGTTTTCGGTTCTTTTCGTGGCGAATCAAGCGCTCACGCGGGTGCCAGAAACTGCAGTTCGCCCATGGGGCGCTCGACCACGCACGCGCCGGACGCCGCGCCGCCGACGGGCGCATCGATAATCTGCCAGCGCGCCCGCTCACCCGCGCCCGCCTTGGCCCAGCGAATCTCCGGCGTCTCGCCCGGCAGACAGCTCACCTCGAAATCCTGCAAGCGGCCGATCAATCCTTCGCCGCGCGCCTTGAGGTACGCCTCTTTACGCGTCCAGCAGGTGTAGAACACGGCGGTCCGCTCCGCGCCGCTCACGTTGAACAGACGCGCAACCTCGCCCGGCGCGAACTGGCGCCGCGCGACGAGGTTCAGATCCACCGAATCGCGGATCACTTCTACATCGACGCCGATCGCGCGGCCGCGCGTGACGCCGAGCAGTGCGACGTCGCCCGAATGCGACAGGCTGAATTGGAGGCCGTCGGAGTCGAACGCCGCACCCAGGAACGGCTTGCCGCCTTCGGCCCGGCCAAAGGCGATCGCGGCCGCCGGAGTGCCCAGATATCGCGACAAGATGCTCCGGAGTCGGCCGTGGCTGACCTCGAAGCGCGCACGCACCTGCGACAGCCGCATCCGGCCGGCGCGCTCGCGTTCACCCCCGTCGAGCAGCGCGACCAGCGCCGCGCGTTCGGCCGCCGTCGCGTCCAGCGAATACCGCCAGAGATGCACGTCACCCGTACGCAACTCAGGCAGTCGCGCGGCGGCCTTCCACAGTTCCTGCGTGGCGTGCGGCATAGTCTCGGAGATTGCGCCCACAGTATCGCTACCGCGAACGGACCTTGCAATTGGGCAGCGCCTTTTCGAGCTTCTGAATCGAACTGCCGGGGAGTCCCGTCCCGCGCACGTCGAGCGCTTCGAGCGCGCCGATCCCGGCGAGTTTCCCCTCAGCGCCGGGCCGCAGCCGCGTGCCTTGCACGCTGAGCACGCGCACGCGCCTGAGTCCCGACAACGCTTCCAGGCCCGCCTCGGTGATGGTCGCCGACTCGATGCTCAGGCTCGTCAAACCCGTCAAGTGCGCGATGCTGGCCAGTTGCTCGTCGCCGATGCCCGCTCCGGTGAGTTCAAGCGCGTCGAGATCGTCCGGATTGAGCTGCGCGAGCGGCGAGAGATCCACCGTGCCGCGCCCATCCACGGTAAGCCGCAGAGCGCGATCGGCGCCGAGCGACAACGGACCTTGCGCGTCGCCGTGTTTGACCCAGGGCGCGCCGGGCTTGTCGGACGGGCGAATACTGAGCGTGCCCAGGCTGGAGTTGAGCGGGAATCGAATCACACGGGCCGGGCGCGTATCGCCCGACGGTTCGATTTCCTCGAACTCCTCGACTGGGCCGGCCGGCGCCGCCGCGGATGAACCGTTCGTTTCGCGTTTCGATTCCTTTCCGAAATGCAGGTACCCGGTCCGGTAGAACTGGTACACAATGCCCGTCATCATCAGAATCGAGATGAGGATCGCCGTCAGCGACCGCCGCGGCGCGCGGTGCGTCCCCCGCGCCGCCATCCCCTTGACCTTGCGCTCCATCTCGCGGAGCGCCACGGTGCGTGCTTCGAGAGTCCGGCGAAGCTCCTCCGTTTCACGCCGCGCGGCGCGAAGGTGTTCCTCGTCGCTCTCGCGCTCGGTTCGCAGCGACTCGATTTCGTCGAGCAACCGCTGTTCAATGTCTGCCACTTCTTCGGCGGACGCCCGGGCGCGTAGTTCGTCCAACTGCCGTGACAACTGGCTGAGCGATTCTTCGCGACGGACGCTCTCCGCCGCGGTGCGGCGCATTTGTTCTTCGCGATTGGCGAGGTCGTCCTTGAGTGCATCGACTTCGGCGAGCGCCGCCGCAAGTTGCGCGCCGAGTTCGTCGCCGACGTTGGGCGCTTCCGCCGCGCGCGGCCGTTTTTCGATCTCTTTGAGGCTCTTCTGAAGCGATGCCAGAAGTTCATCGCGGTCGCGCGACGCCTGCTCCGCGGCTTCGACTTTCTTGCCTTTTGCGGCGAGTTCGCTCTGCAACTGGTCCACCAGCTCGCGCGCGTGGCGCAGCTCGGTTTCTTTGTCCGCGCGGACGCGTTCGAGTTCGGCGCTCAATTCGCGCTGGCTGCGCTCGCGCTCGAGCGCCGTTTCGTGCATCGCCTCGAATGATTCCTGCAGGCGTTTGAGTTCGCGGTCGCGCTTGCGCGCCTCGTCCTCGGCCGTACGCACCGCGTCCGCACGTTGCTCGAGCTCGAATTCGAGCTCCTCGACCTCCTGGCGCGCCTGGTCCATCGCCTCGGCGCTCGCGCTCTTGAACCGCTCGAGTTCGGCGCGCAGCGCATGCTCGGATTTCGACCGCTGCGCCGTTTCGGATTGCACCCGGTCCAGATCGGACTGGAGCTGGTCGATTGCGCTCTCGCGCAATGTCGTGCGCGCTTCCTCAGTCTCGACTGCGCGTGCGCGCGTCGCGAGTTGACGCCGCAGTTCCTCGACTTCGCGCCGCGCTTCGTCCAGCGCTTCCGCGCTCAAGGCGCGCAACTGCTCGAGTTCCTGTTCGAGGAGGTCCTTCGATCGCGTCTTTTCGGCCGCTTCACGCTCGCGGTTCGCGAGATCGTTCTGCAGCTTGGTGATGGCCTGTTCGTACTGCCCGCTGCCCGCCTCCGCCGCCTGGACCACCGCTTCATGTTGCGCCAGTTGTTCCTGGAGCGATTCCAGTTCGACCCGCGCCAGTTCGAGCGCCTCCGCGCTCGCCGCGCGGATCGATTCGAGTTCGACCACGAGTTTCGCCTCGGACGCGGCCTTTTCCTCCGCGCGCGCGCGGGTCTCTTCCAGTTGCCGCTGCATCTCGCGGATTGCAGACTCGTTTGAGCCGCGGCTCGATTCGGCAGTGCGGACCGCGGCCTCGCGCCGCGACAGTTCTGCCTGCAACTCTTCGACTTCGACGCGCGCTTGCTCGAGCGCCTCCGCGCTCGCACTCTTGAACCGGCCCAGCTCGGACGCGAGCGACGCCTCGGACGCGGCCTTTTGCTCGGCGCGTGCCTCCATGTCCTCGAGCCGCCGTTGCAACTCCAGCAGCGCCTGCTCGCGGTCGGTGTGGCCGCGCTCGACCTCGCGCATCAGCCGTTCGCGTTCTTCAAGCTGCCGCTGCAACTCGACCTTTTCGAGCCGCGCCTTTTCCAGCGCCTGAGCACTCGCGCTCTTGAACCGATCCAGTTCCAGCGCCAGCGACGCCTCGGACGCCGCCTTGGTCTGCGCCTGGACGCGCATCTCCTCGACTTGCCGCTGCAAATCGGCGATAGCGCTGCCGCGCTCGCCGCGCGTGCTCTCCGCTTCGTGGATCGCTTCTTCGCGGCGCGACAATTGCTCCTTGAGATCCGCCATTTCCGCGCGCGCCTTGGCGAGCGCGTCCGCGCTGGCGCTCTTGAATCGCTCGAGTTCGGCGGACAACGCGACTGATGCCGCGGACTTCTCCTGCGCCTGGGTCCGCATCTCTTCGAGCTGGTCGCGGAGGCGCGTCATGGCCTCCTCGCGCTCGACGGCGCCCGTCGACGCCTCGCGGAACGCGTCCTCGCGCGCCGCGAGCCGCTCCTGCAACTCGGACATCTCCGACCGCGCGCGGGCCAGCGCCTCCGCGCTCGCCGTGCGGAACCGGTCCAGCTCGGTCGCCAGCGACGCCTCCGATTTCGCGCGCTGCGACGCCTCCGTGCGCATCTTCTCGAGGTCGTCGCGCAGATGATTCATGGCCGTTTCGCGCTCGGCCGTGTGAGATTCCGCTTCCGAGATGGCCTTCTCGCGCGCGATTAGTGTCGATTGAAGCGAATGCACCTCGAGCCGGGTACGTTCGAGGTTGTCTTTGCCGGAGGCCTGCGCCGCGCGCAGTTGCTCGAGCTCGGCGCGCAGGGCGTCCCCTTCGGACGTCGTGTCGCGTTTCTCCGCGGCGATCGAATCGAGTTTCCGCTGCAATTCCGCGATCTGGTGCGCGCGCTCCTGCGTGCGCATCTCCGCCTCGCGAATGATCTTCTCGCGCGATTCGAGGCTGCGCTGCAAGTCCTGCACGGACCGCCGCGCCGATTCGAGTTCAACTGACTTTTGCAGATCGATCTCGCGCTGGCGGTGCAATTCCTCGGCAAGCACTTTTTCGGACGCCGCCGCGCGCTCCGCGTCGCGCTGCATCGACTTGAGCTTGTCCTGCAGGCCGGTGACGGCCGCCGCGCGCTCCGCATCGCTCTGTTCGGCCGCGCGGATGGTCTGTTCGCGATCGAGGAGCGCCTGCTTGAGCGACTCGATTTCATCGCGCGAGGCCTTGAGCTTCTCCGCCTTGTCCGAATCGACCGCGCGCAGCCGCGCCAATTCCGCCGCGAGCGACTTCTCGGAGGACGCCGCCTCCGACGATTCGCGCCGTGCCGCCTCGAGTTCGGCTTGCAATCGCTGGACGGCGTCCTTGCGCTCCGCATCGCTCTTCTGCGCGGTAGCGATCAGTTGTTCCCGATCGCGCACCGCCTTGCGAAGACCGTCCATCTCCGCGCGCGTGCGTTCGAGCTCACCCGAAATCTCGTTCTCGATGCCGCGCAGCCGCTCCAGTTCCTGGCTCAGCGCACGCTCGGACGCGGACGATTCGGCGGCTTCCTTCCGGATCGCCTGCAACTCGGATTGCAACTGCTCGACGGCGCGCTTTCGCTCGGTTTCGCTCTGTTCGGACGCGGCGATCAATCGCTCGCGCTCGCGCAACGAGGCATTCAACCCGGCGACCTCGCCGCGCACGCGCTCGATCTCGCTGGTCTTTTCGTTGTCGATCGCGCGGAGTCGCTCCATCTCGACCGCCAGCGCGCGCTTCGCCTTGGACGCGTCGTCCGCCTCGCGGCGCAGCACGTCGAGCTCGATTTGCAGCCGCGTGATCGTCTGCGCGCGCTCGGATTCGCTCTTCTCGGACGCCGCGATGGTCCGTTCCCGGTCGTGCAACGTCGACCGGAGGGAATTCACCTCGTCGCGCGCCTTGTCCAGCTCGTTGAGCGTGTTCGCTTCGAGCGCGCGCAGCTTCGCCATTTCGGCCAGCAGCCGCTTCTCGGAGTCGGCCGTGTCCTTCGCCTCCGACCGCAATCCGCCTAACTCGGTCTGAAGCCGAAGGATCGTGGCGTCGCGGTCCACGTCGGACTGTTGCGCAGCCGCGATCGTTTTCTCGCGCAACTCCAACTCCGCGCGGAGCGCATCCGTCTCTTTGCGCGCCTGGTCGAGCGCGTCTACGCGCAGGGTCTCCATCTCGCGCAGTTGACGCAATTCCTCGGCAAGTTTCCGCTCCGACGCGGACGATTCGCTCGCCTCGTGCCGGATGATTTCTATTTCCGACCGGAGCCGGCCCATCTGATCCTGGCGCTCGGCCTCGCTCTTCTCCGCCGCCTCGATCACCTTCTCGCGCAGCGTCAACTCGTTTGCGAGCCGCCGCATTTCGGATCGCGCGCCGTCGAGCGCGCTCGCCTGTTCGCGTTCGACGGCGCGCAGGCGTTCGAGTTCCGCGGACAGCACACGCTCCGAATCGGCGGAGTTCTGCGCGTCCTTGCGCACCCGTTCCAGTTCGCGTTGAAGCCGGTCGATCGCGTCGTCGCGCTGCACCTGCGTCTCGGCGGACGCCGCCAGCGCCGCCTCGCGAGATCGCAGTTCGTCCGCCAGGCGCTGCATCTCCGTGCGCGCCGAATTGAGGTCGTTGCTCTTCTCCCGTTCAATGGCGCGCAGGCGCTCGAGCTCGGCGGACAGTTCGGCCTCGGACTCGGTCGTCTCGTCGGCCTCGCGCCGCACGCGGTCGAGTTCGGAGGCGAGATCCGTCATCGCCGATTCGCGCGCCGTGCTGCTTTCCTTGGCTTCGCGGATCGCCCGTTCGCGTTCTTCGAGCGACTGCTGCAACGCCTCGACTTCGAGCCGCGCGCGCTCGAGCTCGGCCGCGTTCGACGCGTCCGCTTCGCGCAACCGGCCGATCTCGGCCAATAGTTTTTTGTGGGACGTCGTGGTGGGAGTGTCGTCCGAGCGCAACCGCTCCAGGCTTCGCGCGAGTTCGGCGAGGACGTCGTCCTTCGGCCCCGCCTTGCGCCCGCCCGCCCGCGAACCGGACAGCGCCTCGCGCACTTCGGCGCGATTGGGCAGCCGCGGCAGGTGGTCGGTCGATTGGCCCATCGACTCGATCAGCGCGCGGACCTTCATCTCCTGATCTTCGAGGTGCCGCGCGAGGTCGAGCCGCTGCGCGTCGTTGAGCAGATCGCTCAGCAGTTCACCGTTGTGCCGGACCGCCTCGATGCGTTCACGCACACGGTCACAGGCTGAAATCGCCTCGTCGCCCTGGCCCAGCATGTACAGCGAGAGCGCCTCGAGCATCGCCACGCCCGCACTCCCGGGCATGGACGTCTCAAGTTCCTGGGTCAGCGCGTAGGTGGATTCGTAGTCGTCGTGGCGGAGGAATTCCGCAGCCTGCTTGTATTTCCGTTCAGAATCCGCCGAGTACATGATCCCCCGAGTGGGCGATTGCTGACGCGCAGCCGGCATACACACTTCCCCCGTGTGAACTATACCCGATTTTGGCCGAAAAATCGCCTAATACCGTATCGCTGAGGGGCTTAGCGCACCCGCGACAGCGGCCGTTGCGCACCCGATCCGGCCCATTCTTGGTATACTTTATCGGTGCCGCGTGGCGGACACCGGCTCGGGGGACGGGCCCGATATCACCAAGGGGGTTGAGGCATGGCTCAAGACGGCGCCATGCTCGTCATCTCTTGCAGTTGTGGGCAGAAAATGAAGGTGCCTGCCGAGGCACTCGGCAAGACTGCCACCTGCGTCAAGTGTGGCGAGCGCCTGCGCATTAGCGTGGAGACGGCCGACCCGACCGATCTGCCTATGCCGGCCCCGCCACGCAAGAACGCCGCCCGCGAGGAAACATCCGCGGCTCCCCCGCCCGCCGAGCCCGAAGCGCTGCGGCTGGTCCGCCAGCACGGGTTGCTGAGCGATCGCGCGATTGACGAGGTCCGTCTTCTCCAGCAAGATTTCCAGCGCAGCCTGTGGGACCTGCTGACCGATATCGGCCACCTGACGTCGGCCGATTTCCATACGGTCATGTCGAAGCAAAAAGGCATCGCCAGCATCGACCTGCCCAATTACCACATCCCCGGTGAAGTGCTCGAAGTGATTCCCGCCGATCTGGCACGCCGCGGAATGCTCGTGCCGGTCGATCGCCTCGGCAAACTGCTCACGCTCGCGATGGCCTGCCCGATCGACACGGACGTGATCCAGGAGGTCGAGGCGCACACCGGCCTGCGCGTCAAAAGCATGCTCGCCACCGTCGACGCGCTCCGCCGAATGATCGACACCTGCTATCCCAAGTTTGACGGGCTCATGTTCGTTGACGAGTCCGGCACGACCGCCGTGGCCAAGGAGTTCGAAAACCTGCTCGCAACGAACGAGGTCGCGCGGCGCGTCATGTCGGTTGATTCGTTCGCTCCGCCGGCGGAAACGTCCGACGAAATCCGCGCGCTTCTCGATGCCGGCGGCAATGGGACCACGCTGCGGGCCGTCGCCGATATGGTCTCGATGGATCCGGTCACCACGACCATGATCCTCCGCGTGTCGAACTCGGACGCCTACGGATTTCCACAGCGCGTGGACGGCCTCGGCCTCGCGTGCACACTGCTCGGCCCGCAGGCCATCGGCGCGATCGTCCGATCCAGTGAAACGAAAATCTACCGCGGCACGCGCGAGGGTTTCGATTACGACCGGTTCTGGGCGCGCGCACGGTTCTGCGGCGAGGCCGCGCAAAGCATTGCGATGCAGGCGAACTCCCAGACCGCGATCACGGCGTACACCGCCGCGCTCGTCCACGATATCGGCCGGCTCGGCTTCGTGATGGCCGCGCCCAAGAGCTATCCCGCGCTCACGCACGACCTCTCCGGCCCCGCGCGCGCGGAGCTCGAGATGCGCGTCTACCACATTACGTCAACCGAAGTGGGTTACATGTTCGCGCGCAAGTGGAACCTGCCGGCCAACCTCGCCGAGGCCATCCGCTTCCATCGCGAACCCGAGCGCGCCCGCAACGCGCGTGATTTAACGAACGTGGTCGCGCTCGCCGTGATGATGGCCGACGCGTTCGAGCGCGAGATGTCGTTGAACCTGGATCGCGCCGAGGATCTCTGCGCAGCGCTCAAGCTATCTCGATCGGAGACGATCCGCATTTACCAGGAAACCCGCGAGAGCAGTACCCCCCAAGGCGCAAACGCGTAACACCACTCGTCGCACCGAAGGGCACTCCTTTGCGGTGCGGCAGGCTTCAGCGAGGCTCTGTTCAAGCCTGTACGTCTCGAGCCGAGGCCGAACCCTCTTGAATCTACAACTTTCAGACCAGGTTGTGACATAATGTCATCGCTCGGACGCTATGCCACTCGATCGCAATCCAGGCGGGCCATTTTCGTCGGTACGTACGGACCGGGCCCGTCGCCGCAGGGGGAGTTTTCATGCCTAGATCTCGCATCGTCGGCACGGGTGCATGCGTACCCGATCGCGTCCTGACCAACGTCGCCCTCACCGAGTTCTGCGATACGTCGGACGAGTGGATTCGCAAACGCACCGGCATCGAGGAACGTCGAGCCGCCGCGCCCGGCGAGGGCACGTCCGATTTCGCGTTGCCGGCCGCGCGCGCCGCGATTGCCGACGCCGGCCTCGCCCCGGCCGACATCGACGCGATCATCTGTTGCACGCTGACGCCCGACCAGTTGTTGCCCGCGAGCGCAAACCTGATCCAGGGCGCGCTCGGCGCAAACCACGCCGCGTCGTTCGATCTGAACGCCGCATGCTCTGGATTTGTCTACGGCCTCGCGACGGCGGACGCGTACATCCGGGCGGAACTCTTCAAGAACGTACTGGTGATCGGCGCCGAAGTGATCACGAACCTCCTCACGTGGAAGTATCGCGATACGGCCGTCCTGTTCGGCGACGGTGCGGCCGCGGTTGTCGTCACGGCGTCGCAGAATGGAAACGGCGTGCTGTCGTCGTTCCTCGCGTCGGACGGCGCGAATTACGACGTGCTCTACGTGCCTAACGGCGGATCGAAGAATCGCATTACGGCGGACAACGCCGTGAACGATCCCTACCGGATTTTCATGAACGGCCAGGAGTTGTACAAACACGCAATCACGCGCTTCATCGAGGCGGCGAACACCGCGCTCGAACGCGCCGGGGTCACGCTGGACGAAATCGACCTCGTCGTGCCGCACCAGGCCAACGCGCGCATCATCGAAGCTGTCGCCGAGCGCCTCGGCCTGCCGATGGACAAGGTCGTGCTCAATATCAACAAGTACGGCAACACCGTCGCGGCGTCGATCCCGCTGGCCCTTCACGAGGCAAAGCAGGAAGGCCGCCTCTACGACGGCGCGCTTGTCCTCCTGGTCTCCTTCGGCGCCGGCCTCACCTGGGCCTCGTCCGTCATCCGCTGGTGAGGCGCCGCGTCGGCCGCAAACTCGAAGCCGCCGTCGTAGCGCCGCCGTCCCGGCGGCTGACAAAGAGCGATCCTTCACCGATCCCATAGGTCCTATTCGTCCTATGAGTCCTATCCGAACCGGCCAAAACGGAACCCCCGCCCTTGAGCCGTCCGCCCAAAAAAGGTTATGATCTTAACTATGCGGCCTAGGGGTAACAGGCCGTCACGCATTTCCCGTCCTCGCGGCAGGACCTGATCAACTCCTCGGAATATAAGGATCTCGCACATGAAGATTGCTGTGTTGATGAAGCGCGTGCCCGATACCGCTTCTGTCTTCAAAATCGGCTCGGACAACAAATCCGTCGACACCGCCGGCCTCAAATACGTCATCAGCCCCTACGACGAGCACGCCATCGAAGAGGCCATCAAGCTCAAGGAAGCCGGCAAGGCCGAGGAGGTCATCATCGTGACCGCCGGGCCCGAAGGCAGCCAGGAGACCATCCGCACTGCGCTCGCGATGGGCGCGGATCGCGCCGTGCTCGTGAAAGACGCGTCAGTGGCGAACATCAATTCGCGCGGCGTGGCAATGCTGCTCGCGGCGGCCGTCAAAAAGGAAGGCGCCGGCCTCGTGTTCGCCGGCAAACAGGCAGTCGACGATGACGCGTCGCAAGTCCCCGAGCGCGTCGCGGAGATCCTCGAAATTCCGCACGCCTCGGTCGTCACGGCGTTCTCGCTCAATGGATCCTCCGCGACTGTCGAGCGCGAAATCGAAGGCGGCAACATGAAACTCGAACTCCCGCTGCCCGCGCTCTTCACGATTCAAAAGGGCATCAATACGCCCCGCTACCCGACGTTGCCGAACATCATGAAGGCGAAGAAGAAGGAGATAAAGGAATTCTCGCTCGCCGACCTCGGCCTCACCGGTGATCAGATCGCGTCCGGCATCGTCGTCGAGGGCATGGCCCTCCCCCGCCAGGACCGCCTCAACAAAGTCCTGCAAGGCACCAGCGAAGAACGCGTAAAACAACTCCTCTCCATCCTCCGCGAAGAGGAGAAAGTGCTCTAAGTCGTTATCGTTATCCTCATCGTTATCGTCATCGTATTCGTAATCGTCCCTTGACCTTGAACCATCCAGACCAGAAGGAACTCCAATGAGCGTACTCGTCCTACTCGAACAACGCGGCGCACTGAAAGCCTGCGCGCTCGAAGCCGCCTGCAAGGCGGGCCAGATCGCGAAGAAGGCCGGCCTCGATCTCCACGGCGTGTTCATCGGCCGCGCACTCGAAGACCAGGCCGCCAAGCTAAACGGCTTCGGCATGAAAAAAGTCTTCGCGTATGAAAACGCGAAGCTTGAGCACTACTCCAGCGACGGTTACGTGCCCATCGTGCGCGACCTCGCCAAGGAACTCGGCGCGAAAGTCATCATCGGCTCGTCTTCCGCCGTCGGCAAGGAATTCTGCGCGTCCGTCGCCGCGCGCCTCGGCGTAGAACTCGTCCAGGACGCCGTCGATGCCGACTGGAACAACGGCCTCGTGGCGAAAAAACCCGTCTACGCCGGCAAAATCGTCTCCGATGTGCGCGTGAAGACTGAGCCCGCGATGGTGTCGATGCGCCCGAACGTCGTCGCGATCGAGCGCGACAATAGCGCCGCGCCCGAAGTCGTCAAACGCGAACTGCCGCAACTCGACCTGCGCACGGTCATCAAAGACGTAGCGCAAGCCGCCGCGGGCACCGTTGAACTCACCGAAGCCAAGATCATCGTGTCCGGCGGCCGCGGACTCGGCGGCCCGGAGCCGTTCAAGATTCTCAAGGAACTCTGCGACGTGCTCGGCGCCGCCCTCGGCGCAAGCCGCGCCGCTGTTGACGCCGGCTGGATCCACCATTCGCACCAGGTCGGCCAGACCGGCAAAGTCGTCAGCCCCGACCTCTACATCGCCTGCGGCATCTCCGGCGCCATCCAGCACCAGGCCGGCATGCGCACCAGCCGCATCATCGTCGCCGTCAACAAAGACCCCGAAGCCAACATCTTCAAGCTCTGCGACTACGGCATCGTCGGCGACCTATTCGAAGTCGTCCCAATCCTCACCGCCGAAGCGAAGAAGGTGCTGGGGAAGTAGATTCGGCGCCAATCGAATCCAACCCTGTCGCCGAGGACCTATCGTTATCCTCATCGTTATCGTCATCGTAATCGGCCCTTGACCTTGACCTTTCGCTACGATTCCCGATAACTTCACGACATTCCCCACCACCTGAACAAGGTGCACTGAATGGACATCGCCCTACTCTGGCTGCTCGTGATCGCGGCGCACGGCGTCTTTTTCTACCGCCTGTGGCTCATTTACCGCCTCGTAAACCTCGGCCAGGGCACGCTCGGTCTCGACCGCCTGCCCGGGCGCATCATCGATCTGAGCGTCAAGGGCTTCGGCCAGAAACTCGTCATCCGCGAGCCCTCCGGCTGGTGGCACTTCTTCATCTTCTGGGGCTTCTTCGTGCTTACTTGGGGCACGCTCGAAGGCCTCGTCCGCGGGCTCTTCCCCGGCCACTTCACCTGGGCCTTCACCGGCCCCATCTACCCTTTCATGAATACGATGCAGGATTTCTTTGCGACCATCGTCATGGTCGCCATCGTCCTCGCGCTGTACCGCCGGTTTGTCATCAAGCCGAAGCGCCTCGAAGGCCCGCTGAGCCACCAACTCGACGCCGTGGTCATCCTCGGCCTCATCGCCGCGCTCATCGTCGCGTTCTTCGCGATGGGCACGCTCTACAACCGGCCCGGCTTCATGCCGGTCACGTGGACGCTGCGCGCCCTGTTCAGCGTCACGCCCGCGGACGACATCGCCGACACCGGCACGGCGTTCTACGTGTGGGAATGGGTCCACAATTTCGTCGTGCTCGGTTTCCTGATGTACATCCCGTACTCGAAACACGTCCACGTGGTCACCGCGCTGCCGAACCTCTTCTTCCGCGAACCGCGCAACCGCGGCCGCATCAACAAGCTCAACCTCGAGGACGAGAGCGCGACATCCTTCGGCGTCGTCAAGCTCACCGATTTCACTGCGAAAGAACTGCTCGACGTGATGGCCTGCACGGAGTGCGGCCGCTGCCAGCAGGAGTGCCCCGCGTACAACACGGGCAAACCGCTGAGCCCCAAGAAGGTCGTGCTGGACATCAAGGAACACCTGCTGCACGACGGCCCCGCGCTACTGAAGGACCCCGCCGCCGAGCCCAAGCACAACCTCTACGGCGACATCATCGAGCACGACGTCCTCTGGGCGTGCACGTCCTGCCGCGCGTGCGAGGAAGCTTGCCCGGTCGAAATCCAGCCGATGACGAAGCTGCTCAAGATCCGCCAGGCCCGCGTGCTGATGGAGGGCGACTTCCCCGAGGAGGCCCAGGGCGCGCTGCGCAACATCGAAGGCCAATCCAACCCGTGGAACCTGCCGCAGGCCTCGCGCGGCGACTGGGCCAAGGGCCTCGATGTGCCGCTGATGAGCGAGAAGCCCGACGCCGAGTACCTCTGGTTTGTCGGCTGCGCAGGTTCCTATGACCAGCGCTACATCAAGGTCAGCCAGTCGCTCGCGAAGATCCTGAACACGGCCGGCGTCAGCTACGCCATCCTCGGCGCGGAGGAATCCTGCACCGGCGACAGCGCCAAGCGCATCGGCAACGAACTCCTCGCGCAGACGCTTGCGCAAACCAACGTGGAAGTCTTCAACAACTACAACGTCAAGAAAGTCATCACGTCCTGCCCGCACTGCTTCAATTCGATCAAGAACGAATTCCCGGATTACGGCGGCAACTACGAAGTCGTCCACCACACCGACCTGATCGACCACCTCATCCGCGAAGGCAAGCTCAAGCCCACGGTGAAGTCCAACGGCAAAGTGACGTACCACGATTCGTGCTATCTCGGCCGCTATAACGATGTGGTTGACGCGCCCCGCAACGCCCTTGCCGCGGCGGCCGGCGCCGACCACTACGCCGAGATGCCGCGCCACGGCTACAAGAGCTTCTGCTGCGGCGCGGGCGGCGGCCGCATGTGGATGGAAGAAAAAATCGGCACCAGCGTGAACGGCAACCGCGCCGAGGAAGCCATCGCCACCGGCGCGACCACCGTCGCCACGGCGTGCCCCTTCTGCATGACCATGCTCACCGACGGCGTCAGAGCCAAGGGCAAAGGCGACGACGTAACCGTCCGCGACATCGCCGAAATCGTCGCCGATTCACTCTAGAGCGGAGCCCAAAGGCGAGCATCGATGCGATACCTGATCTCAGCGGGCTTCGTCGTCGCCGCAATCATCCATTTGATCCCGCTCTCCGGTTTGCGCGGCAGCGACAAGCTCTCGGCGCTCTACGGTATTCCGTTCGACGAGCCGAACCTGGTCATTCTCATGCGGCATCGCGCCGTGCTCTTTGGTCTGCTTGGAACGTATCTACTGTTCGCGGCGTTCAGGCCCGCCCATCAAGTCCCCGCGTTCATCGCGGGGTTCATCAGCATCCTGTCTTTTTTCTGGCTGACGTGGTCCGGGGGCGGCCACAACGAAAAGATTGGCCGGATTTTCACCGGTGACGTAGTAGCATTCGTCGGCCTCCTCATAAGCCTCGCAGCGTACCTCTACGAGCAAACGAAGGCCGGACAGGGATAGGCCACCACTTGTAGCCGGTTTGCGAAGTCCCTGGGCCGTGTTTGAGCCCTAGCCGCGACGCCCATAAACCCCTGACCGGAATCTCCAGTCTTATGGGAAAGACCGGGATTCCTACATCATGTCCGAGACAGCTACCCTTGCAATCGGCGGTTCTCCGATTTTGCTCCGTGAGATCGCCTACCGTCCGTTGGACGAGCACGCCCGGCATCGTCACGGCCACTGCTCCATAACGCTCATCCTGGCCGGCACGCTCGAAGAAGGCGCCCACTCGGCCATGCGCCGGTTCGACGCGTTCAGCATCGTCACGAAGCCCGCGGGGGTGTATCACCAGGACCGTTTCGGCCCCCGCGGCACCCGCACGTTCCAACTCGCCTTCACCGCCGAGTCCGCGCGCGAGTTCTGCCCGGAAATGACCTACGGGTGGCAGTGCGGCGGGCCGATCGCGCGAGCCATGCTCGATTTATTCTGCGCCGCCCGGGAAGACGCCAATCATGAAAACGGCGTGATCGAAGTCCTCACCGCGGTCGCCGATCATTCGGCGCCAGGCCGCGATCCGCACAAGTCAATGGTCGTTGAGATGTTGAAGGATTATCTCGACACGGAAGCGTGCAACCACATCTCGATACGCGGCGTCGCCGGCGAATTCGGGATGCACCCCGTTTCACTTGCGCGCGCGTTTCGCCGCCATACGGGATGTTCCATCACGGAGTATGTCCGGCGCCGGCGCATCGCAAATGCCTGCGCACTCATTCACCAGCAAGACCTGCCCCTGGCGCACATCGCCGCGGCTACCGGGTTCGCCGATCAGCCGCACTTCACCCGCGTGTTCCGGACGGAGACGGGCCTCACGCCCGCCGCGTACCGCCACAAAATCGCGAAATCCACAACCGGTTCAAATCGTTCAAGACTTCGCCGGGCATCGCCCGTACGATAGAGGTTCCGCGCCGCCTCGGCGCAAACGCCGCAAGGAGCCACCCCATGTTCCGCCCCACAAAAAAGGGCTTTGCGATCACACGCCCGTCCAGATCGTCCATCACGTCCATTCTGTCCATCGTGTCCATCCTGTCCATTCCACCCCTGGCCGCCGCGGACAACCTCGACGCCACCTTCGTCCAACTCGAGTCCCGCTGGCGCGATGCAATGAACAGCATGCTCGTCCCCGGAATGTCCGTCGCCGTCGTCTACAACGGCGAACTCGTCTACGCGCAGGGCTTCGGTGTGCGCCGGCTCACGCCGGAACTCCCCTTCACGCCCGATTCTGCCTGCTACGTCGCCTCCAGCACGAAACCGTTCACGGGCCTGGGCATCATGACGCTCGTTGACCAGGGCAAGGTCGATCTCGACAAACCGGTCAAGTCCTACCTGCCGAAGTTCGATCTGCCCGATCACGACCTCGCGCAATCCATCACGGTTCGCGATTTGCTCACGCACCGCTACGGCATCGACAACCAGGTGATCACCTTTGGCGAGGCGTACAGCGGCAATTGGGACGACGACTTCTTTTTCCGCGAACTGCCGAAATCGTCGGCGATTAAGGGCTCCTGGCAGTACAGCAATCTGCACTTCACCATCGCCGGGCGTATCATCGAAGCGGTCACCGGTCAGCCCTGGCAGGAGTACCTCCGCGATACGGTCTTTCGCCCGCTCGGCATGAATCACACCACGGCCCGCGCGAGTGAACTCTACGCGGATGAAAATGTCGCCATCGGGCTCAGTTGGGACCGCGACCACTGGATCGAATCGCCGGTCATCAAAATCGACAAGACCATGCACGCCGCGGGCGGCATGGGCGGGTCCGCCCGCGACTTCGCGCAATGGCTCCGCTTCAACATGGGCGACGGCAGCGTCGACGGCAAGCGCATTGTGAGCGCGGACACGCTCGCGAGAATGTTCGAGCCTCAACTCGAAATTGACGAGGAGTTCCCGCCCTTCGACCGCGGCACGATGGGCCTCGCCTGGTTCATCGGCGGCTACCGCGGCGAGACGCTCATCCACCACTTCGGCGGTTATCTGGGCTACTCCGCGCACATCTCGTTCATGCCGGAACACAAACTCGGCGTCGTTGCGCTTGCCAACTCGAACCGGGCCGCGTCGTTTCTCATCCATCAAGTCGCGGCGGACGTCTACGACCGCGTCCTCGGACTCGAGGGCGAGGACAAACTCCCCGCGCTCTACGACCGCATAAACGTCATTCTCGAGCGGGAACGCACGGAGCCCGATCCGGCGCTCCCCGACAGCCCGCTCACGCTCTCCAAACCTTTGGACGCTTACACGGGCACCTTCACCAGCGACCGCTACGGCACGCTTACCCTCGAGCGCAACGGCGACACGCTCACCGGCGTCATCGGCAATCTGCGTCTGAGTTTCTATGCAAACGAGGAAAACCGGCTCACGGTCGACTACGGTATGGGCCAGGAAATCGCCATTTTTCGCTTCGACACCAAAGGCAACATGAACGAAGTCCGCATCACCGGCAACGAACCCTACATCATGCGCTTCACGCGATAGCCCGCCCTGGCAGGGTGGCAGGCTTAAGCGGGGTTCAGCTTAAGCCTGTTCTCCGCCCCCGTTGTCATTGCGAGGAGCGGGTTGTGCGACGAAGCAATCTCTTCCGCCGATGACCCACCCCTCGCTGGGCGGCAGCCTTAAGGAGGATTGAGCTTGAGCCGGTTCTCCGCCCCCAACACGTCATCGCGAGGAGCGGGCTCTGCGACGAAGCAATCTCTTCCATCAGCAATCCACCCCCTCGCAGCGTGGCAGGCTTAAGCGGGGTTCAGCTTAAGCCTGTTCATTCCCGCGGTCGTGCACCATTCGCTCACGAATCCACGAACCAACCGGTTCATCGTTAATCTCGCCTCGCGCGACCGATAACGTCAGATCGTAGAATTCGGCATCTGTGGCGTCCAGAGCGGCACTGTTCAAGTTGATGAACGTTTCGCAAACGACCGCCGCGACACGTTTGTTTCCATCGATGAACGGATGATTTCTGCACACTCCGCCAAGGTACGCTGCGGCAAGCGTTGCCAAGTCGGCCGTATCGCGTTCATACGCGTAGATGTTTCGCGGCCGCGCTAGCCCGGATGACAACAACCCGGCATCTCGAATCCCCGTCTCGCCACCGTGTTCAGCGATCTGGCGCGCGTGGATCGCGATAGCCAGTCGCTCGTCGACCCAAATTGGTTCTCTCATCGACTACTCGGCGAGTTTGCGAAGCATGCTCCGCCGACGCCGCATCACGTCCTCCGCCACTTCCATCTGCCGCGCGAACTCCGGGTCGTAGGGTGTAATCTCGATGCCGTTCGGCGTCTCGGTCACGTACAGGTGGTCCCCCTTCTTCACCCGCAACCGCTCCAGGATCTCCTTCGGCAACGTCACGCCTACGGAATTTCCCACGGTTACAACTTTGAGTTTGGTCACGACGTAGCCCTCCGAGAATCTCATAGATTATAACATACGTTATAACAAATCATCCTCTGAATTCGTCATAACGCCAATAAAACCGGTTCTACCCATTGTTTCCCGGGACCTCCGCGGCGGTGCAACACCTCCGCTTCGTACATAGGAAGTGTCGGGGGATACTCAGCCCCGAGTACGGCTCCCGGTTCGAAGCGGCAGCAGCGCCGGTACGCGCAGCGCATGCTCCGCGTACCCCGGCCGCCGCGCGACATGCCGCTTGTCAATCATCGGGATGCTGATGAAGAGGAACAGCAGCGTAATGCTGACCGGCCCGGCGATCGTCCACCACATCGTCGGACCGGCGGCGAGGCCGATGAAGTACAAGCCCCACCAGAAGCCGATCTCGCCAAGATAGTTCGGGTGGCGGCTGCGCGACCACAGGCCGGACTTCATAATCGCGCCGGGCTCGGTGTTCTTGAGCCGGAACCGCCAGAGTTGCCGGTCGGCGATCGCCTCGAGCGCGATCGCGCCCGCGGTGACCGCCGCCGCGAGTGCGTCGAGTACGCTGAACGGTCGCGCCGACTCGTATGCAGGATAGAGCGCGAGACACCCCAGGTACACCCACGCCGTCGGCGCGAGGTGAATGCCGAAGAAACTCACCAGCCAATACGCGCGGCCGTTCTTCTCGCGAATATCGACGTACCGCCAGTCCTCGTGACGCAGATTCGGCCAGCCGCGCAGAAAGTTGAACGTCAGTCGCGCGCCCCACACCCACACGAGCGCAATCGTCAGCGCCTCGCGCACCGCATCCGCGCCCGCCGACATCTCGGCCATCGCCCAATACGCGGCGATCACCATCGGCGCGACGCTCCAATAGGGATCGTAGAAACTGGAGTTGTTAAACGCGCGGCTGAACACAAAGATGACGACAGTGCCCACGACGTCGGCCACGCCCACAACCGCCAACGGATGCACGCCGGCGGGCATCGCCGCGCCCGCGGCTACGGCGCAGACGATCGCCGCCGCGTACGCGCCAGCACACCACGCAAGAGCGGCGCGTTTCTCGGATGCTTTCGAAGTTTCGCTCACTGCAACAGTTCGTGCCCGTTTGATTGGCGTCAAAGTGTACTGAAAAAGTGGAAGCGGTGTCCTCGCCGCTTGATATATTCACCATTTCGCCGAGGGAGGGCTCGTCATGCAATCGTCACCAATGTCCCGTCGCGACTTCCTGCGCACCGCCTCTGCCGCGACCGCCGGAGCGATCGCTGTGCAGGCGATGCCGCCGTGGATGTCCGCCGCCGCGGCGGAACCGTCCACCGAATACGACTTCATTACCGCGCTTGACGCCGCCCGGCTGATCCGAACGAAGCAGGTGTCGTCGGTCGAACTGACCGAGCGCATGCTTCACCGCATCGACACGCTGAACCCGAAAATCAACGCGATCATTCTGACGTTTGCCGAGGAGGCGCGCGCACGCGCAAAGGACGCCGACGCCGCGCTCGCGCGGGGCGACCTGTGGGGACCCTTCCACGGCGTCCCGATGACAATGAAGGAAATGATTGGCATGCGCGGCGTGCTGACCACCTCCGGCGCACCCGAGCTCAAGGATTTCCGCCCCGACTACGACGCCACGGTCTACACGCGCATGCACAACGCCGGCGGCGTTGTGCTCGGGAAGACGAACCAGCCCGTCCACGCGCTCGACATGCAGACGTACAACCCAATCTACGGCACGTCGAACAACCCCTGGGACGTCGCGCGAACCACCGGCGGCTCGACGGGCGGCGGCGCGGCCGCCGTGGCGGCGGGCCTCACTTACATCGAGACCGGCAGCGACATCGGCGGATCGATCCGCGAACCGTCGAACTTCTGCGGCGTCTTCGGCCACAAACCCACCGTTCATGTCATCCCGAAGACGGGTTTCAACCCGCCCGGACCCCCGTCGCTGCCAAACGTACTCTCCGTCGCAGGGCCGCTCGCCCGCAGCGCCGCTGATCTCAAGGCGGCGATGGAAGTCCTCGGCGGGCCGGACGGCGCCGACGCCGTGGCCTACCAGTGGAAGCTCCCGCAGGCGCGCGGCACGCGCCTCAAGGACTACCGCGTCCGCGCCGTGATTGACGACCCCATCTGCCCCGTCGTCCCCGAAGTCCGGGACGTGTTGCAGAACGCTGTCGACGCGCTCGCGAAGGCCGGCGCCAAGGTCGAGGAAGGCTGGCCGGACGGCATCAACCCGCAGGAACAACTGGAGCTCTACCTTCAGTTGCTCATCACCTCGATCCCGCCGCAACCCGTCCCGCCTGCGGACAAAATTCCGCCCCCGGGGTTCTCCAGCGTGAACATTGTGCCGCTCGTGATGAAAGCGTCGTCGATGAACTTCCGCGCCTACATCGATCTGCAAAACAAACGCATCCAGGCGCAGGAAGCCTGGCGAACGTTCTACACGGGGTATGACGCATTCCTGATGCCGACGAACTTCGTGGCCGCGTTCCCGCACGACCACTCCGAGCCGATGATGTTGCGCGTGCTCGAGACTTCGCTCGGCAAGCGCGCGTACCTCGATCTGCTCTATTGGATTTCGTTCGCGACGTTTACCGGCCTGCCCGCGACCGTCGCGCCCGTCGGCCGGACGAAGGATCACAACCTGCCCGTCGGCATCCAAATCATGGGTCCCTATCTCGAAGACGCAACGCCGATCGACATCGCGGGGCTGCTGGCAGAGCACACGGGCGGCTTCACGCCGCCGCCGGGGTTCGCATAGCGCCGCGGCAGACCGCTGCGACGAGCGCGCTCAGTTGCCGGTGTATCCCAACGCGCGAAGCGACTCGCGCAGCGCCGGATCGAGCGATTCATCCGAGATGCTCTCGGCCGGGGCCACGTACCAGATGTAGACGGCGGAGCGCCGCGGCAGCGCCGCGGGGTCGTACGCAAAGGGCGCCGCGATGAGGTCGTTGATGTTCAACGGGGCACCGTCGAGCGTCGCATGGGTCCCGTCACGCCCGAGGAAGACGTTCTCTTCGGCCAGGCCTGCCTGGTCAAACGTCAGCGTGATGCGGACCTCGTCGCCCAGCGACAGCGGCACCACGAGTTCGGCGTAATCCTGTTCGGACGCGATCGATTGGTCGAGTTGCTCTATGATCTCGCGGAACAATTCGCTCGCTTCGACCGATTTCAGCCACTGCGCCGACGGCCGCCGGGGGTCGGCTGCCTCCGGCATCGTCAGGGCAAATCGCACGCCGTCCGCCGTCGTCTCCAGGTCGCTGAGTTCTTCCGGATACCGAAGCGTCGCCTCGGCGGATCCCGCGCCGGCAGACACGACCGTGCCGGTAACGCCAAGCGCGGCGGACGCGTCGTGCGTGATCATGATGTGCAGCCCCGCCGCGCCCATCGCGCCGACGGTTCGTGCATAGGTCTTCACGGCGCCGGCTTCCGCGGGCGGCGCATCGAACGCTTCGAGCTCTTTGGGGTCCGTCGCGAGGTCGTACCACGCTTCGGAACCCGCGGCAAGATCCTGAATGAATTTCAACGACGCCGTCTTGGACGATTCCATGCTCTTGTCGTCGAGCCGCAGCGACGCATACCCGAGCGACTTGGTCCATGGGCCGCCGCTGAACAACGGGGCGAATGACGTGCCCTGGAAGGACGCTTGCGGCGGCAGTTCCGCTAGATCCAGCAGTGTCGGCGCGATGTCCACCATCTCCAGCATCGCGTCCTCAACGGTTCCCGCGCGCCGGTTGTTCGGCAGCTTCATCAACAGTGGAACGCGCAACTGCTCTTCATACAGCGTCTTCCCATGGCCGAATCCGCCGTGGTCCCAGAACTCCTCGCCGTGGTCAGACACGAAAACGATGACGGACGAGTCGTACACACCGGCCGATTTCAGGTCCGCCACGAACTCCCGGAACAGCGAGTCGAAATAGGCGATTTCCGCGTCGTACAGATCGACGGCCTCTTTCCGATCGCGCGCCTCGCCCTCGGGCAGGTCGGCCGTCGTGGCGAACTGGCTCTTGAACGGCTCGGGCGGCGTGAACGGTTCGTGCGGCGCGAGCGCGTGCACATAGAGGAACTGCGGCCGGCCGGCCGCGTTTCGGATCGATCGGCTCGCGCGCAACATCGCTTCTTTGTCGTCGAGCGTGTGCCACTGTTCCGTGCCCATGTCTACGAAGCGATCGAATTCGTTGCCGAATCCCCACATCGGCACGCAGTTCGGGTTGGTCATGATGCCCTCGGTCTCATAGCCCGCTGCCTCGAACGCGTCCGCGATCCACGTCAGTCCCGGACGGATGCGCTCACCGCGATCGACCGCGCCGTGAACACCCGGGTACGTCGACGTGAGCAGTGAAGCCACCGACGGACGCGTCCACGAGCTCGAGGGCACGAGTCCGGTGAATCGGACGGCGTCGCGCGCAAACGCGTCCAGGTGCCGCGAAACGGGGCGCGAATACCCGTAGCTGCCGAGGTGGTCCTGCCGCAACGTGTCCAGCAGGATCACGATCACGCTCGGTGGCGTCTGTTTGGGGTTCACGCACTCCAGCGTGCTGATCCAGAATTCCGCCTTCGAGTGAAACGAAATAGTGCGTTCCGCGTGCACGCGACCAATACCGGTCATCGGAATGCGCCAATCCTGCCACGTGCCGTCGCCGTGGCTCAGAAACGAGGCGAGTTGGCCGTCTTCGCCCGATACCTCGAACTGCACCGGCGAATCCGGAGCATCCAAGAGCCCGATCCGGAGCACCGAGCCTGCGCCGGCGGAATCGACTGAAAACTCGTGCGTCGTCGCGTGTCCCAGTTGAACCGCGTCGCGGTACTCGATGGTATGGCCCGATCGTGCTGAGATTCGTTCAGACGGCGCATCGCCCGGAAACGTGGCCGGGCCTGAAGACGCGATGCGCGCTCCGGAATCCGCGTCCGCGGCGTCCTTCGTCGGACCGCCGCACCCGGCCAGCACGAGACTCGCCCCTGAAATGGCGATGAGTTGAGCGATCGCAGTGATCGAACAGCGAAAAATCATGCGTACAGCGTAACAACGCGGCGCAGACACAATCGAACCGTACCCGTGCCGGAAAACGTTCAAGTTGCAGATCCCGAAATCGCGCCGACCGAGGTTGCCACTGCAGAGACGGCCACAGGAATTCCACAGAGCACGGCGTTCCCCGAAACCACGTCGAGCGAATCGGAGTCCGCGAGCAGGTTGCAATTGACACCCGCGTGCTCCCGCGCAATGCTCAGGCGCGCGTCCGGCGCGTCGTGGCCCCAGCCGTGCGGCAGGCTGACCACGCCCGGCATCATGTCGTCCGTCACTTCCACCGGGGCGACAACCCGGCCCGCGCGTGACGCCACCGCGACCGTCTCGCCGGAAGCCACGCCCAGCTCCGCCGCATCCGAAGCGTTCATCAGCAGCGTGCAACGAGGCTTGCCGGACACCAGCCGCGGCGTGTTGTGCATCCACGAATTGTT
>CAYPNI010000024.1:0-37130 GCA_964411925.1 uncultured Nitrospirales bacterium
GCACGAGGCCGAGGAGCTTCGCGGCGACGCCGGACTCGAACGCGCCGAGTTCGTTCGACGTGCCGATGAAGATGCTGTTGACGGAGCTGACGCGGCCGCGCATGTCGTCGGGCATCAGGAGTTGCAGCGTGGTCGCGCGGACGACGACGCTGACCGTGTCGAAGACTCCGCTCAGGAACAGCATCGAGAAACTGAGCAGGAAATTCTCCGAGACGGCGAACACGATCATGCAGACGCCGAACGCCGCCACCGAGCCGATCATGTTCCATCCCGCGTGGCGCATGGGGCCGCTGCGCGCGAGCCACAGGCCCATGACGATGGAGCCCACGAACGGCGCTGCGCGCAGAAACCCGAGTCCCTCGGGGCCGGTGTGCAGGATTTCGGACGCGAATACGGGCAGGACCGCGACGGCGCCGCCAAACAGCACTGCGATGAGGTCGAGGCCGAGCGCGCCGAGGATGACCTGGTTCGAGACGACAAAACCCACGCCCTTGGAAATCGACTGGAACACGGATTCGCGGTCCTGCGAGCGCTCAAAGGGATAGTCCGGGATGCGCGCGATGACCAGGGTCGCGGCGAGCGACATGCCGATGAGGACAGCGTATGCCGGCACGACGCCGGCGAAGCCATAGACGATGCCGCCCGCGGCGGGACCGGCGACGGCGGCGGTGTGCCATACGTTCGTGTTCCACG
The DNA here is from genome assembly GCA_964411925.1 of uncultured Nitrospirales bacterium. Lineage (GTDB taxonomy): Bacteria > Hydrogenedentota > Hydrogenedentia > Hydrogenedentales > VFKU01. The sequence goes on from CAYPNI010000024.1 coordinate 694, forward strand.
CGGATCCGTTCAGGTACAGGCGGCGCGGGAGGATCTGCGCGAAGAGCGCCGAGATCGCCGGTGCGAAGAATCCGCGCGCGATGCCGATGAGGAACACGATGCCGTAGAAGAGCCAGACCGCGCGCGGGTCATCGCTGGGGATCCACAGGGTGACGGCGAGCAGCGCGAAGCTGCACGCGTTGTACATCGTCGCGCAGACGAGGGCGATTCGCCGCCGATCGATTCGGTCGGCCACATAGCCGCCGACAAGCGCCGTGCCGATGTAGGAAATGGCCTCGGCGAGCCCGATCAGGCCCAGGCTGAGCGGGTCCTTGGTGATGTCGTAGACCTGCCAGCCGACGACTATGGCCTGCATCTGAATGGAGAACGTGAGCAGGAACCGGAACGCCAGGTAGTAGCGGAATTGCGGTATCCCGACCGAGGAAGCGGGGGCGGGCGATGCGGGCGGCGCGTTCATTCCGGACACGGGAGGATGCGCACCGGTGGGGCCGCGGTTGCTGGTGAGGGGTATGGCATCGAGACGAAGAGATTGCTTCGTCGCAAACCCCGCTCCTCGCAATGACAGGGCTGCAAACCCCGCTCGCCGCAATGACGTAGAACAGGCGATCGCGGCGAGGAGGCCGCGTCTACGCTGTGGCGAATGTTCACGGATTCGCGCAAGGGGCGATCAACCGGAGGCTGCGCGACGTTCGATGTAGTGCTGGAGCGCGTCTTCCCAGGGGCGGAATCGATAGCCGCAGGCGGATTCCAGCGTCGCCGTCGACAGCACGGAGTACGCGGGTCGCGCGGCCTTGACGGGGAATTCGCCTGAAGCGCACGGGTGCACGGGCGTATCGATTCCGGCGAGTGCCAGGATGCGCTTGGCGAACTTGTCGCGGGAGACGTGGCCCGCGTTGACCGCGTGGTAGAGGCCGTAGGCCTGAGTGGTCGCGATGGAGCGTGCGGCCTCCGCCAAGTCCCAGGTGTGCGTCGGCGAGCCGATTTCATCCGAGACGACTTTGAGCGACGGGTTCTTCTTCGCCGCGGCGACGATCTTTTCGACGAAATTGTTGCCGCCCGGTCCGTAGAGCCAGGCGGTGCGCAGGATGAAGTGGCGCGGGTTGGCCGCGCGGACGGCTTCGTCACCGGCAAGCTTGGACCGGCCGTATACGCTGAGTGGGTTCGGCGGGTCCGTGGGCTCGTACGGTGTCCGTTTCCGGCCGTCGTAGACGAAGTCGGTGCTGATGTGGACGATCGGCAGGCCTGCCGCGCGCGTCGCCTCGGCCACGGTCCGCGCGCCGCCTTCGTTAATCGCGAAGGCCTCTGTTTCGTGGTCCTCCGCGCCTTCGACGTTGGTATACGCCGCGGCGTTGATCACGATCGTGGGCTTGTCGCGCACGATGCAGGCGTGCACGGCGGCGGCGTCCGCGATGCTCACGCTGGGCAGGTCGTAGCCCGTGACATGCGCGTCCGCGGCGAACACCCGGGTGAGGTCGCGCCCGAGCTGGCCGGCATTGCCGAAGATCAACACGCGCATGGGGTCAGGCGTCCCCGCGATACACGAAATTGAAGTCGGCGTTCGCGAGCGTGGGTGCGTCCGCGTCCTTCTTGCTCAGGGAGGTCGCCGGCGCGGGCCACGCGATGCCGATGGCGGGATCGTTCCAGACGATCGAGCGCTCGGCGTGCGGCGCGTAACAGGCGGTGCACTTGTAGAGCACGAGGGTGCTGTCTTCCAGCACGAGAAAGCCATGCGCGAACCCTGCGGGGACCCACAGCGCGACGCCTCCGCGCGCGGTAAGCGTGCGGCCGGTCCATTGGCCGAAGGTCGGCGAGCCGCGGCGGATGTCCACGGCGACATCGAAGACGCTGCCCTGCAGGCAGCGCACGAGCTTTCCCTGCGCATTCGGCTCGAGCTGGTAGTGCAGTCCGCGCAGTGTGCCGCGCGACGAGGCGCTCAGATTGTCCTGCGCGAATTGGAGCTTCGGGAACCCTTCGGGAATCCAGCGATCCGCGTTGTAAATCTCCGTGAAGAACCCCCGGTCGTCGCCGTGAACGGGCGACTCGATCTCGAGGACCCCCGGCAATTCAGTCTTTCGGACGGCGAACGGCATGGTGGGTGGTTGGCGGCGGCTCCGGCGTAGATGGCGTGTGACGGCAAATCGTACCGGGATCGCCCTGCCTGCTCAAGGCGGCGGCCGGCGCGCGGTTCGCTGTGCATTCGGGGCAGGCGAACGTTTATTGTACCCGGCTGCGCCGGAAGGCCGATTGAACGGCGGCCCGCCGGAAGGATGACAAGGAGCGCGCATCGCGGTGAAGGTGGTCATTGTAACGGGTTCCGCGGGGCTCATCGGCGCCGAGACCGTTCGTTTCTTCTCCGCCAAGGGGTTCACGGTCGCCGGTATCGACAACGATATGCGCCGGGTGTTTTTCGGCGCCGAAGCGTCCACGGCGTGGAGCCGAAAAGAACTCGAGGAGACGATTCCCGGGTACACGCACTACGACGTGGACATTCGCGACAAGGGCTCGGTGGATCGCGTGTTCGCGGAATACGGGGACGACGTGAAGCTCGTCGTGCACACCGCGGCGCAGCCCTCGCACGACTGGGCGGCGCGCGACCCCGAAATGGATTTCACCGTCAACGCCGTCGGCACGCTGGTCATGCTCGAGACGACGCGCCGCCGCGCGCCGAATGCGTCGTTTATCTTCACCTCCACGAACAAGGTGTACGGCGACGTGCCGAACGAGCTGCCGCTCGTCGAGCAGGACACGCGGTGGGAACTCGACAAGTCGCATCCGTATGCGGAGCACGGAATCGACGAACAGATGCGGATCGACCAGTCCAAGCATTCGCTGTTTGGCGCGTCCAAGGTCGCCGCGGACGTGCTCGTGCAGGAATACGGCCGGTATTTCGGGATGAATACGGCGGTGTTCCGCGGCGGTTGCCTGACGGGGCCGGGCCACTCCGGGGCGGAGCTGCACGGGTTTCTGTCGTATCTCGTGAAATGCTGCGTGACCGGCACGCCATATACGATTCACGGGTACAAGGGAAAACAGGTCCGCGACAACATCCACTCGTACGACCTGGTGAACATGTTCTGGCACTACTTCCAGTCGCCGATGCCGGGCGTGGTCTACAACGCGGGCGGGAGCCGGCATTCCAACTGTTCGATGCTGGAGGCGATCGAGTTCGCGCAGCAGATCACCGGCAAGAAGATGAATTTCACGCTGACGGACAAAAACCGCATCGGCGATCACATTTGGTACGTCAGCGATGTCCGCGCGTTTCAGCGGGACTACCCCGACTGGTCCTACAAGTACTCGCTGATGGACATTTTCGAGCAGATTCACCAAGGCCTGGTGGCCAGGCTCTGAGGCGGCGGAGTGGACTTCAAGCGGATCTGTGTCACGGGCGGCGCGGGTTTCGTCGGGTCCAATCTCGCGATCGCGATTCGCAAACGGCATTCGAACGTGGACGTCATCGCGGTGGATTCGCTCAAGCGCCGCGGCAGCGAACTCACGCTCGAGCGGTTGCGGGCGCACGGGGTGGCGTTTATCCACGGGGATATCCGGGCGCCCGAAGACCTCGACGGATTGCCGGGATTCGACCTGCTGCTGGATTGTTCGGCGGAACCGTCCGTCCAGGCGGGCGCGAGCGGGTCGCCGGCCTACGTGCTGCACACCAACCTCACCGGCAGCATCCATCTCTTCGAGGCGGCGCGCACGCGCGGCGCGGCGGTCCTGTTCCTCAGCACGAGCCGTGTCTATCCGATGGATCGGCTCAATGCGCTTGCGGTGACGGAGTCGCCCACGCGGTACGAGTGGAAGGTGCCCGCGCAGCCGTCCGGGCTTTCGGAGTTCGGCGTGGCGGAGGATTTCCCGCTCGACGGCGCACGCTCGTTCTACGGCGCGTCCAAACTCGCGAGCGAACACATCTTGCAGGAGTACCGGTACGCCTACGGCGTGCCGGTGCTGATCAACCGTTGCGGCGTCATCGCCGGGCCCTGGCAGTTCGGCAAGGTGGATCAGGGCCTCGTCGCGCTGTGGGTCGCGCGGCACGCCTTCGACAAGAAGATCAACTTCATCGGCTACGGCGGCACGGGCAAGCAAGTCCGTGACCTGTTGCACATCGACGACCTCGCGGCGCTCGTGCTCAAACAGTGCTCGGCGACCTCCGGCTGGTCGGGGCAGGTTTTCAACGTCGGCGGTGGAAACAAGGTGTCCGTTTCACTAGTCGAACTCACGGCCATCTGCGAGGACGTTACCGGCCGGCGCGTCGAGCTGGGGCGCGTCGCGGAGACATCGCCCATGGACGTGCGGATCTACCTGTCCGACGCCCGGCGCGTGCGGCAGGCGTACGCATGGAATCCCGAACGCTCGGTGCGTGATATTGTGGGGGATGTGTACAACTGGATTGATTCCGATCGCGCAAGGCTCGCGACGATCCTCGGGTAGGCCGGCCCTATGAACAAGATGGTGCTTTCGCTCGTCATCCCTGCGCACAACGAGGAAGAAAACCTCCCGCCCACCGTTGCGGAACTGCAGGAAACACTGCAACGCGCGGCGATTCCGTATGAAATCGTCATCGTCAACGACTGCAGCACAGACGGCACCGCAGGCGTCATCGCGCGGATGATGGCGGCCGATCCGTGCATTCGGACGATCGACCGGCAGCCGCCCGGCGGATTCGGCCGTGCGGTCCGCACGGGCCTGTCGATGGTGACGGGCGACGTCGTCGCGCTCTACATGGCCGACAAGTCCGATGACCCGAACGACGCCGTGCGTTACTACCGGAAGATTGGTGAGGGCTACGACTGCGTGTTCGGATCGCGATTCCGCAAGGGATCGACGGTGAAGAACTATCCCGGGGTCAAGCTCGTGGCCAACCGCATCGTGAACCGGTGCATCCAGGTGATGTTCCTGTGCAGGTTCAACGATCTGACAAACGCCTTCAAGGCGTACCGGACCGAGGTGATCCGGGATTGCGGGCCGTTCCGCGCTAGCCATTTCAATATCACGATCGAGATGTCGCTCAGCGCGCTGATTCGCAAGTACAACATCGCCGAGATACCGATTTCGTGGTACGGACGCACGTGGGGAAGTTCGAAGCTGCGTCTGACGCAGATGGGCAGGCGATATCTCGCGACGCTTCTCAAGGTCTACGCGGACAAGCTGCTGATCGCGGACGATTTGATCGCCGATCGGCTGGCCGAGCGTCCCGCGACGCAAAATGAGCGCGCCGAACTCTCGGCCCGGATCCACGAGCTCGAGGATCGGCTCGGGCAGCTCGAGGGAGGCGCGAAGCGTGCCGTCCCGATCCCGGCGGCGCCGCCCGAGCGGCGCCCCGGCGACAGCATCTGACGCTGTATCTGCCTCGCGCGCGTAACCATACCTCCGCTTGGGGCAACTTTCTTGGGGCAGGCGTCGATTTCGTTCCATCGCACCGGAAACCCCGCCCCGTGCGGTGTGGTCGATATAATGGATCTCGCTGGCGATGCGAAAGGAGGCAACCATGGCTCCGGACGAACTCGTGCGACGCGAATTTTTGCGGCGATCGGCGCTGGGGATCGGCGCGCTGGGCGCGGCGGCCGCCGTGCCTGGACTTGCGCGCGCGAGTACGGCGACGCCCGGCGCGCTTCCCGACTATCGCGGTCCGAACGTCATTCTCGTGCGGTTCGGCGGCGGCGTGCGGCGCACGGAGACGATCGAGCCCGATACCACCTACGCGCCGTATTTCCTGAAAGAACTCGCCCCGCGCGGGACGCTCTACACGAACATGACGATCGACCAGATCAAGGGCGTGGAGACCAGCCACGGCCAGGGCACCCTCTACATCCTTACGGGCAAGTACGACAAGTTCAAGGACGTCGGCGGCAAGTTCCTCGGCCAGCGATTCGAGGCGAAAGTGCCGACGCTGTTCGAGTACCTCCGCAAGTCATACCGTGTTGCGGAACATGAGACGCTCATCGTCAATGGCGAGGACCGGACCGACGAAGAGTTCTATTCGTTCAGCAATCACCACTTGTTCGGCGCGGAATACCGCTCGACCACGCTGAGTCTGTACCGGTTCAAGTTGTATCTGTTGCAACGGCAGCTCGAGCGGGACGGATTGGCGGACGCCGATCGGGAGAAGAAGACGAAGGAACTCGCGAAGCTCCGCGCGTTGGACTATCGTCTCGCCGGTTCGGAAGGTTCGGCTGCGGAAAGCCCTGAAATACGCCAGTTCTGGGAGGAATGGCGGCAGTTCTACGGGGAGACCGGGTTCGTCAATGCGCGGGGCGATCGGCTGCTGACGCAACTGGCGATCACCGCGATGGCCAGGCTGCGGCCGCGGCTGATGATGGTGAACTACAACGACCCGGACTACGTCCACTGGGGCAACCCCTCGCACTACACGCGCGGGATTTCCGTGATCGATCACGGACTGCGGGAACTGATGACGGCGGTCGAAGCGGACGACTTTTACCGGGACAACACGGTGTTCGTGATCGCGCCCGACTGTGGACGCGACTCGAACCGGGCGATGGCCGTGCCGTTCCAGCACCATTTCAATTCGAAGTCCGCGCACGAGATTTTCGCCCTGTTCCTCGGGCCGGGCGTCGCGCGCGGGGTCGTCATCGATCGGCCCGTGCACCAGATCGGGATCGCGTCCACGGTGGGACAATTCATGAAGATGCCGACCGATTTCACCGAGGCGCCCGCGCTGGACGAAGTGTTCGCCTGATCGCGCGCCACGCGGCGGAGTAGCGCAATGTCCAAACTGAAGAAGATCTTGTCAGGCCTCTGGAAGATTTTCGTCGGCGCGGTGTTCTGCCAGTTCCTGCCGACGGCGATACTTGTCGTCGGATGGTCGTACCGCGCCATGCAGCGCACGGCGTTGCGCGTGTGGCGTAGCGAGAGCTCGCTGTCCCCGGCCGAACTCGACGCGCTCTCGCGAACCCTTCCGTTATTTCAGTCGCACGCCACATGGCCGAACTGGTTCATCCAGCAGCGAGCGGTTCGCGCAGGCGCACCCCCGGTGACCGGACTTTGGTCGCGCGCGACGCGATGGGCAAGGAACGCGGTGGCGTCGATCAGCACGAACCTGCGCATCGGATTCGCAGGGATCTTGAACACGTCGATCTTGATGGTGTTGCCCGCGGTGCTCTGGCAAGTCGGCTGGTACACGGGTTGGGACAACTCGTTCAACAAGGGGTACGAGCAGTACTACTCCGGCATTGTGCTTTCCTGGATCGGAATTCTCCTGTTTCTCGCCGCGATGCTGTTTCTGCCAATGGCGCAGGCGCGACAGGCGATCACGGGAGAATGGCGCGCGTTCTGGGACCTGAAGACCGTGTGGAGAGTGTCAACCGGGAATCCCGTGCGGACGTTGCTGCTCGCGGCCGCGTTCAGCGTGGTGGCGCTGCCCATCAACGTATTGCTCATTGCGCCGCAGGGATTCGAAAACTCGAATCCGGACGTCGCGACGATGACGGACGGCGAGTTCATCCGGTTCCTGAACCGGTATTACTTCTGGGTGTGCGCCGTTGGGTTTATCGGATTCATCGCGCTAAGGATTCTGGCCGCGCGCTGGTATGCGGGCGGCATCGTATCGATGCTGAACACCGGACGGCTGCAAGCCGAGGCGCTGCGCGGCGTCGAAGCGCAGCTGCTCTCGGTGCTGCGACTCGATCGCGCGGGCGATCCAGCGCGCCGGCACCCGATGATCGCGGCGACGGTGGCCCTGTCGCGCCCCGTGTGGCGGACCGCGGTGTTGGGCGCGGCCGTGTTCGTCTGGTTTACGTTTGTTGCACAGATCTATGTCAGGGAGTTTATCGTTTATCACCCCTATCGCGGATTCATGAACCAGCCGCTGGTGCAGCTTCCCTGGTTGCGTTACGTGCCGGGCGGGCTCGAAAACGACGTTCGCGCAGCGAAAAACCCGTGAAAATACGGGGGATTTCGCGGTCTGCGCGGTCCGCAAAAAAAGGTGGAAAACGGCATTCATGATTCGCTATGCTTTGCCCGATTACTCCGGGCGGCGCAAATTCCTCGAATTTGCCCCATAAACCCCGGCTTGCTTTAGTTAATACGTTAACCCCCTCACGAGCACGTCATTGACGCGCTCAACCCGGGAGGAGATTCGGACCGGCTCGCCCGGATTCCGAATCCGACTACACGAGGGGGGCGGCCCGTTCGAGGCCGGTAGTCTTGGCGGTAGCCCACGCTCGCGCCGCCGTCCGCGCTTCTGATGTGCGGGCTGATCGGGATTGGGGAGCGGCCTTTCCAGGCGAATTGACTCTTCCTAGACGGTCACAGACTCACACAACACACGCCGAGACGAAACCGCGCGTGACGCGATCATGCGGATAGTTCCGGTACTGTGATACGAGATATAAGACGTTATGTTCCAATAGGTTATGGACTAGAAGGGGAGACGCGATGGCGCAGGTTTTTCCTCCTGGCGCGAACTGGCTGGTCAAGTGGACCGGTCTGGGCGCCGGCGTGGGAGCGACGCTCGTAGTCGGCGTTGCGTGGGCCGTGTACTGGGGCCCGACGGTCACCCAAAAGGACCGCTTCCGGCAACAACCCATTCCGTTCAGCCACCAGCGGCACGTCGGCGGCAACGGACTCGATTGCCGATACTGCCACACGACGGTCGAGACCAGTTCGTTCGCGGGCATCCCGGCCACCGAAACCTGCATGACCTGTCATTCGCAAATCCTCACTGATCAGCCGATGTTCGACGCCGTGCACAGGAGTTGGGAAACCGGAACGTCGATTCCCTGGACCCGCGTCAACGACCTGCCCGATTTCGTCTACTTCAACCACAGCATTCACGTGAACAAGGGCATCGGCTGTTCGGAATGCCACGGGCCGGTGCACGATATGCGGCTCACCTACAAGGCCGAGAGCCTGCACATGAGCTGGTGCACGCAGTGCCACCGCGAACCCGAGCGCTTTATCCGGCCCAAGGAGTTCGTCTTCGATACGGCGTACGAGCACCCGGGTCATAACGAGCAGATGGAATTGGGCCGTCGCCTGGTTGAGGAATACCACGTGGAGAAGGGGCAGCTATTGAATTGCTCCATTTGTCATCGATGAGCGAACACGATCACACCTCCACGGCGTCGAGCGCACACACGGGCGGCGACGAGTGGCGCAGCCTCTCCGAACTGACGCGCGCGGACGTGTTTCAGGCGCGACTTCACAACGAGTTCCCGCTGTACGCGCCGTCTGAGATCGACGGCGTCACCCGGCGCAATTTCCTGCAGGTCATGGGTGCGACCCTCGCGCTCGCCGGCGCGACGGCCGGTTGCGCACGCCAGCCGGCGGAGACGATTTTCCCGTACGTCAAACAGCCCGAAGATGTGGTGCCGGGCAAGCCGTTGTACTTTGCGACGGCGAGTCCGCAGCGCGGCTATGCCAAGCCCGTTCTCGCGGAGAGCCATCTCGGCCGGCCGACGAAGGTTGAGGGACTTCCGGCCCACGCGGCGTCGCTCGGCCGCACGGACGCGCAGACGCAGGCCTCCATACTCGATCTCTACGACCCCGATCGCGCCCAGTCCGTGACCCGCACGGGTTTCGCCGACAGTTGGGACAGTTTTGTCAACGAGGCCAGGCAGGCCCTGGACGACGCGCGCGTGCGCGGCGGCGAAGGGGTCCGCATTCTGACCGGCACGGTGACCTCGCCGACCCTGGGCGGCCAGCTCAACGAATTTCTCGCGGCGTATCCCAACGCCCGCTGGCACCAGTACGAGGCGGCGACACGCGACAACGTGCGCGAGGGCGCCCGGCTCGCGTTCGGCGACTACGTCGACACGATTTACCACTTCGACAAGGCCGACGTAATCGTCTCTCTCGATTCGGATTTCCTCGAGCAGGGCCCGGCGAACGTGCGCTACAGCGCCGACTATGCCGCGCGGCGCGACGTCGTCGATCACGACGCTCACGGGGACGGCCACGGCGAAGCGAAGTCGCTCAGCCGGATGTATGCCTTCGAGAGTTCGCCGAACAACGTGGGCGCGGCGGCGGATCACCGGTTTCCGGTGCGGCCGGGCCAGATCGAAGCGGTCGCGCGCCGGCTGGCGTCGGCGCTGGGCGTGAACGCGCCGGTGTCGGACGACGATGGATTGAACGATTCGCTCCGCGACGCGATCGCCAAGATCGCGGCCGACGTGACCGCGCGCGCAAACGCGAGCGTGGTCGTGGCGGGCGACCACCAGCCGCCGATCGTGCACCAACTGGCGCACGCGATGAACGCCTCGCTCAAGGGGCCGGTGTCGTACATCCCCGCGGTCGAGGTCGGCCCGGTGAACCAGGTGGAATCGCTGCGGGCGCTCACGGCCGACATGCGCGACAACAAGGTCAAGTTGTTGATCGTCATGGGCACCAACCCCGTGTACAGCGCGCCCGCGGACCTGGACTTTCTGGGCGCCTTCAAGAACGTGCCGCTCCGGGTGGCGCTGGGCGCGTATCTCGACGAAACGGGCGGCAATTGCCACTGGCATCTGCCCGAGTTGCACTACCTCGAATCGTGGGGCGACGTCCGCGCGTTCGACGGATCGGTCTCGATTGTGCAGCCGCTTATCGCGCCGCTCTATCGCGGGCACACGGCGACCGAGTTGATGTCCGCGCTGATCGACGAAGAGCCGCGCAGCGCTCACGACGTCGTGATGGATCACTGGAAGAAACAACGCGGCGGTGACGGATTCGACGCGTTCTGGCGCCAGTCGCTCGCTGACGGCGTCGTCGCCAACTCCGCATTCCGCGAGACGACCGTGCGCTACGCCGGTTCCGTCGGTGCCTACGCGCCACCGGCCTCGACCTCCGGCGAGATGGAGATCGTCTTCCTGCCGGACCCGTGCGTCGGCGCGGGCGAGTGGACCAACAACGCCTGGCTGATGGAGTTGCCGCGGCCGCTGTCCAAACTGACCTGGGACAACGCGGTCATTGTGGGCTATGGCACGGCGCTCGACATGGGCCTCGAGAACGAGGACGTGGTCGAAGTGGCGTATAACGGCCGGACCGTCCGCGGGCCAGTGTGGGTACAGCCGGGCCACAGCCCGGGCACGATCACCGTGCACCTCGGATTCGGCCGCACGCGCGCGGGCAAAGTCGGCAACGACATGGGCTTTGACGCGTATTCGATCCTGACTTCCGACGCGCCGACCATTGGCCGCGGTGCGAAACTGACCAAGTTGGCGTCGAAGTATCCGCTTGCGCGGACCGAAGAGCACTACAACATGGAAGGCCGCAACCTCGCGCGGCGGGTGACGCAGGCCGAATTCGCGGCGGACTCCCACATCGTCCAGCACGGCCGCCACGGCGAGATTCACACGCCGACTGACAAAGAGACGTTGTATTACCCCGAAGAGAAGAAGTGGCACGGGCACGCCTGGGGCATGACGATCGATCTGAACCAGTGCACCGGCTGTAACGCGTGCATCGTGGCGTGCCAATCCGAAAATGTCATTCCCGTGGTTGGCAAAAACGAAGTCCGCAAAGGCCGCGAGATGCAGTGGATTCGCGTGGACCGGTATTACCGCGCGGACGCGGCGCACAAATTCGCCAAGCTCCCCAAGGCGACACAGCGCGAACTGCTCGACAATCCGGACACCTATTTCCAGCCGGTGCCGTGCATGCAATGCGAGAATGCGCCCTGCGAGACGGTGTGTCCCGTCGGCGCGACGCAGCATTCGCGCGAAGGCCTGAACGACATGGTGTACAACCGTTGCATCGGTACGCGGTACTGTTCGAACAACTGCCCGTACAAGGTGCGCCGGTTCAACTTCTATCATTACAGCCGGACGCCGCTGGGCTCGCGCGGCGAGCGCGCCCACGCGCTGAACATCAACTGGACCCACGTCAATCCGGAAAGCCTGCGGCCGATGCGCAATCCGGACGTGACCGTGCGCAGCCGCGGCGTGATGGAAAAGTGCACGTACTGCGTGCAGCGCATCAACCTTGCGCGTATCGACTCCAAGCGGACGGGCCAGCCGATCCCGGACGGCGAGATCGTCACGGCGTGCCAGCAGGCCTGCCCGTCCGGCGCGATCGCGTTCGGCGACGTTCAGGATCCCGAGAGCGCCGTGGCCAAGCGCAAGCAGAGCCACCGCAATTACGCGATCCTGGGCGACCTGAACACGCGGCCGCGCACGACGTACCTGGCGCGCGTGACCAACCCGAATCCGGAACTCGCGCCGGCCGCAGAGACAGAGACAGGGGAGCACGCGTAGACCATGGCGACGGCACCCAAAATGGTTAACGGCGACCGGCCCGAACTCAAGCCGATCGAAGCGCTCGTGGTCCAGCCCCACGACTACGAGTCGATTTCCGACGCGATCGGATCGGTCATCCTGGAGAAGCCGCAGCCCGCCGGTTGGTGGCTCACGATGTCCGCGGGCTTCTTCCTGATCAGCGTCCTCGGGCTGTCGATCACGTACCTGTTCATCGCGGGGGTCGGCATCTGGGGCGTCAACGTACCCATCGGCTGGGGCTTCGCGATCATCAATCTCGTCTGGTGGATCGGTATCGGCCACGCGGGCACGCTCATCTCGGCGATTCTGCTGCTGCTGCGCCAGGACTGGCGCAACGCGATCAACCGCTTCGCCGAAGCGATGACGATCTTCGCGGTGGCTTGCGCCGCAATGTTCCCGCTGCTGCACGCGGGCCGGCCCTGGGTGATTTATTTCATCCTGCCGTATCCGAACACGCTGGGCCTCTGGCCGCAGTTCCGCAGCCCGCTGGCGTGGGACGTGTTCGCGATTTCGACCTACGGATCGGTTTCGCTTCTGTTCTGGTACATCGGGCTGATTCCGGACTTCGCGATGCTGCGCGATCGCGCCAAGAACCGCGCGGTGAAGATCGCGTACGGCATTGTCGCGCTCGGCTGGCGCGGTTCCGCGCGGCACTGGCTGCGGTACGAGATGGCGTCCCTGCTGCTCGCGGGACTTTCGACGCCGCTGGTCGTCTCCGTGCACAGCATCATCAGCTTCGACTTCTCGATCGGCATCGTGCCGGGCTGGCATACGACGATTTTCCCGCCGTACTTCGTCGCGGGAGCGATCTATGCCGGGTTCGCCATGGTGTTGACGCTCGTCATCCCCGTGCGCAAGTGGTACAAGCTCGAGAGCCTGATCACGCTGCGGCACCTGGACAACATGTCCAAGGTGATGCTCGCGACCTCGCTCATCGTGTGTTACGGCTACTTCTCCGAGGCGTTCTTCGCGTGGTACAGCGGAAACCAGTACGAACGGTTCATGATGTTCAACCGCATGACGGGACCGTACTGGCCGGCGTACTGGATGCTGCTGTTCTGCAACTTCGCGGTGCCGCAATTGCTGTGGATCAAATCGATCCGCATCAGCAATTGGCCGCTGTGGATCATCACGATCGTCATCGGCGTCGGCATGTGGCTTGAACGGTACGTGATCGTCGTCACCAGCCTCACGCGCGATTTCATGCCGTCGGCCTGGGGCACGTATCACGGGACGATCTGGGACTGGGGAACATACCTCGGCACGCTCGGTTTCTTCGCGTTCTGCATGGGCCTGTTCATCCGGTTCCTGCCGATGATCGCGGTGCACGAGGTGCGCGTGACGCACCACAAAGCCACCGGCAAAGCGCACTGAGTAGAGGAACCATCGAATGCACGATGCGCACGACAACGAACCCAAGGTCTACGGGATCGTCGCCGAGTACGACGACCCGGACGATCTGCTGAAGGCGGCGAAGACGGCATACGCCGAGGGCTATCGCGACCTCGATGCCTACTCGCCCTTGCCCATCCACGGGCTGTCCGAAGCCATCGGGTTTCACAAGACCCGGCTGTCCTGGTTCACGCTGGCGGCCGGATTGACCGGCGCGGCGACGGGGTTCGGCCTACAGACCTTCGCCCACGTGTACCACTACGCCTACGACATCGGCGGCAAACCCTTCTTCAGTTGGCCGGCGTTCATCCCCATCACCTTCGAGTGCACGATCCTTTTCGCGGCGTTCACGACCGGCTTTGCGATGTTGGGGCTTAACGGATTGCCCATGCCGTACCACTCGGTTTTCAACGCGAAGAACTTCGAACGCGCGACGAGCGACCGGTTCTTCCTGTGCATCGAGGCCAAAGACCCGAGATACGACGCGCAGAAGACCCGCGGCTTCCTCGAACGGCTCAATCCCAGGCCGCTCGAGGTATCGGAGGTGGCGGAATGACGCGCAGGACGATCGTGATCGCGTTGACCGCGCTCGTTTCCGCAAGCGCGCTCACCGGCTGCCACCTGGACATGTGGAACCAGCGGCGGTACGAGCCGCTCGAGAACGGCCAGCGCTTTTTCGGCAATGGCGAGAGTTCGGCGCGCGCGTTCGTGGCAGGCACCGTGCCGTATCAGATGGCCAAGCTCGACGACCACTACTACACCGGCCGCGTAAACGGCGAACTCGCGACGGCGTTGCCCGCGCAGGTCGAGCTGACGCGTGAGTTGCTCGAGCGGGGCCAGGCGCGGTTCGAAATCTACTGCATGCCCTGCCACGGCAAGACCGGCCACGGCGACGGCATGATCGTTCAGCGGGGGTTCCCGCAGCCGACGTCCTACATGGATCAGCGGCTGCTCGAATCGCCGATCGCGTACTTCTTCGACGTGCCGACCAACGGGTTCGGCCGGATGTACAGCTACGCGTCCCGGATTTCCGTGGACGATCGCTGGGCGATCGCCGCGTACGTACGCGTGCTTCAACTCAGCCAGAATGCCACGCCCGATCTTCTGCCGCAGGACGTGCTCGAACAGGCGCGCGCCCCGCGGCCCGGCGAAGAAGCGGGCGATCAGCCGGCGGGAGAGGCCCATGACTAAAGAAACGACCAGTCTGCCGCCGCGGCTGCAGCTCGTGCGCAGCGTGGGGCCGATTGTCGGCGCGGGCGGTATCGCGCTCGGACTGATTCTCTCGTTCGTGCTGAGCGGCGGCATCAACATGTTCTTCCAGGGCCTGCACTACTCGTTCTGGATCCTCTTGAGCCTCTCGCTGGGTTCGACTGCGCTCCTCATGATTCATCACATGACGGCGGGCGGCTGGAGTTTCGTGTCGCAGCGCGTGTTCGAGGCGTTCATGCGGACGCTGCCCGTACCGTTCACGATGTTCGCGCTGATTTGGCTCGGCACGATGCTCGACTGGCACACGATTTTCAGCGCGTGGACCCATCCCGAGGGCCATGTTGTCCCGCAGAAAGCGGCGTACCTCAACAAGACCTTCTGGAGCGGCCGCGCGGCGCTGTACTTCGGGATATGGTTTGCCATCGCGTATTTCTTCAATTCGTGGTCGAAGAAGCTCGAACAAACGGGCGATGCGCTCATCACGCTCAACTTCCGCCGGGTCGCGCCGGTTGCGCTCATTGCGTACTGCGCGACGATGACCTTCGCGGCGGTGGACTGGGGCCAGTCGATCGAGGCGGAGTGGTTCTCGACGATGTACGCGCCGCTGACGTGGATCAGCCACGGGCTGACGACGTTCGCCGTGACCGTGATCGTTCTCGACCAGCTTTCAGACCAAAAACCGCTCTCGCGCTTCCTGACCGTCGAACATTTCCATACCATCGGCAACTTCATGTGCGCGTTCATCGTCATCTGGACCTACATGAGCTTCTCGCAATTCCTGATCATCTGGGCGGGCAACCTCCCCGAAGAGATCCACTACTACCTCGATCGCGCGCACAGCTCCTTCTACCAGGTGGTCATCGGCATCATGATGATCGGCCACTTCTTCATCCCGTTCATGGTGCTGATGCAGCGCCGCGTGACCTACGATGTTGCGCTGCTGCGCATGATGTGCTGGTTCATTCTGAGTATGCGACTCGTGGACGTGTTTTTCTGGTTCAATCCGGCGTATCACCCGGGCGATACCAGTGTGCCGTGGCGCGACATCCTGGTGTACGCGTGCGTGTTGGCCGGGTTCGCGGGCCTGTATTTCTGGGTGTTCCTCGGCCAGCTCACGCGGACCTCGCTGCTGCCCGTGAACGACCCGCGCATGCACGAGGCGCTTTCTCCCGGCCACGGACACGGCCACGGCGAGGAGGGATTGGAACATGCATGACAAAGAGCATCCCTACGGCCACCACGCGCCGAGCGATCCCCAGTCGCCGGCCAAGGGCTACGAAGTCACGGACATTCAGATCCGGCTCATCCTGTGGTCGGGTGTGGGCGTGGTTGTGATGACATTCGTGGCCTACGTCGTATCGACGTTTGTCGTGCGGTACTCGAATGCACAGCCGGCGATCAGTGAGTTCGACGCGGCGCCCATCGCCGTGGACGCGCGCAACGAACCGTTCGCGCGCGGCGTGCGCTTGCAGGTGTCGGCGCCGGACGGTTTGAAGGCGTTTCGCGCGGGACAGGACGAGGGGGCATCGACCTACGGCGTCGTCAGCGCGGAGCCGGAGATCTACCGGATCCCCGTCGATACCGCGATCGACATTGTCGCAGCGCGCGGGCTGCCGGTGTTTCCGACGCTCGCGCAGACGGGCCACTCGGCCGGGGGCGGGGAAACGCAGTGAAACGAACCGCGTCACAGAGCATTCGCGTCGCGTCGCGCGCCGGCAATCCCGTCGTGCTGGCGATCGTGCTCGCCTGTGTCGCGTTGCCCGCGTTCGCGCAGATAGCACCGCCGCCGTTCGAGCCGCTCAACATCATGGGGCCTGACCCGGCGCAGCAGTTCAAAGACATCAAGATCGAACAGCACCTGGACGCGCAAGTGCCGCTCGAGTTGCTGTTTACCAATTCCGACGGTCAACCCATCACGATCGCCGAGGCGTTGGACGGCAAGCCGGCAATTCTCGCGCTCGTGTATTACGAGTGCCCGATGCTCTGCAACATCATGCTCGATGGTGTCGAGGGCGTGATCGATGCCATGAAATACGCCATCGGCCAGGACTACAACGTGATCACCGTCAGCATCGATCCCGGCGAGACGCCCGAACTCGCCGCCAAGAAGAAGGCGGCGCACTTGGAACGCCTGCACCGCGACGGCGCCGAGGACGGCTGGTATTTCCTGACCGGCGACGACGTCGGCATCGAGCGGCTCGCCGGCACGGTCGGGTTCCGCTACGCGTACGACCCCAACACGGATCAGTATGCGCACGCGGGCGGCATCATGCTGCTCACCGGCGAGGGCCGCGTTGCGCGGTATTACTTCGGCAGTGAATACATTCCGCGCGACGTGGAATTCGGGCTACAGGAAGCGTCGGCGGGCCGGATCGGTTCGGTGGTCGATCAGCTCGTGTTGCTGTGCTTCAAGTACGACCCCGCGACCGGCACGTACGGCTTCTACATCCTCGGCGCGATGCGGATCCTGGCCGTGTTGATGATTCTCGGTTTTGCTACGATGTACACGGTGCTTTACCTGCGTTGGCGCCGTAACAAGCGTGAAGGAAGCGGGGGCGGTCCCGGTATGGTGCGGGACCCCGCGGCAACGCACCCTCAAGGCACACACTGACGAGGCGACACGATGGACCTCAATTACTTTTTCAATTTCGACATCTTCCCCGAGCAGGCGTCCACGTTTGCCGAGAAGGTCGATCCCTTGTTCTACTTCCTGACGATTATTTCCGTCGTGTCGACGGTGGGCACGTTCGCGGCCATGATCATCCTGGGGATCAAGTTCCGGCGTGACCCGAACAAGCCGCGCGAGTCGCAACACCTGGAAAACCCGATGCTGGAGATCACGTGGACCGTGATCCCGTTCTTCATTTTCATCGGCGTGTTCGCGTGGGGCGCAAAACTGTTCGCGGACTTCAAGAACGCGCCGGACGCGGCGCTGCGCATCGACATCATCGGCAAACAATGGATGTGGAAGGCGCAGCATTCCAACGGCGTGCGCGAGGTCAACGACCTGCACGTGCCCGTGGACACGCCCATTGTGCTCAACATGACCTCGCAGGACGTGCTGCATGACTTCTATCTTCCGGCGATGCGCGTGAAGCAGGACGTGATTCCCGGCCGCTTCACCTACCTCTGGTTCGAGGCGACGCGCGAGGGGACGTACCCGATTTTCTGCGCGGAATATTGCGGCACGGAGCACTCGCTGATGGGCGGTCACATCACCGTGCTTTCGCAGGAGGGTTACGTCGAGTGGCTCGCGGGCGGCCCCAAGAAGTCGCCCGTCGAGGCCGGCGAGTTCCTGTTCCAGCAACGCGGCTGCGTGACGTGCCACAACGGACTCAAAGACGCGCGCGGCCCGGACCTCAAGGGCGTGTTCGGGTCTACCGGCGTCATGGTGGACGGCGAATCGGTGCTCAAGGACGAAGATTACTTGTACGAGTCGATCCTGTATTCGAGCAAGCGGGTGCGCGAAGGGTATACGGCGCTGATGCCGAGTTTCGCGAACCAGCTCTCGATCGAGGACGTGAACAGTCTCATCGCCTATATCAAATCGCTGGGCGGCGAGGAAACGGCCGACGCCGCATCGGGCGACGCGGCACCGGCGGCGCTGAATTAGCAACGATCGGCGCGTGCGCCGGAGACAACTGAGCGAGGCAGGACATCATGGCGGTAGTAGCAGAGCGGACGAGCATTCCGGATCACGCCGAAGAGCGCGAACCCAACTACCTGAACTGGAACCACTCGATTAAGTCGTGGATCCTCACTCAGGACCACAAACGCATCGCGGTGATGTACCTCGCGACCATCCTGGTGTTTTTCCTGCTGGGCGGCGCATTTGCGATGTTGTTCCGGATCGAGCTGATGACCGGCCCGGGCGACTTGTTCGAGGCCGACATTTATAACCGCCTGTTCACGCTGCACGGCGTGATCATGATTTTCTTCTTCCTGATTCCGTCGATCCCGGCGACGCTGGGCAACTTTTTTCTGCCCATCATGCTGGGCGCCAAAGACCTGGCATTCCCCAAGGTCAACCTCGCGAGTTACTGGATTTTCGTCGGCGCGGGCGTCTGCGCGCTGCTGGCGCTCGGCGGCGGCGGCGTGGACACGGGCTGGACGTTTTATTCGCCGCTCAGCACGACCTACTCGAACAGCTCGGTGTTCTGGGCCGCGTTCGCGGCCTTCCTGGTCGGCTTCTCTTCGATCCTGACCGGGTTGAACTTCATCGCGACGACGCACAAGATGCGCGCGCCGGGACTCACGTGGTTCCGGCTGCCGCTGTTCATCTGGGCGAACTACGCGACCGGCATCATCATGATGCTGGGCACGCCCGTGATCGCGATCACCATTTTCCTCGTCGCGCTCGAGCGCGTGTGGGGCGTGGGCATCTTCGATCCTGCGATCGGCGGCGACCCGGTGCTGTTCCAGCACATGTTCTGGTTCTACTCGCACCCGGCGGTGTACATCATGATCGTCCCCGGGTTCGGCGTGGTGAGCGAGGTCATCGCGTGCTTCTCGAAGAACCGCATCTTCGGGTACGAGTTCGTCGCGCTCTCCAGCATGGCGATCGCGGTGCTCGGGTTCTTCGTCTGGGGCCACCACATGTTCGTCGCGGGCCAGAGCTACTACCTCGGCGTGGTCTTCTCCGTGCTGACGGTGCTCATCGGCGTGCCGACCGCGATCAAGATCTTCAACTGGACGACGACGCTATACGGCGGCAACGTGACGTTCCACGCGCCGATGTTGTACGCGATCGGGTTCATCGGCCTGTTCCTCGTCGGCGGGATCACGGGCCTGTTCCTGGCCGCCATGGGCATGGACGTGCCGCTGCACGATACCTACTTCGTCGTCGCGCACTTCCACTTCACGATGGTGGGCGGGATGGTGATGGCGTTCTGGTCGGGCGTGCACTTCTGGTGGCCCAAGATGTTCGGCCGGATGTATCCCGAGTTCATCGCGAAGATCTCGGCGATGCTGATTTTCGCGGGGTTCAATCTGACGTTCCTGCCGCAGTTCATCCTCGGCTGGCTCGGCATGCCGCGGCGCTATCACGCGTATCCGGAAGAATGGCAGGTGCTGAACGTGATGAGTTCGGGCGGCGCGTTCCTGCTCGGGTTCAGCTTCGTGATGACCATCGGCTACCTGCTCTGGTCGCTGAAGTGGGGCGCGGTCGCGGGACCGAACCCCTTCGGCGCGAAGGGCCTCGAATGGGAGCGCGTGCAGTCGCCGCCGATCCCGCACAATTTCCACGGCGTGCCGATCGTCACCGAGGAAGCGTACGCGTATACCGGCAAGGAGGTTATGGATGTCTGATACCGCCGCCATTCCGGTGACGATGGGTCCGGCGAAACCCATCGTTTCGGGTCACTACGTTAATCGAGAGCAGCAGAACGAGACCGCGTTCATCGGAATGTGGCTGTTCCTCGTGCAGGAGATCATGTTCTTCGGCGGACTGTTCGTCGCCTATGCCGTGTACCGGTTCAAATATCCGATCACGTGGTACGAGAGCAGCGCGCACCTGAACTACTGGATGGGTACCGGCAACACTGTCGTGTTGCTCGTCAGCAGCGTGACGATGGCGTGCACGGTGTATGCCACGCAAAGCGGCAAGCGCCAGATGCAATTGTGGAACTTTGCGTTCACGATCGCCCTCGGCATCACATTCCTCGTGGTCAAATACTTCGAGTACAAGGAAAAATGGGTCCACGGACTCGTGCCGGGGCTGAATTGGAATCCGGACGTGCTGGGATTCACCGATCCCGCGCGGGCGCAGCTCTATTTCATCCTGTATTTCATCATGACGGGCATGCACGCGTTCCACATGATCATCGGCATCGCACTCGCCGGCATCTTCTGGTATCTGTGTTTCCGGCGCGAGTACGGCCCGAACAAGTACCTGCCCGTCGAACTTTTCGGCTTTTACTGGCACTTCGTCGATATCGTGTGGGTGTTCTTGTTCCCGATGCTTTATTTGATCAGCACGCCGGCAGGCCACCACTAGCAGAAGGTGCACGATCGTCATGTCGCATAGAATCATTCCGCCGAAATACTATTTCGTCAACGCCGCCGTGTTGGGACTTCTGATGGCCGCGACCGTGGCGGCGGCCAAGGTCCCGTTCTTCCACTTGAGCGACAATCCGAACGGTCTCAATCTGCTGGTCGCAGTCGTGATCGCGGTCATGAAGGCCGCGTGCATCGTCGCCATATTCATGGGCGCGTACTGGTCCAGCGGGTTGGTGCGCCTGTTTGCCGTGCTTGGATTTATCTGGCTGCCGATTTTCTTCCTCTTCGTATTCACGGACTACGGATTCGCCAATCCGCTTGAAGAGTTCGGCGGGCCGTACCACGATCTGGCCTCGCCGGGCAGTAATCCGGAATCGGGTGGTCAGGACTTCTCGACGCACGGCCGCCAGTTGACCCCGGCGCACGGCGGGAATTACGTTCCCCCGCCGCACCTGTTCGGGCATGGCGAAGCGGCTGCGGGCGGCGAGCATGGCGCGGCGGACGCGCATGGCGCCGATGCAGGCCACGAGACTGCAACTCCCGAGGCGGGCGCGGACGCACACGCCGCCCCGGCGGATGCACCTCACCACTGACGGCGCTGCGGTCGCGCGGGAGCGCGACCCTCCCACGCCTGCTGTTGCGAGATGGTTTCCCGCCGTCATTGCGACGAGTGGCGTGTGCGACGAAGCAATCTCATCAACGGGTTGACCCCGGCTCGCGAGTACGCTCGCCCTCCCGACTGCGTTGTCGTGCCGGCTCCGTTACGGTCTCGCGGGAGCGCGACCCTCCCGCGCTACGGTGCAGGCGCGCGATAGAGCTTGTGGCCGTAATGGTCGAGTTCCACGGGCAGGCGTAGTTCCGTGTCGATCGGCGAGACGACGAACTCGAATCCGTATTTCTCGGCGAGCGCCGACCACTCGGCCGCCGTCCGCTCCGCCCAGACCTCCCGCCAGTCCTTCGGCGGTTCAGGGTAGCGGAAGTCCACGCCGTACACATCGCGGAACATGCCGTTGATCTGGGGACCGAACGACGGGCGGTAGCCGATGAAAAAGGGCGTCGCGAGATCGGCGACAACCGGGTGGCCGGTCTGCGCCTGAAGCAACACCTGGTCCATCGGCCCGAGCAGCATCGCGTCCGAGTGTCCGCTCGATTCGAGATGGGCCGCGATCGCGCGCTCGAAATCGCCGATGGCCAGCGTCTGGCGCGCGCGCCATTCCTGCCACAGCATCGAGACGGCCAGCATCGCGATAGCGGACACGAACACGCGCTGCGGCCACGGCCCGAGCCCCGGAAGTCGCTTGTATCGGGATACGCCCACCACCAGCACCACGCCGGCGATCGCCGCCATCGTGCCGAATTGATGAACGAGCGCCGTCAGGATCAGGACACCCGCGCCGATCATGGCGAAGAGGGCGAAACTGCGCTTCGAATGCTCGCGAATCCCGGACAAGAGCAGCGCAAAAGCGGCGCCGAACAGGAAAAAGACAACGAAATCGAGCGTCCCGAAATACCGGTACGAAATCGTCGCGGGAAGCGCCTGCAAGAACAGCGGCCGGAGCATGGTGAACCCGAGCGTGAGCGCGACCGCGGCGAGGCCCACGAGGCGTGGCGTGCTATCCCCGCCCGCGCGTGGCTGAAGCAGGATCGCGCAGATCATGGCGACCATGATCGGCGGCACGTGGTTCCACAGCCGGTAGGGCAGCCACGTGAGCGTCACGTACGGGACATTGGCGCCGAGCAGCGTCTGCGCGAGCATGACCACGAGTCCGATGAGCAGCACAACCGCGGAGTAGACGAAACACACGATCCAGGGGCGAGCGTTTGGCGATTGGCCGATTCGAAGTCCGAAGAGCGCGGCGTAGGCCAACAGGACGAATCCGACCGTCATCAGCAGACTGTTCAGTCCGGGGGGGCGCCGGTGCATGTCGTAGTACGTCACCCAGCCACCCCAGATCGCGCGGATTTCATCCGGCGACGCGTCAGAAATGGGAGGCGCGCCTCCACCGGCCAGCAGACGCCCGGCGATCCAGATCGCGACGCTTATGCCGAGGCCCGCGACGAGCGCGGCGTCCGCGCGGCGCCAGACGCGCGGCTGCGGATGAAGCCGCCGCGAGGCGTAGACGAGAACGAGCAACAGGAGTAACGGAGGCAACTGGCCGATGTGAACGGCGGGCGTGAGTCCGATGAGGAAGAAACCGAGCGCGACACGCCCCAGTGCCAGCGCGGCGATGGCGCACAAGACGAACCCGGTGCCAATGTGGCCGTTCGAGAACATGCCGGGAAGCGTGAATTGCGGGTACGACCCGTCGAACGCCGTGTGCACGCCGGAGAGAATGAGCGCCGCGGCGGCGTGTCCCGCGAGCGCCCGTTGAGCGAGTGCCGCACCCAACAGGTACGGCGGCACAACCGTCGCCCATACGAACAGAAGATTGCGGACGAGGCAGACGGAGTAGGCGCCCGCGCCGGCGTCGAGCATGAGCGCCGATACATACAATTGTGCGCTGACCAGGTTGCGCACCCACCACGCGAGCGGATGCCAATCGGGATAGTGCACCCGCGCGGCGAGCACCTGGGCGAATTCGTAGTTCTCGTCCCACCGCACCCCGCGCGCGAACACGAGCAATGCGGAGAAGACCACCCATGCAACGAGACCCGGCGCGAGATGCGGAACGGCCGGTTGCGGCGCGGATTCGGCGGATGCCGCCACCCTGATTCCCCCCGGCGCCCCGGCCCCGCTCATTGCGGTTGCGCGCGCCCTGCGTTGTGTATACTAGCACCCGATTTTTCCCCGGGGCGAACACTCTCACGCGAGGCCCAGCGCTGCGATGATGAGCCGGCTACTGACACGGCGCGAACAGGTCGTACTGGTTTTTCTGGCGGCATCGTTGCTCGCCGGATCGATTACGGTTATCGCGCTGCGGCGCGCCACGCCGAACCCCGCGGCGCTCGTCGTGCAACCCGATGCTGTGCCCGCGGAGGCCGGGGTTGCAACCCCCGCATTGACCGTGCCGCAACCCAAACCGCCGGTCATCGAGCTGGTCGTCTCCGTCCAGGGAGCGGTGACGAAGCCGGGTGTT
Organism: uncultured Nitrospirales bacterium; assembly: GCA_964411925.1. Taxonomy (GTDB): domain Bacteria; phylum Hydrogenedentota; class Hydrogenedentia; order Hydrogenedentales; genus VFKU01. Next base: position 24,584 of record CAYPNI010000024.1, read on the forward strand.
TACCGCGTGGATGACGGGAGCCGCGTGGACGACCTGATCCGGTTGGCGGGCGGTCTCATGCCCGGGGCGGATACAAGCAGCATCAATCTCGCGGCCCGCGTGGTTGACGGGACCACGCTCACCGTGCCGACGCGCAGGAAGGCCACCGATTCTGGGTCTGTCGAGATTGTCCAGGTGTCCAATCCGGATGTGTACGGCTTGGTCGGCGGGACCACCCCGGGTAAACCGGCTTCAGCGGTCGGCTCGCGGCTCATCGATTTGAACCGTGCGTCCCAGGCGGAACTGGAAACACTCCCCGGCATCGGACCAAAATTGGCACAACAGATCATTCAGTACCGGTCGGCGCAGCCGTTCCTCGCCGTTGAGGACTTGCTCAACGTGAGCGGCATCGGCGACGCGAAGCTGGCGTCTGTGCGCGATCTCGTGACGGTGAATTAGGGGGCCGAGGGTGCAGGGAGAAAGTACGCAACCCGGCGACAAACCGGGCAACGATTCCGGCCCGCCAAATAACCCATCCGATGCGATGCGCGAGCAACAGGCGATCGCCGCCGCGATGATGATCGGCGAGGAGATGCGCCGGGACGACCGCACGCAGACGTACGTGCTGACGCGGCGGCTCGGGATTTTCTTTGCCGCGATGGCCGTGATTGGGTTGGTGTTGCTGTTCGGTTTTGCCCGCCTCGCGGGTGACGATTTCAATCCGTTCCCCTATATGATCGTGCTCGGATTGATCGCCGCTGGAAGCGCCGTCGCGGCGTACTGGGGTTATGCGGAATCCCGCCGACATGACGAATAGCCTTTCGCGAATAGATTGAAAGCCGCGTCGTCAGTAGAATGGCAGCGACGCACGGAACAGGAACCCGCAATTGCGGGTTTTTAATAGGGGCGGCATGGCCGGGCGTTCGGCCTAAACCCATGCGCCACAGTTGCTTAGGAGATATACATGTTGAAAAACGGGCTCTGGTTACTTCCCGCGATCGCAATTCTCGGGTTTGGGTCGTCCGTCGAGGCAGACGACGCCATCAAGGGCGATCCCTATCCGCTCAATGTCTGCGCCGTGTCCGGAGAGGAACTCGGTTCGATGGGCGAACCGATCGCGTTCAACCACCAGGGCCGCGACATCAAGTTCTGTTGTTCGGGCTGTGAGCCGCGCTTCAAGGGAGAGCCGACAAAGTTCATCGCGGAAATCGACAAGAAGATCATCGAGCAACAATTGCCTCACTACCCGCTCAAGACCGACCTCGTAACCGGCGACGCGCTTCCCGCGGACGCGAAGGTGCTGAACGTCGTGTACATGAACCGGCTCGTGCGCCTGGGCGACCAGAAGAGCACGCAAAAGTTTCTGAAGGAACCCGAAGCGTACATCGCCAAGCTCGACGAGGCCGTGATCGCGGCGCAACTCGAATCGTATCCCCTCGACGTTTGCATAGTCAGTGGCGAGCCGCTCGACGCCATGGGAGAGCCCGTGCAAAAGGTCTATGCGAACCGTCTCGTCCAGTTCTGCTGCGACGGGTGCGTAAACAAGTTCGTCGCGCAACCGGCGAAGTTCTGGCCTACGTTGGACGGCAAGGAAGGCGCTGAATTCATCAGCCCCGAAGAAATCCACAAAGACGATCACAAAGATCATCACTAAGTCAGACAATGTTCTCCGTGGCCCCGGAGCTCACCCGTTCCGGGGCCGTTTTATTTTTCGCGTATAATTCCGCGACAAATTCCGGGGGGCACGATGGAGACGTGGATTCAACGCGAGACCGCTTATCAAGGCCGGATTTTTCGCGTCGATTCCGGTCGCGTGCGGCTCGACGACGGGACAGAAACCGGCCGCGATGTCGTCGTGCATCCCGGCGCCGTGGCTGTGGTTCCTGTACTCCACGATCGCGTGATTCTCGTGCGGCAATACCGCGTGGCCGTCGAGCGCGACATGATTGAGATTCCGGCGGGGAAACTCGAACCGGGCGACACGCCCGAGGAACGCGCGCAGCTGGAACTTGCCGAGGAAACCGGCTACGCCGCGGGCCGGCTCGTGGCCGCGGGCAGCGTGTTTCCTTCCGTGGGAATCCTGACTGAGCGTATCCATCTGTTCCTCGCGTTCGAATTGCGGCCCGAATCTCGCTCCGCGGACCACGACGAGCGCATCGAGGTCGTGCCCATGTTGCTTGCGGACGTCCGGCGGCGGCTCGGCGCGCGCGAGTTCGAAGACGCAAAGACCGCCATCGGATTGCATGCGCTGTTCGCCTACCTCGACGGCAGGTTCTGACTGCGCCGAATCACCGGCGGTTGCGCGCGCTTGGCCCGGCCCCGGCGGTCTCGGATAGAATAGGGCCACCTTGGGAAGGAGCCTCGATGCGGGCCTGGCGCTTCCACGATTTCGGCGACCTCGCGAACTTCCGGCTCGAAGACGTCCCCATACCCGTGCTGCGTCCGGGTGAGGTGCTCGTGCGGCTCAAGTTCGCATCGCTCAACCCGGCCGACCGGCTGCTCATTGAAGGGCGCTATCCCGGTGCCGGGAAGTTGCCGCTGACCGTGGGCCGAGATGGCAGCGGAACGGTGGAGAATCCGGGCCTCAGTCAGCGATTCAAGCGCGGCGACGCCGTGCTCGTCTTGCGCAGCGAGGTCGGCATCACGCGCCAGGGAACGCTTGCCGAGTTGGTGGCCGTGCCCGAGGATGTGCTCGCGCCGGTTCCGCCCGGTTGGACGATGGAAGAATGCGCGGCGGCGCCGCTGGTATATCTCACCGCGTGGAAAGCGCTCGTCATCCAGGGCGGGTTGAAGCCGCGGGAGACTGCGCTCGTAACCGGTGCGTCGGGCGGCGTTGGCATTGCTTCGATTCAGCTGGCCAAGGCACTCGGCGCGCATGTAGTCGCGCTCAGCCGCGACCCGGCCAAACGCGAGCGCCTCCAGAAACTCGGCGCGGACGCGGTCGTGGACGACAGCGCGAAGGACCTCGCGCGACGGGTGTCCGATGCGTGCGGTGGTTCCGGGCCGGACGTGGTGATAGAGCATCTGGGCGGTGCGAGGCTCGCCGAGCACGTCGCCATGCTCAACATGAACGGCCGCGTGATGGTCATTGGTTTGCTGGCCGGCCGCACGTCGGAATTGGACATGGGCATGGTGTTGTTCAAGCAAGTGCGCATCGAAGGCGTTCACGTGGGCCGGTTCGCGCCGGCGGAAGCGCAGGCGGCATGGACAGCCATCGTGGCGACGCTGGACAAGGCTGGCGCGCGCCCGGTGCTCGACAAGACATTCGAGATGGAGTCGGTGCAGGAGGCGTTCGCGCGGCTTGCGGGCGGACACCTCGGCAAGGTAGTGGTCAGGACCGGGGCCTAGTACGTCCCGGAGCGAGAAGGAGAAGGCGTTGGACTCAGCATTGACGTTGAACACGGTGGACCGGGCCGAACGGGTGCTGCTCGAGGGGGACCCCGAGGGCGCGCTCCAGCTGGTGCGAAACTTGTACGGCCAGATATTGCCCAGTTCCGACCGCGGCCGCGCGCTGGCGATCGAGGTGGTCTGTCTCGAAAGACTGTCGAAGTCCGAAGAAGCGGAGCGGCTCGTCGTCGAGATGATGAAGGAAGAGGGCGACGACCACGCCTATGTGCTCGCAGCCGGCGTCCAGTTCTCCGATCTCGAGGCGTATCTGCACGCCGAGGTGTATTTGCGCAACCTGTGCGAGATGAACCCGTCCAGCGAAGTCGCGTGGTACAACCTTGCCGTCGCGCTCGGCCGCGAGGGCCGGCTCGTCGAGGCGGTCCAGGCCTATGACCGGTGCATCGCGCTGACGCCCGGGCTCGGCGATGCGTACCGCCAGAAGGCATATTGCCAGGAGATGCTGGACGATAACGCCGGCGCGGCGGATACTTATCGCCAGTACCTGGCATTGAATGCGGATGACGCGGAGGCCTGGAAGGCGCTCGGCATTGTCGAGAGCGACCGGCGGCGGTTCGCGGAGGCGTACGACGCGTTTCGCCGGGCGGCAGAGCAATCGCGCGAACCGGAAGACGTTTACTACAACTGGGCGATCTCGGCCGTGCGAAATTCGGACGCCGAACAGCAGCGGCGCTGCATCGACAAATTGCAGGACATCGACCCGGAGGGATGGCGGACGCTGCTCACCCGGGCGGACCAGGAGGAACTGGAAGGCAACGTCTGGCCCGCGTGGGAGTTACTCTGCGAGGCGTTCGAAAACGCCACGACGGACAGCGGCGAGAATCAGGAAGACGAGGACGAAGACGTCGGCGGATACGTCGCGGCGGCGTTGCTCCGTTTCGCCCACCGGCACGACTTGCGCGATCACGCGCAGGATTACGTCCAGCGCATCTTCGAGGAGCGCCTGTTTTCGGAGGACGCGCTCGAGGCGCTGCAGGCCTTCGAGGGCCGGCTGTCAAATTCCGCGACAAGTTTCCAGGTGGTCGTGCGGCGGGGCGGCGCCGATGCCGCGCATTATCTGGTTTACGGCGTCTCCGCCGATGACGCGGACGAGGCCGGGCGCCTCGCCATCGAGTTCGAGGCGCGGTGCGCGCCGGACGAAGGCACATCGCTCTATGCCATCCACCAGTTGAGCACGCCGGATGAGGGGTTGATAGGCGTGTATTGGCGTTCTGAAGAGTTCGACCGCCCTCCGGGATCGTGACGGGGCGATGAAAGTCGTCGTTACCGGCGCAAGCAAGGGCATCGGCAAGGGCATCGCCTCGTTCCTGGCGATGGACGGTTTTGAAGTCGGCGCAGTCGCGCGGTCGGCCGATTTGCTCGACGACTTGCGGGCGGGCATCAGCGGAGAAGGCGGCACGTGTCACGTCGCAGCGTGCGACCTGCGCGACGCGGACTCGACGCTGGCCGCGATGGACTCGCTTGCCGGCGCGCTCGGCGGAATCGACGCGCTGATCAATAACGCGGGCATCGTGCTCCGGCGCAGCGTGTGGGACATCCGGCCTGAGGAGTGGCACGCGCTCATCGATACGAACGTCACCGGCATGTTCCATGCAACGCGCGCGGTGTTGCCGCGGTTCAGGCAACAGGGCCGCGGGCACATCGTCAACATTTCGTCGATCAGCGGCAAGGTCCCGCTGCCCGGCGGCAGTGCGTATGCGGCGAGCAAATTCGCGGTTACGGGGTTTTCGCAGTCGTTGCTGCAGGAAGTCCGCGAATTCGGTATCAAGGTCACGACGATCTTTCCCGGGTCCGTCGATTCCGCGTCGCACCGGCACGATCCCAACGCGGACACGACGTGGAAGGTGACGCCGGAAGAAATTGGACGCGCATGCGCGTACGTGCTCAAGGCCGCGCCGGGTACGGACGTAAGCGAACTCGAAATCCGGCCGTTGCGCAAGCCGGGCGGCGCGTAGGATGCGGGCCGGCTGTATGAAGAGATTGCTTAGTCGCGCACCCCGCTCCTCGCAATGACGAGGCTGGAGTGAATCGTTGAACCCGCGGCTGCATCTGGGCACGTCGAGCTGGACGGCGAAGGGCTGGCTCGGCAAGTTCTACCCGAGCGGAACGAAGCCGGCAGACTTCATCACGCACTACGCGCAGAAGTACCGCACCGTCGAGATCGACGCGACGTTTTATGCGACCCCCGCCGCGAGCACGATCGCGGGCTGGCGCGAGAAAACGCCCGACGGGTTCATCTTCACAGCGAAGGCGCCGCAGGTCATCACGCATGACTTATTTCTCGAAAACTGCGAGCATGAACTGAACGGCTTCCTGAATGCCATGACCGGTCTGGGCCCGAAACTGGGGCCGATCCTGTTTCAATTCCCGTACTTCGCCAAGAAGAAGGGAGTGACGGAAGACGAGTTTCTGGTGCGCCTTGCGAAATTCTGCAAGACGCTGCCGGAGGCGGGGTTCCGGTTCGCGGTCGAAGTGCGCAACAAGACGTGGATGAACGCCGCCTTATTCGAGATTCTCCACGAGCACCGGATCGCCTGCTGCCTGATCGACCATCCTTGGATGAGCGCACCGGACCAGTTGTTCAAGCAGCGCGGAATCGTCACCGCGCCGTTCGTCTACATGCGCTGGCTGGGCGATCGGTACGCAATCGAAAAGATCACGCAGGTGTGGAACGAGTCGGTTGTCGATCGCAAGAAAGACATCGCGCGCTGGGTGCCGCATATCCAGAAGCTGGTCGAGGAAGAAATCGACGTGTTCGGCTACGTCAATAACCACTACGGCGGTTACGCGCCAGATAATCTCGACCAATTGACAAAATTGCTGGGTGCCGGCGACTGACGCGCCGGGAGGGTCGCGCTGCTGCGCGACCGTTGGCGCGCCAGTGAGAGAGATCGCTTCGTCGCACACCCCGCTCCTCGCAATGACAGATGGTTCGGAATTTCGTGCTGGTCGGGACCGAATAAGTGATTGGGATGTGGCGAGATTGTCATCGCGGCGAGTACGCCGCTTCTACCTTACTCCCAAATGCCTTCCGGCACGGGCCTGTCTTCGACGATTTCGATGAGGACCTTGTCCGGGCCGCGCACGAAGAAACTCTTGTGGCCGAAGGCGTCGTTCTCGGCGATGGGCTTCACGATCTCGACGCCATCCGCTTTCATGCGGTCGAATACGGGCGCGATGTCGCGGTAGGAGAAAGCGATGTGATCGATGACGCGGCCGTCAGTCGGTTTGAACGCGCTGAGCGGCGGGTCCTGCCACCACGGCGGGGCGGGCGTGTAGTCCGGGCGGCCGTACACGACGAACGAGACGTTGTCGCACCGGAACCCGCGCGACCACGCGCGCGCGGTGCTCATGTCGGCGGGCTTGGGTACCGCTTCGCCGGTCGAGCTCACGCCGAGATGCCGCGCGTACCACTCTGTCGTTGTGTTGACGTCCTCCGCGAGCAGGTGGACATGGCCGAATCGGTTGTGACCCATCGTGTTCACTTCAATCATTTCGTCGTCAGGCCCGGAGAGGTAGGTCACCCAGATGTTGCGCAGTGGATAAAGCTCGACTTTTATTTTCGCGCCCTGCGCCTTGAACCATTCGTACTCGCTCGGCACGTCGCGCCCGCCCCAGCCGATGTGCCAGAGTCCGGCTTCGAGCGCGCTCGGCGGGGCCGTGTCCACGCGGTTCATCAGGATGAAGGAGCGCTCGGTGAACAGCGCGTCGGCAATTCCACGGTACTTCACCGAAGTCGCGCCGTGGATCTTCATGTAGTACGCCGCGGTCCGGGCGAGATCCGTCACGTTCAGGTGGACGTGATGGAAGTGCGCTGGCTCCGCGTCTTGCGCGGTGGCGGCCTCCGCCACGAACAGCGCAGCGACCGCGGCAATCCATGCGGTTGCCCGCGCCGTCATTGCCCCGCCGGCATCGTGTAATCCTGCCACTCGACGATTTTGCCTTCTTTTACGAGGAAGAAGCCGGTGATGTGGAACGCGTCTTCGCCGTTCTGGCGGGTGAAGTGGTCGATGCGCTCGTTGATGACGGTGTTGCCCATCGCGGCCGACCGCAGCACCTCGAAGCGGGCTTTGGTGCGCGTCGCGAGAAACTGCTTCGTGCCCTCGATCAGCGCGGGTTTGCCCTCGATGCGCTGCATGCCTTCGATCATGCGGAACGTAATCTTGTCGTCCCAGAACGACGCGAGCTTGTCGACGTCCATTGTTTCCCACGCCGCGCAGAAGTCGTTCACGAGCTTGATGTTTGCTTCCTCGTGCGCGCGCAGCGCCGGACTGGTCTCCGCAGCGGCGCCAGTCGTTGCAAACGCGGCCAATGCGGCGGCGGCCGTCCCCGCGGCGATAAATTCCCGGCGATCGGTTAATGCTTGACGTGTTTCCATTTCTCGCTCCTCCGCGGTTCAGATCATTCACAGCCGGTTCCAGCATGGCTCAATCTGTGCCTGAACGCAAACTGTTTGAAGCCTGCCGAATACGCAACGAGCTCCCGGAATTCATTGACGGAAACGCGACCGGGGTCTATCCTGATCGTGCGGGGTGTGGCCTCGGATCGGCACCTGGGTCCGATGGCGGCGAAGGTTGCGCGCCCCGCAAAAGCCGGGGGACAGACAACCGCGATCGGAGGGTTGTATGACGAAGATCGTTTTTATCGACAGCGAAAACACGGTGCGCGAGTTGTATTCGCACTTGCTCGAGGCGGCCGGGTATCGAGTGTTCCAGGCGACGACGGCGCAATACGGGATGTGGCTCTGCGAGGAGTGCGAGCCGGATCTGATCATCACGTCGCGCAACCCGGTCGATGCGGAACTCGAACACGGCTATTTCATAGACGTGCTGCGCGGAAAGGCGGGACGGACGCCGGTCGTGATTGTTTCCCACGCGAAACCCGCCGAGGCGACATCGCTCGACGGCACTGACAGTCCCGCGGAACCCTCGCGCTATCTGGAGCTGATGAACGCGATCCACTGCGCGCTGGACGACGGGCTGGGCGAGGTTACGATTTCGTCCGGCCGAATCGCCGAAGTCGCAGCGAGTTCGACACGACCGTAATCGAACTCAACGCCATGGCGGCCTCGGCGACAAGCGGATGCAGCAGGCCGAGAATCGCCAGCGGCACGGCCACCAGGTTGTAGCCGAAGGCCCAGATCAGGTTCTGCTTGATCTTGTCGAACGTCGCATTTGACAGACCGATTGCGTCCACGAGCGTGTTCATGTCGCCCTGAACGAGCACCACGTCGGCCGACTCGATCGCGACGTCGGTGCCCGTGCCAATGGCGATGCCGATATCGGCCTGGGCGAGCGCGGCGGCGTCATTGATGCCGTCGCCCACCATCGCGACGAAGCCAAATTCGCCCTGCACGTCCTTGATGGCGTCGGCCTTCTCGCCGGGCAGTACATTGGCGAGGACGCGGTCAATGCCCAGTTCGCCGGCGACCTTCCGCGCAGTGCGCTCGTTGTCGCCGGTGATCATAACGAGGCGGAGTCCATCGCCCCGCAGCGACTCGAGCGCGGCGGGTGCCTCGGGCTTGAGCGTGTCCGCGACCGCGACCGCGCCGAGGGCCTGGCCGTCTACGGCGACCAGAACAGCCGTGTAGCCCTGCAACTCGAATTCGTTGAGTTTGGATTCGAGCGCGCTCGTGTTGATGCCTTTCTCCCGGAGGAACGATTCTTTGCCGACGAACGCGCGTTGCCCGTTGACGAGCGCGGATACGCCCTTGCCCGCGACGGCATGGAAGTCCGTGGGGTCGTCGAGCGCGAGGCCGTGGTCCTTCGCCGCGTTCACGATCGCGCGCGCGATGGGATGTTCCGAGTGGCGCTCGACGGACGCGGCCATCTGCAACACGGCGGGTCCGGACGAGGCCTCCGCGGCGACCTCGACCACGGCGGGTTTGCCTTGCGTCAGCGTGCCCGTCTTGTCGAAACAAATCGCCTTGAGGTCGCGCATCGACTGAATCGCCTCGCCGTGGCGAACGAGAATGCCGCGAGTCGCGCCGACGCCTGTGCCGACCATGAGCGCGGTCGGTGTGGCGAGGCCCATCGCGCAGGGGCACGCGATGACGAGAACGGACACAGCCGAGAACACGGCCAGCGAGAGGGCCGATGCCTCGGCGGGTACCCAGGGAAGATACGGCGAGGCGACTGCCGCGAGCGCGCCCATCGCTCCGGGTGCGAAGAACCAGGCGAGAAACGTCGCGAGCGCGACGGCGAGGATGATCGGGACGAAGACGCCCGTGATGCGGTCGGCCAGCGCCTGGATCGGCACCTTGGCGGCCTGCGCCTCCTGCACGATCTGGATGACATGAGCGAGGAACGAGTCCGCGCCGACCTTCGTCGCGCGGACCTTGAGCACTCCCGTCGTGTTGAGCGTGCCGCCGATGACGTTGTCCCCGGGCGTCTTATCCACGGGCAGCGGCTCGCCCGTGGCCATGCTCTCATCGACCGCGCTCTGGCCGCTCAGGACCTGCGCGTCCACGGGAATCTTCTCTCCGGGGCGGATGACGACCGTATCGCCGGGTTGCACCGCGTCGATGGGCACTTCGATCTCCTGGCCCATCTGCTCGACGCGGGCTGTCTTCGCGCCGAGCTCGAGCAGGCGCCGGATGGCCTGCGACGCGCGGCCGCGCGCGCGGGCTTCCAGGTAACGGCCGGTGAGGTGGAATGCCATGATCATCGCCGCGACGGCGGCGAAACTCTGGATCGGCATCCCCGCGAGCTTCATCGGGCCCGTGAGAAACGCCGCGCCCGTGCCGAGCGCGATGAGCGCGTCCATGTTCGGGCTGAGGTGGCGGCTCGTCTTCCAACCCTTGGCGAACGTCTCCGCGCCGGCGATGATGAGCACCGGAAGCGCCAGTAGGACCTCTATCCAGTCGATGTACGGCGGCATCCAGACGTGCGTCATGTGCAGCGCCATCAGGATGGCGACCGGGCCCGTAAGCGCCCACGCGAGTAGAAACCGGCGGCGCGCGGTCTCCAGGTGCCGATCGGCGTCATCGGAAGGCGTAGCCGGGCCGGAGACGCGCACGACGTCCGCGCCGTACCCCGCGCGCTTGACTGCGTCAACGAGCTGGTCGCGCGTCGCGTTGTCGGGGTCGAACGTGATCGTTGCGAGCTCGGTTACGAGATTGACCGACGCCGTGCTCACCCCCGGCACAGCCCGAAGAGCCTTCTCGACCGTGTTCACGCAGCTGGCGCAGGTCATTCCCGTGATTTTGAGTTCGGCGTCGGTCTGCGTTTTTTTGACGCCGTAGCCCGACTTGCGGACGACCTCCTCGAGTTCCTTCGGCGAGATTCGCGACGGCACGAACTCGACATGCGCGGTTTCTGTGGGCAGGCTGACGTTCACCTTGAGCACGCCGTCCGCGTGGGACAGCGCAGACTCGATCGTCCGTGCGCAGCCCGCGCAAGTCATGCCCTCGATGGGGAGGTTTATCTTTTCCGCGGTGGTGGGCATGGTCCCGAGTATCCGAGTCGAACATCGTAGAACAAGCAGAAGTGCGATTACATTCCTTCGGAGAATCGCTCAGAGAACGGGGTCGTCGAGAACAATCAATGGGAGTCCCGCATCTCGCGAATGACATCCGCAGGCGACTGCTTTGGATTCACCCGGGGTCGACTGCCAATGCGCGCCAACATCTCGTCCAATGTTGGACGTTCGGCCAGGCGTGCGGCGTCGCGCAGCAGGTAGTCGGAAAGCGACATGCCGGCCATAGCCGCGCGGGCCTTGAGCTTTCGGTGCAGATCGTCAGGGACGTTTCGAATCTGGATTTTTTTGGACATGTGATTGGTATAGCTTCATGTGGTACGCGTGTCAATCTCGTCTGCACACGGAACCGGGCGCTCAACCGAATACAGCCACCAGCGCTTTTCCCGTTCGGACTTTGACCGCGCGCGCCGCTCGAAGTAGAGGTTCATGACGTCGCCGGAGGTGGTGCGGACGCGGAACCAATGCTTGCGGGCGTAGAGTTCACCCGAACCGTGCTTGCAGGGGCCGGTATCGCGGCGCCGATCGAGGACTTGGGCGACGGTGTATTCGGTATTGCGCCACGCGAAGCGGCGGGGAAGTGGCGGCTCGCCCACCGGCGTGTCGGCAAAATCGTAAGAGTCCGCCGCTGGGCGGATCGGCTCACTGACGAAACGATCGGACATGAGGTGAGAATAACAGAACCGCCGCACCGGGCCGGGATTCTTGGCCGCTGCGAACGGCGTAGCCCGACGAAATCAGGGGCGTTGGCGTTCCGATTCGCCGATTTTGGTCTCAAGGCGAACCAGCCGGAGCCGTTCGTTGATCTCAAGCAACTGACCGAAGACGACCATCAGAATGCTCAGTGTCACGATGGCCAGCGTAATGAGCACGACTTCAAACTCCGTTCGCGCAAGCGGTGCGATCTTGACTGCGCCGACCACAAGGACAAGTACGGCGAAGATGTACAGCAACAACGAGGAGATCTTCGCATCAGTACGTTCCGAGCTGACGGGACGCGTAAACGCTTTGTGAAGGGAGTTCATATCGTCCGTCCTTGTGGTCTTGTCCGTTTGCCTTTGAGTGCTGCCTTGATGCGCCCGGCGTACCGAAATCGATCATACACCCAGCTTCGTCAGAAAACGGATATACGTCTCGATGCCCCGGTAGAAATTGGGCAGGTATTGGCGCTCGTTCGGGCCGTGAATCCCGTCATCTGGCAGGCCGAAGCCGAGCATGATGGAGTCCACGCCGAGCTTTTCCTGCAACATGCCGACGACGGGGACGCTGCCGCCTTCGCGAGTGAAGTGGACCTCCTTGCCGAACACTTCCTGAAGCGCGGCAACCGCGGCCTGCATGTATCTCGATTTGCGGTCCATGATGGCGCCAGGGCCGCCACTGTGCATATGGAGTTTCCACTCGATACCCGCGGGGACATGCTTCGCGAGATAGGCGCGTAGCTGGCCCTCAATATCGCGCCAGTCCTGGTCCGCGACGAGGCGCGTCGAGATTTTCGCGTGGGCGAGCGCCGGCAGGACGGTTTTTGCGCCTTCCTCGGTGTAGCCGCCCCAGATGCCATTCACTTCGAGCGTCGGCCGCGCGCCGACACGTTCGAGCGTTGTGAAGCCTTTCTCGCCATAGAACGACTTCGACCCGGTCATTTCTTTCCAGTGCGCATCCGAGTAGGGGAGCTTTGCGAGCGCGGCGC
>CAYPNI010000024.1:37230-42824 GCA_964411925.1 uncultured Nitrospirales bacterium
CCGGTCATTTCTTTCCAGTGCGCATCCGAGTAGGGGAGCTTTGCGAGCGCGGCGCGTTCGTCGGGTTCGAGGTCGCGGACTTTGTCGTAGAACCCGGGCAACGTGACGCGGCCGTCCGCGTCGTGCATTCCAGCGATGAGGTCGCACAAGACGTGGATGGGATTGTGGACGGAGCCACCGAAGCGCCCGGAGTGCAGGTCGCGGCCGGGGCCTTGCAGCTCGATCTCAAAGTACGCCAACCCGCGCAGTGAATACGTGATGCCCGGCTGGTCCTTGCCTTCGATGCACGCGTCGCAATTCAACACGACGTCGCACTTGAGCAGATCTCTGTGGGAATCGATAAAGTCCTCGAGGTTTTCCGAGCCGATTTCCTCCTCGCCCTCGATGAGATACTTGATGTTGACCGGGGGCGGCCCGCCGGCGGTAATGCTCTCTAACGCCTTTATCTGGGCGAAAATCTGGCCCTTCATGTCCGACGCGCCGCGGGCGTACACGTAGTCGCCCTTGACGGTCGGTGTGAACGGGTCCGTGTCCCAGCCGTCCGCGACTACGGCAGGCTGCACGTCGTAGTGGCCATAGACGAGCACCGTCGGCTTGCCCGGCGCGCCCAGCCACTCGCCATAAATGATGGGGTGGCCGGGTGTCGGCATGATCTCGACCCGGGAAAGTTTCGCCGCGCGCAGTTGCGCGGCGACCCAGTCACCCGCGCGGGCGACGTCACCCTTGTGCGCGGAAGACGTCGAAATACTGGGGATGGCCAGGAGCTGCTTGTACTGATCGAGATGCGTCTGGCGCGCGGCCTTGGCGCGATCGATGGCGGCGGAGGGAGTAGGCGTTGTCGGCATGGGTTTTGAGGACTCCGGTTGCGATTACGAGGACGTAAAGGAGGAGAAGTTTCTCGGCACGGCTAATAGATTTCCAGGCGCGCGGACGTGATCTGCGGTACCTCAGCGTTTTCTCTGACGGTCAGAGTCCAGACGGCGGTGCCCATCGCAGACCGAATCGCAATCTCCGCGGGGTTCGCACCTGAAATCGCTACGGCGTTGTCGAAATATCCGCGCGCCTTGGCCACAGTGAGATATTCAGCGAGCTGGCCTCGTGCGGCCCATTGCGCCGATGAGAATTCGACGGCGATCAGGTTCACGGCGGCCGCGATATCCCCCTGCAGCAGCGCGTCCCTCCACCGGGAGGCTGTGTCAATCGTTGGAAGAGCGGGCTCGCGCTGGTCAGTGGTCGTTGCACAGCCGCTCGCGACGATGCATGCCGCGGCCATCAGCGGAATGCCGGCCACGGCGCGAAAGTGAGACAGAACGGAGCGCATCGGTTCGACTCGGGGTTGAATTTCACTGGAGAAACGCAAACATATTACCCGAATCGGGGTTTGAATCAACCGAAACCCCGCGCTATCGTTGACGCATCCCGCGCGCAACGACTGGCGGCCGCGAACCACGCGGCGCGGCCGGTGTCTAAGAGGGTGGATTCTGCGGGAATCGGAGTGCTCGTTGAACGTCGTTCAGGAGAACGATGCCTACTCGGATACGGCGCTGGTCGAGGACTGCCAGAATGGCAACCCGGCCGCGTTCGACGAGCTGGTACGCCGGTACAAGGACCGCGTGTACAACGTGGTGTACCGGTTCCTCGGGAACCATGAGGACGCGCAGGACGTGTCGCAGGAGACCTTTCTGAAGGCATACCTCGGCATCCGGCAGTTCGAGGGCCGGTCCCGCGTCTACACCTGGCTGTTCAGCATCGCCGGCAATCTTGCGAGGAACCGGCTGCGCGATATGGGCCGCCGCGGCAGGAACAAGGGTATATCGCTCGATGCGCGGCGCGACGATGGGACCGTGCGGGAATTTGTGGGCACGGGCGCGACGCCGGACGAGGCGGCGCGAGCGCAGGAGCTCGATCGGGTGCTGCAGGCAGCGCTGGACGAGTTGCCTGAGCACTACCGGCTGGTGTTTGTACTGAGGACCTTCGAAAAGCTGAGCTACGACGAGATCGCGGACGCGGCCGGTTGCCCGAAAGGGACCGTGAAGTCGCGCCTGAACCAGGCGCGCAAGCAATTGCACGAGCGGCTCAAGGCCGCAGGGGTGTTCTGACGGTGACGGACACGGGGCGCTATAACGATTGCGCGGATGTGCGCGAGCAACTCTCCGCATATTTCGACGGGGAACTGTCGCCTGAAGACCGCGAGGCGATGGACGCGCATTTGCGCGACTGCGCTGAGTGCCTGCGAGAGCTGAATGCGCTCAAGCAAGTTGACGATGCCTATGCAAAGCTGGGGCCCGCAGCCGCGCCCGAGGATTTTAACGCGCGCGTGCAGCAGGCGGTTAAGGGTGGGAAGACGGCCGAGTTTCCCCGGCGACGCGGCGTGCCCCATTGGGCCGGGCCGCTGGTCGCTGTTGCCGCGGCGGCGACGGTCGTGTTCACGGGTGTCGTTCTCCTGGAATGGCAACAGGGCGACCGCACGGACCTCGCGATGGCGCCCGCACAATCGACCGCGTTAGAGAAGACGGAGAGTGACGCGACATCGGCGGCCGGCGCGACCCCGAGCGGCGCATGGGAATCGTTCACGGCGACTACGCCGGCGGACCAGGTCGGCGCACCGCGGGCGGACGCCGCTCCGGACGACGCGCGGGGCCAGTGGAGCGATTTTGTCGGGCAGAATGAAGTGGGGGCGAAAGAGAAGCAGTCCGTGGGCGGCGTCGCTGGGGGCGGCCGTTCTCCGGAGGAGGAATTCAACGGACGCGCCGACGAGCGCGAGCTTCGCCAGGGTGTCGCGTCGCCGGCGCCAGTCGCCGCAGATTCGCCGCCGCCGGACGACGACGTTGCGGATCGCGCGGCGGTCCTGGGTGAGCCGCCGTCCACGTTGCCTGCCCCGCGCGCCGAAGCGCTCAAGGATGCGGCGAACGAATCCGAGCGGAATCGTACCGAAGCCAGGGCCCAGCTCGACAGCCAGGCGAATCGCGCGGCCGCGGCGGGCGAAGTCGTCCAGAGATCGATCTTGCGCAGTTTCAGGGTCGGCGCGGACGGGATCTGGTACGAATCGGGTTACAACGGCGAGGCGGCAACGCCAATCGAGCGTGGATCGGATGCGCTGCGCGAGCTGATGAAGCGGTATCCGTCTTTCGACTGGAACAAATTGCTCGATCGCCGCGCCCGGCAGGTGTTCCAACTGGACGAAGCGTGGTACGACCTCGAGGCGGCGCCGGAACAGGAGTAACACGTCCCGTTCGGCTGAGTTTAGTTGCCGTCGCGGTGCCGGGCGGCGGCCCGCCACACAATGAGCGTGCGTTGAATCCTGCTCAGGCCTGACACAACCATTCGATCACGCCGCAACACCCTTGGCGATTTCACGCAGGCGTTCCCAGGTAAAAATGCCGGAACTGTGGCCGTCGTTCCACGCGATGGACACCGCGTAGTTTCCGAGCGTTCCGATCGACGTTGCCTGAATTCCCTGGGGGATCGTCGCGGGGTCGAGAATCTTCCTGCCTGAGAATTCCTCGATGCACGCGGCGCACTGGCACGCGGCGCGCACATCCCGGTTATTCAGGAGGTCCACCGAACCGTCGGGCCATTGGACGCGAATGTTGCGTTCGTCCGCGCTGACGACGGGCAGCGACTCGCGCTGCGCCCGGCGTTTGCCGACTGCGCGGTGCAGGTTCTCCGCAAGTTTCTTGAGCGGCTCGATGTCCGCGCCGGCATCCTTGTGGCTGAGGTCGGAGATCGACTCGATCATCGGGAATTCGGCGAGCGTATCCAGCCCGAAGCGCTCTTTCAGCGCCTGCGCGCTATGGCCGAAGAGGTAGTGTTTCTTGTCGCAATTGTCGCAGACGAAGTACGACATGTTTTCGACGATTCCGAGGACCGGCACGTTGACGCGCTCGAACATGAGGATGCCGCGCGCGACGTCCACGAGCGAGAGCGAATGCGGCGTCGTCACGATGATCGCGCCGTCGAGCGCAGCTTGTTGCACGAGGGTGAGCTGGATGTCGCCCGTGCCCGGCGGCATGTCGATGATCAGGTATTCGAGATCGCCCCAGTCGGTCTGGTGCAGGATTTGTTGCACGTAGCCGGAGACCATCGGGCCGCGCATCACCGCGGGCGAATCTCCCAGCACAAACCCAACAGACATGAGTTTGAGCCCGTCGACATTGAGCGGGATCAATAGATTATTGCGCATCATCAGTTCGGGTTGGCGCATGTTGAAGAGCGTGGGGACCGACGGACCGTAGATGTCCGTGTCGAGCAGCCCTACGCGCAGCCCCTCGCGTTGAAGCTGGCGCGCGAGCTGGGCCGCGATCGTCGATTTGCCGACGCCGCCCTTGCACGAAGATACGGCGAGCACGGTGTGGACGCGATGGAGTGTGTTGATGCCGAGCCCGGGTTGTTTTTTAGGCTGCATCGCCGACATGTTCACGCGCACGGACTCTACGCCGGGCAGCGCCCGCACCGCGCGTTCGCAGTCCGCCTTAAACTGTTCCTTGACCGGGCAGGCCGGCGTGGTGAGTTCGACAGTGAAACTGACCTCGCCGCCGCGCACTCGAAGATCCTTGATGAAACCGAGCGAGACGATGTCCCGTCCGAGATCGGGATCGACGATGTGACGCATTGAGTCCAATATCTGTTGATCGGAAACCATAAGACCCGAGCAATTCCTCCGGAAGTCGCGCCGCCGCGCCGGGAGCGGACGCAGACTCCTATTGTCGACGATTCGCGGCCCGTCCGCAAAGACGGCGGATTTCGCGGCCCTCATCGCGGCAAACTTGCGAAGCGCAATCGTCCCTGATAGTATGGCGGCCATCTTCGGGGGGCACACCAGCTATGCCTTCTCGCGCACTTTTGTTCGCCTGCCTGGCTCTCGCTGCAGCGGTGTCGGCTTGTCAATCGACGCCGGCCGCGGTTGAGGCGCCGCCCCACGTGTCCGCAAGCGTGCCGGCGGAGTTTGAGGTCGCTTGGGAGTCCACGCGAGACATATTGCTGCAGCGCGGACTCGAGATCTATGTACGAGACAAGCGCGGGATGTTCATCGCCTACACTCCGACGAAGCGGAAACTTATATTCTTTCCAGAACGCACAAAATTGACAGTTACGCTTCAGCCGAGCTCGGGCGGACAAACCACAGTTGCAGTGGAAACAATACGCCAGCATTACCGTGTTACCTTGTTGACCTATCCAGACTGGCGTGACGTGCCAGGGACGGCAGACGAAGCCGCCGGCCAGGCAATACTGGACGCGATTGTTGCGCATAGTGCCGGGGATACACCGGGATCCGGGCCAAAGGCCTGAGATCGACAGACCCGGATGGGGTGGGGGTAGTGCAGTTACGAACGCAGGCGAAGTGTGTAAAGTGATAAAAGTTGCGGCCATTTGGCAGTAGATTTTAGCCGGTGGTACAGTGTGAATAAGCAACGCGCGGCGCAGTCTAAATGGATGATTAAGGAAGGAAGGTGCTTCACCATGCTGTCGCTCATTGAAGTGCAGTGCCCCCATTGCGGGGCGCGCGGCCAGATTATGATGCCCCCCGTCGGGGCCATCATCATCGGCCCCTGCCCCCAGTGCAACGAGCTGGTGGTAGTCTTCTGTGGGCACGT
>CAYPNI010000025.1:0-42636 GCA_964411925.1 uncultured Nitrospirales bacterium
CGTCTCCGTGCAGCCATTGCGGCACGTCGTATTCGTAGTACTGCTTGCTCCATAGCATTCCGGCGAACGCCTGGCGCTGCACGTGCCGCACGTCGGTCGAATCCACGTCCCGCTGAATTTCGCCGTAGAACGCATCGGCTTCGCAGATTCGCTCGTCAAGGAGCGCGTCGAATCCGGTGAACGGCGACTTGAGCGCGCCCTTGGTCAGGCGCACGCGGATCGAAATCGCTTCGCCCGGGGCGATCGACCGGCGGTAGATACCCGCCGCTTTCGTACCCGCGCGATCCCCGTTGATCGCCATTGCATTGCCCTGGACCACGTATTCGTGGAACGCGTCCTTGAAGTGGCCGGGCTGGTCGGTGCCGTAGAGCCGGCGCGCGTTGGTCTCGTTTTCGGTGAACACGAGTTCCGGCGATCCGTCGAAATACATCCGGTATTCGCCGAGCATGGTGTGGCTCGCGGCGACTGTTGCGCTGTCCGTGGCGTGAAGCCGCGGCTTGGTCGCGTCGCCGTCCCACGACCAGGTATTCCGGAACCAGAGCTGCGGCATCAACACAAGATCGGCGCGCTCGGGACCGCGATTGGTCGCCGTGACCCGCACGAGAATGTCGTCCGTGCCCACCTTGGCGTATTCAACGACTACGTCAAAGTAGCGATTGTCGTCGAAAATGCCGGTGTCGAACAGTTCAAATTCCTGTTCCTGCTGGCCGCGGCGGCGGTTCTCGTCGACCAACCGCGCGTAGGGAAACTCCGCCTGCGGATACTTGTAGAGGAATTTCATGTAGGAATGCGTCGGCGTCGCGTCGAGGTAGTAATAGACCTCCTTCACATCCTCCCCGTGATTCCCTTCGGAGTTCGTGAGTCCGAACAAGCGCTCCTTCAGGATCGGATCGCGGCCGTTCCACAGCGCGAACGCGAGGCACAGGCGCTGTTTGTCGTCGCTGAACCCGGCCAGCCCGTCCTCGCCCCAGCGGTACGCGCGGCTGCGGGCGGCATCGTGCGAGAAGTAGTCCCAGGCCGTGCCGTGGTCGCTATAGTCCTCGCGGACTGTGCCCCACTGGCGCTCGCTCAGGTACGGGCCCCATTTGCGCCACGGGCTGAGCCCCGCGGCGGCCTCATCGAGTCGTCGCTGTTCGTTGTTCATACAGTCACCGTTTCCTTCGCGTTTCTGGCTTTGAATTGAAGAATCGACGTCGCCTCGCCCGGCATCGGCAACAAAGTCGAATCGCCGCGGCTGAGGAGTACACACAATCGGATGAGCTCGCCGAGCGACCACGCCTGGAACGGACAACCGCGCGGTCTGTGCGGCGCGTTTGCATCGGCGATTTCGGAAACGTGACCCAGGCCCGCCGCGTTCAGGTGTTCGAGCAACGGAGGCAGGAAACGTTGAGCCGCTTCGCTTCGCACGGCGTTGGTGTTTCCCCGCACGCGTACCCACGCCTCGACGAACGCACCCATCAGCCACGGCCAGACCGTGCCCTGGTGGTACGACGAGTCACGCTCGAGCACGCCGCCTTCGTAGCGCGCGCGATAGCCCTGTTCGGACGGCGCGAGCGAACGCAGCCCGACGGGCGTCAATAGATCGCGCTCGACCACGTCGACGATCTGCCGTGCGCGAGTGCCGGTGATGAGCGCGTGCGGCAGGCCGCCCACGGCGAAAATCTGGTTCGGCCGCAGAGTCGAATCGTTCCGCCCTACAACATGGTCGGCGTCGACGACGTCGAAGAGGCAACCGCGCTCCCCGTTCCAGAAGCGCGCGTTGAACGACGCGACCCCCTTGTTAAAGTTCTCTGTCCACTGCGGCGCGAACTCAGAGGCGATCTTGAGCGCGTTCAGCCAGAGCGCCTGCACTTCGACGGGTTTACCGATGCGCGGTGTGACGACCCAGTCACCGACCTTCGCATCCATCCAGGTGAGCTGAACGCCCGGCGCGCCGGCCAGAAGCAGGCCGTCGACGTCGCAGCGGATGCCGTGACGCGTGCCGGCCGAATAGCCGCTTAGGATTTCTTCTATCGCGCGTCGCAGGCTCGCGACGGTCGCGGCATCGGCCGGTTTTCCGTGCGCTTTCGCCTGGCGCAGGTATTCGTCGGCGGCGATGATGTACCAGAGCGACGCGTCGACGCTGTTGTATTCCGGTTCGCGATCGCCGTCCGGGAAGAAGTTCGGCAGCATGCCTTGAGAAACGGCGCCGCTCCATTCGACAAGTATCTTGCGGGCCGTCTCGAGTTGGGAAGATGAAAAGCACAGCCCACGGAGCGAGATGAACGTGTCGCGGCCCCAGTCCGTGAACCACGGATAGCCCGCGACGATCGTCTCGCCGTTACCGCGCTTGACGATATACGCGTCGGCCGCGCGACGCAGCGGGTCCTCGAACTGGCCACGGCGGCGGGACTCCGTATCGCGCAACTGCTCCGCGAACTCGAGTACCTCCTCCGAACGGGTCACGTCGGCCCAGGAACAATCTGCCGCCGACAGAATCAGTACCGCATCCTCGTGAGTGAGGTTCCACCGGATCGTCCCCGGCGACGCGAGGTCTTCGACGCAATCGAGACCGCGGCCCTGCTCCTCCCAATACAGGAAGTGGCGGTACCATTCCGGCCCATGCTCGTACTCGCCGTTGGTCAGCGCCGTCACCCGCGGGATCCCGGGGTACGGCGTCCATTCGACGCGCGGCCCCGACACCGCGGCATCGAAATTGAAGCCGTTGTTTTCCTGGTGGAGTGCGTGATAATCGCGACCCGAGAGCAGCGGGCGCACGCGCAGCGCCGCGGCGGCGCCGTCGAGCACGCGCCACGTAATCACCACAATCGGACGGCGGTGCGGCACGAAAAGCGATTGCTCGACCCGTGTTCCGTTCTCCAGTTCAAAGGTCCACGTTGGCCACGGGTCCTTCCGGAAGCCGACGATGCGCTTCGCGCCGTCGGGATAGACCGTGTCCGGCGTGTACGCCTGCGAACTGAGCGAATAGCTGCCGTCCGGCGTGTCGACCCAGGCTTCCATGCCGTTCACCAATACGAGCCGTCCCGTCGGCGGCGTCTGGGCAGTAAGCAGCAGCGCGTGGTAGCGCCGCGTGCGCAACCCACTGACCGTTCCACTCGAAAAACCGCCCAGTCCGTCCGCTTCGAGCCATTCGCGCTCTGAGGCCGCCCGCGGATCCTCGAGTCTCGCTTCGATTGCTGTCATCATCGGCCTTCTCCCTGGCGCCACAGGCGCCGCCGCAACTTCCACATCGTCGAGTTTAGAGCTCGATCGAAATCCCATCTGTGAAATATTTCCCAAATCTTGATTTACGTCGCTCGGCTTCATTGCAGGGCAATTCCCGAACCGTTCGTGGGACGCCCGGACGCGGATTCCATACTCAGATTGAGCGACGGTCGCGCAGCTCTGTCCCGTGGCTTCAGCCAGATCCGAAGATCCGCACCCGAACCGACCGCCGGTTGGCGGACTTGCAATACGTCTTGCCGCGCCTGCCCCGCATGGCCCACATTCAATGCTTCACCTTCATCGGCGACGAGGTGAAAGGGCAGGAGCGACAGCGGATCCTGCAGTCCCTCCGTCACCCAGGACTCAAATTGTTCGTACGCACGCTCGGCAAGCGTGAGTCCGGGGTGCTCCTTCCAAAACGAGAGCAAGGCGTAATTTCCGCGAACGGAGGTCACGTAGGGTTGACCGGGGCCGCTGAATCGCACGGCGTGGCACTCGCCGTAATCGGCTAACAGGGCCGTAAACGCCGCACGATCGTCAGCGAGCATGCGATCGGCTAGCCAACTGGCACCTTCGTCCAACGCCCCCGCATCCAGGGAACGACGGAGCACCTCCCTGCACCAGCGCCCCGCGTCCGCCGGGATATCGGGGGAGTCGTCTCCGAAGAGCACGCCCGACCGGCCGCAGGTGTCGACAATGGCGGCGGCCGAGCCCGAATTTGATGACACGTAGAACCCCGCCGCATCGTCGCAACTTGGCTTGCCGGCTAGACTTATATCGAGGTCGCCGGACAGGCGCAGCCCGCTTACCGTAAGCGCGCTACGCTCCGCCGTGCGTATGAGCGAAACCATGGTCATAAGGGTGCTTCTCGTGATGCCCTGCCTTCTCGACACACAGGCTACGGCGTGCGGGCTGTGCGGATTTGTGAAGGATTACCCAACACTCGACGGAGTCGTTCGATAAGCTAGGCTGGCCTGGCACGGGAGAAATCTCTTGGCCAGCGAGCGCGCCGGTCGTATAATTCGTGCTGATCGGCGCCCACCGCCCCGCGGGTCGTTCTCAGGGTGCGCCCGCACGGCGTCCGATTACCCTGCCGAACGAAGGATTACGTCGATGGGAACGGCGCTCAGCGATCCGTCACGAACTACAAACTCGCTCTGGCTGTTGAAGTCCTGCCCGCTCTTCGCAACGATGCCCGAGGCCGAACTCGGAGAAATGTTCCGGTGGGCGCGCATCATCACATTGGATGCGAAGAAGGTGATTCCCGCAGCGTCTGAAGATGAGCCCGCGTTGTGGGCGGTGAAACGCGGCTACGTGAGCATGAAACTCATGGACGAGGAAGGGCGGCAAATGACCGTTTGCCTGCTGGAGCCGGGTGACGTTTTTGGATCGCTCACGCCCGAGACGGGCGAACGGTACGGTGAGTTTTATCGATCCGTCACCTCCGTGTGCCTGTGCAGAATTCCCACGCGCGAGCTCAACGATCTCATGGTCAAGTACCCAAACGTCGCATACCGGCTCACGAAAGCCGGCCTGGATCGCGTGCATCGGCTGCAAGTGCGCATGGCGGACCTGATGATGCGCCCGGTGGAAGCCCGCGTGGCCTTCGTCCTGCTCGAACTCAATCGACTCATGGGTCAGGACAGTCCGGGCGGCCGCACGTTGACGGTTCGGTTCTCTCACATGGAACTTGCGCAACTCATTGGGTCGAGCCGCGAGATGGTGACCCACGTACTTCATAAATTCACCTCGGCCAGTATCGTGGAATCGAAGAACCGCGGTTTGACGCTCGAGGACCTGAAGGCGCTCGAAGACATTCGCGACGAGCGATACGAGTGGAGCAATGCCTGATTCGACGCCGACGTTCGGCCAGCTTGCGCCGCCGCCGGCCATCTTCGCGCAGGCCGGCCTCGTCCCATTCTGCGATCCGGTGGGACGAATCGCCTGGGCGAAGGCGGACGCGCACGCCGCGGCGGACGTCCTCGCGCGCAACGGTTATGCAATCTCCCGCGTAGAACTCTGGTGCATTTGCAATGAAGACACGTACAGTGCCGTGATTCCGTACGTCGACGGGTTATATGGCCGCTTCGATTTTCGCCAGGATGATGTGTGGGCGTCCGAAACGGAACCGTGGGAAGACTACTGCGTTCGCTGCCGCGAGTGGGCGCTGTCAAAACTGCCACTGTTGACGTACGAGCCAATGCTCACCGTGGATTACGGCCCTGACAAGATGCGCGTGCATTTCGCGGTCCGCTCGCAGAGCGATTTTGAGTAAAGTCCGTTTGCAGTAGCTTCGATCCGAACGTTCCAACGAGTTTGGCCGAACGCAGCGTCGGCGTACGAGACTGGATACAACGATCCCCGATCAGCGGCCCTAATCGCCGGGTTTGGCCACGGAGATGTTCCCGCACGTCTCACAGCGCACCAGAATTTCGGATGCGCCATAGCCACTTGTGTAATTCCATCACCGGCACGATCGTCACCGCCGCGGCGGCAAGCAGGATCCAGGTGCTGGGCGATACGGGCTGTACTTCGAGGATGGTTTGCATGAAGGGGATGTGCATCGACGCCGCGTGAAGTCCGAACGCCCCGATCGCCCCGAGTAGCAGAATCGGGCTACGCAATGGTGAAAGTACGAGCGCAGACTTCATTTCGGACCGGCAGTTCCCCAGATGGAAGTTTTCGAATAGAACCATCAGGAGAAGTAGCGAGTTTCGGGCCGCCTCGACGGTCCAGCCGTTCGCAAGCATCCAGTAGAATACCGCGAACCCGAGACAGCCCATGACACCCGCGCCGACGACAGTTCGCTCGATCATCAGCCGATTGAAAATCCGCTCCCGGGGTGGGCGCGGCCGTCGCTTTAGAACGTCGCCTTCACCGGGTTCGAACGCCAGGGCGACGTCCTGCACCCCGTTGGTCACGAGGTTTAGCCAAAGGATCTGGACGGGAATCAGCGGTAGAGGCATTCCCACCGCGATCGCCAGCGCCATGAGTACAAGTTCGGCCCCGCCCGTCGAGATCAGAAGGTAGATCACCTTTCGGATGTTGTCATACGCAATTCGTCCCTCCTCGATTCCGGCGACGATCGTGGCGAAATTGTCGTCGCTGATGACCAGTTCGGCTGCTTCCCGCGCTACGTCCGTGCCCGACTTGCCCATCGCGACGCCGATATTGGCGGTCCGAAGCGCCGGCGCATCGTTGACGCCGTCGCCCGTGACCGCAACGAAATGCCCGCTCCTGCACGCCGCCTGGACGATGTCGAGCTTTTGCCGGGGCGCCACTCGCGCAAATACTTTGTACTGCGTGATCATCTGCGTCAATTGCTCGGGTGACCTGTCCTCCAGTTCCGGCCCGGTTACTACCTGGCTGGCTTCCTGGGCCAGACCGAGTTCGCGGGCAATGGCCAGCGCCGTCACACCGTGATCGCCCGTGATCATGCAGACGTTGACCCCTGCCGCGTGACACGCCTGGACTGCATCGCGAACTCCCGAACGTAACGGGTCAATCATTCCCACGAAGCCCAAGAATCTGAGGTCCTGTGGCTCGCTTGGTGCCCGGGAGGTGTCGGCGGCCCAATCACCACGTCCTTCGGCCAGCGCAAGCACGCGGAATCCCCGTCCAGCCATGTCCAGCGCGATGGACTCGAGTTTCGCCCGGGATGATTCGCCGTCGCACATCGCGAGGATCCGTTCGGGCGCGCCTTTGACAAACGCGCGGACTTCCCCGTTCACGCGGTTGAACGTAGCGGCAAACTGGTGTTCGGATTCGAAGGGTATTTCGTTGACCTGCGGAAACGCGTCCAACGCCTCCTGACGAGTCGTGCCAAGTTTATGTCCGAACGAAAGTAGAGCCACGTCTACGGCGTCGCCACGCCACACCCACTCTCCATCCCGCTGGTAGAGGCTCGATTCGTTGCAAAGAACACCCGCCCGCACCAATGCGTCCAGCGCCGGGTGCCCGCCGCGAGCAACTGAGACGTCACCGTGAAATACGCCGCCGTTGGGCGCGAAACCCTCGCCGGTCGCGTGAAACGCGCTTCCATCGGACAAGCGAACCTCGCGCAGCGTGAGTTCATTCACCGTCAGCGTTCCCGTTTTGTCAGTGGCAATCATCGTGCAGCTTCCCAACCCCTCGACCGCGGCCAGCCGGCGCACGATCACACCGCGGCGCGCCATGCGCGTCGTGCCAACCGCAAGCGCGACGGTCATGGCGACAGGCAATCCCTCCGGAATGGCGGCGACGGCAAGGGCGACCACGAATAGGAACATTTCGGAGGGTGCGTATCGGCCGGACGTCAAGCCGAGCACGCCAATGAGCGCGGCGACGATGACGGTAGCCACGGCGATGACGTTCGTGAAACGCTCCATGCGTTGGAGCAGGGGCGGCTTTCCGGCCGTTCCGCTCGTGACATCCAATGCCAGTTGACCGATACTGGTGGCCGTGCCCGTTGCCACGACCAATCCCTTGCCACGGCCCCGTGTAACGATCGAGCCGGCAAAGCACATGTTGAGTCTCTCGGCGACCGGAACTGATTCGGATCCCTGCCATGCCGGGTCCTTGAATACGGGCAGCGACTCCCCGGTCAACAGGGATTCATCGATCTCTAAACCGTGAACGCTGAGCAATCGGACGTCCGCGGGAACACGGTTTCCCGACTCGAGCCAGACGATGTCGCCGGGGACGACGCGATCGGCGGGAATCACGTGGGCATCTCCATCGCGCTGCACCGCAGCCTGAGTCTGCATCAGTTTTCGCAACGAGGCGCTGCTTCGCTCGGCTTTCCATTCTTGATAAGTGCCTACTGCGGCGTTAGTCAGCAGGACTGCGAGGATGAATCCGGCGTCCCTGAATTCGCCGATTAACACCGAAACCACAGCGGCGACCAATAACACGTAAATGAGCGGACCGATGAACTGTCTGAGGAAGATGCGGCCCACCGTCGGTCGCGGACTCTCCGGCAGCGTGTTCGGTCCATATTGTTCGAGGCGGGCCTGCGCTGCGGCCGAGGACAGGCCGCCGTCGCCCGTGTCCAGACGTGTGCACAGATCCGTCGTGGTTATGGAGTGCCACGGTATCTGAGCTTGGGCGCGTATCATTGAATTCGTGTTCGCCTAGTAATCAGGTGCGACGTTTACCGTCTCTACGTCTCAGTGGAGCAAGAGCGGGGCCGGGGTTGGCATCGACCTTATCGGCACGGCAAATGCTCTCTATGGTCAGGCCCCACCCGAAACGCGGGCCGATGGTGGCTCGGGGCGGCCAAGCCGGAATCCTCCGCCTCGAAAGAGGACACCATTGCGCAGCGCAGAACTGTGCAGTCCGGCGCCTGCGGCTGGCCAACAGGTCTGCAGCGAGTGGCTCCGCTTCAGGCGAAGCGTGACTGCGGCCAGACTTGGCAAGACGTGAGGAATGCTAGGCGATTTCTGTCGAACGATTCGAGTTGGAGTTCGACGGAAGTTACGACGCGCTCGCGGGACGTCATAGTGTAGAGTCAGGCTTCTAAATGTGAGATCGAGGAAATTTTGCCCGTGGATCAACCTTTCTCGGGCAACTCCTCGGGCAGGTTGGAAGAACCGGCGAGTCGAAAACTGCGCCGCCCCGCGGCGAGAGAAGGGATTGGACATGTTGCGACTGCAGGACGTGATGAGCACCAATGTGAGGACGATCGGTCCGGACAAGTCGGCCGACGAGGCTTGGGGATTGATGGAAACCTACGACATTCATCATCTCGTCGTGGTGGACGGCGGCGACGTCGTGGGCGTGGTGTCCGCGCGGGATCTCGGCGGCAAGCGGGGTGAGGCGCTTCGCCGGGGCGTGTGTGTCAGCGATGTGATGCATGAGAAGCCCGTGACGGCGGCGCCGAATGACACCATTCGCCAGGCCGCGAACAAACTGCGCGGTTACGGGATTGGGTGCCTGCCGGTGGTCGAGGGGCGCAAGGTGAAGGGAATCCTGACCATCACCGACTGTCTCGAACTCCTCGGGCGCGGCACCGAACGTCCCACGACACGGGGGGACCGCCGGCCATTGACGCGCAAACAAGGCTCGCGCGGACCACTCAACAAGCGGCGCTAGTCTCGCTACGGTACGTGAATGCTGTCTGCACCCGTACTCATCTCGCCGGCTTGACGGTCAGCGTGGGTAGCGGCGCAGTCCGGACGACTTTCTCGGCGGTACTGCCCAACAGGGCGCGTGTCAATCCGCGGTTGCCGTGTGTGGTCAGTACGAGCAGATCCGCATTGGTCGCGAGCGCCTGATCGACGATCACCTTGTGCGGCACCCCCTCAAGTACCATCTTGCGACACGCCACTTTTCCAAGTTTGGCGGAAAGATCGTCAAGCCGTTTGGCCGCGCTGGCGCGCAGCTCCGCGGTCGTCGGCAGTTTCGCTTCGGGCAATATCAGCGGATAAATCACTCGGGAATCGACGACGTGCAGGAGCACCAACTCGGAACCGAATGTCTTGCACATGCCCGCCGCCAGTTCGACGGCCTGTTCTGAAACCGGAGAGAGATCGCAGGGGCACAGCACGGTCTTGATCGATAGCTCCCCCATCTCCAGGAATTCTTTTTCGCGCGGCTTGACCGAGAGGACCGGAATCGTCGAGAGCCGTACGACCCGCTCGGCCGTACTGCCAAAGAGGAAGTAGTCCACGCCAGCGCGGCCGTGAGTGCCCAGGACGATGAGATCGCAAGCAGTTGCCACGGCCTCGTCGACAATGGCTTCGGGGGGATGCGTCGCGAGCAGGTGGGGATCGGCGGTGAGTCCGCGCGCCCGCGCCATCTCGCATACGCGCACGAGGTGTTCCTGCGCGTGGCGTTTCACTTCGTCAATGTGGAGGTCGACTTCGCCGCCGAAGCCATAAACGCCGGCGTACGAGGGGTAGGCCGTGTCAACGACGTGGACGACAACGAGCGAAGCCTTGAACCGTTTCGCGAGTGCGAACGCGTACGCTTGTGCGTGATCGGCGGCGTCAGAAAAGTCCGTCGCGAAGAGAATCTTTGCAATCTTGGCCATTTGCTGTTTCCCTTATTCTGATGGCTGGTAATCCTCGGGCAGCGGGGCGCCCGCGTGCAATGCGGCATGGCCGCGCCTGACGAAGTCGTCCACCTTGGCGCCATGCGCACGGATCAGCTTGACCACTTCTGCGTCATCCGATGTCGTCGTGACCTCGATACCGTCCTCGATGTCCTTGAACTCCATCGCGACTTTGTCGGCAACGCGAGACAGCTCGCGGAACATGGGGTCGTGCGGGCGAACAACACCGCCGGACTCGTAGAAGTGGTACATCTCGCGGGGATGGCGCCGCAGCAACTCGAGCAACGCCGGATCGCTCGTCGTGGTAACCGTGCGCACGCCGTTGGGAATCTCATGGGTCGTGCGGGTAAGCGCGGCGTAGTTGTGCAGCAGCCGCATCGCATCCGGCATGACCGTCCGCATTCCCCCGCCACCCTGCCCGCCGCGGCCGCCAGTGTTACCGCCCATACGGCCGTGTCCCGACTGGGGCGGACGCTCCTGCGCAGCGTGATCTTCATGACCTGAAATTGGGGCTTCGGCTGCGACACCATGCGACGTGTGCGCGTCTGCTGCAGCGCTCTTGGAACAACACGAGGCCGCGGCGGATTCTCCAGCCTTTTTCTCGCAGCAATTTTGTTCCGCCGCCTGCGCGCCCACCGCGAAACCGACGGCCGACGCGAATACCGCAAGACTTATCAGAATTGTGCGATTCATGCTGATGTCTCCCGTCCACGAACGGAACCGATCCGTCCGTTACAAAAAATCTAGTGCACTTGCTGTGCCAACTCTAAACGTAAATCGCGGACCCGGCACCCGCGTGGGAGGTCGCTGATACCGGGCCCGCGACTGTATAGGACGTGCGATCTCGATCTCATTGCGCCAGGGAGAACGCCGCAGTCCATGCCGTCCCGCCCCACGCGAGACGCATGGTGCCAGAGTCTCCGTTTGCTTCCAGCGTGATCAGGAATTCCTCTTGCCTCGTATCCGATTCTGTCGCCTGCAGCGGAATCTCGGCCACGTCGTGTGCCGGCTCGTGCTGCGTTCCCCAAATGTCCGGTTGGCTGTTGACGACGAGTGCCCATGCGTCGCCGGTGCGCTTGAGCCAGAGGCTGTACACGCCGGGATAGTCTGGAGAGACGTTTGCGGATTTTATGATCGTGCTTCCGAAGGCGAGGTCCGCGTCGGTGAATAACTTGGTGGCACGCGAACCGACGAAGCGGAAGACCTGGCCCTCTTTGACGTTTGCGAGTTTCGCGTAGTCTTCGCCATTCATGCTGAGATTTCCGAAGGTGACGGAAACCTTCTTGTCGCCGGCGAGGACCACCCGCGAGTCCGTGCGACTGCCGCGCTTGCCTTCGTCTACCGCGAGTTCTCCCCGCTCACCGGTCACCCGAGTCGAGAACAGGTTGTTCGCTTCACGCAAGGTGCCGGTGATTTGACCGGCGGATTCGACGAGTTCGAGATGCATCGTGAGGCGTTGATCGCCAAAGGGCATTTCGAACTGGAAGTCCACGCCGTCAGGCAGTTTCACAATGGTGTCGAGCGCGCGCGGCTCCGGCTGGTCGGCGGAATCGAGCGTGGCGCCGAGCAGGCCGTCCACGTCGGCGACGATCAGGCCGAGTTGCCGCTGCTGGCCAAGCGCGTCGAACGTCAGAATCCACGAGCCGACGAAGCGCTCCGCTTCGGCCGTCCCCAGGCCCGTCGCGCGGGGGGCTTCGGCAATCACCCCCCCGGCCGCCAGGCAGCCCATTAACGCCACAGCCTTCAGTGCGTTCGGTCTCATATTCTCGCTTCCGGTTAGCTGCATCCGCGCGGCGGGGAGCGGTCAGTTTCCCCGCCGCTGAATCAGCAGGTTCAATCGCCGGCGGGGTCACCCGGCTGCTGCGTGGCTGCCGGCGCCTTGGGCGCAATGGTGATCCACGCAAGGTCCATCTCGTCCGTGGTCGGCCCGCCAAATCGGATTGCGCGCGACGCGTCGAACCCGATGAGGTCGGCCTTCTCCTGCGAGTTGTCGTACACGAGGTCCATCTCGATCCTGGTGCCTGCGGGAATCAGCTTCGGTTCGGGATACTCATAGAAGGACTGCCAGTTGAAATCGTACGCGGGTACATCCAACAGCACCTCAGACGTGCCGTCGGGATAGTACGCGGTGTACTTGGCACTCTTGCCGCGCAAGTGCATGTGGGGCATCATCGAGAGCAGCAGCGTGTCTTCGTGAAACGTGCGCGAGGCACCCACACGCCAGTCCTTCGCGTAGGGCGGAATCTCGAACGCGCCGTGCGCGATCGTCGAGATTTCGATGGGGTGCTCGACCGGCGCGTCCTTGTCGTGGAACTTGATTCCCATCTGGGAACTGTCAAAAACCGCTGTGCCAGGACCCGCTTCCTTGTGGTAGTGCATGGCGAATGTCACGACGGCGTTCTTCGGCAGGAGCACGCCGAACCCCTCGGGAAACGCGGTCGTATCCGTGCCGGGTGCGTTACCACCGAGCATGCCGCGGGTGACATCCCCCTCGCCGCCGGAGACCTGAGCATCTCCCTCACTCGCGGCGTTTGCGTAGCCAATGATGTGGTGCACAACCTCGCTGCCCGCCTTGAATTCGAGCCATTTCACCCAGCGATCTTCCGGATGCTGCTCGTCCGTCAACCGGACCGCGACGTTGTGATAGAGGTCCTCAACCTCGTCCTCGACGAGGAACGGCTCAGGAAATTCGATCACTAGATCAGGCGTGCCCAGGTTCCAGCCGGTCTCGGAGAATTTCATGGGTTCGGGCGCGTCCTGGGGGTTGCCACGGGCGGCGCCTGCTTCGACCCACGATACAATGGTGGCGATCTCGTCCTTCGTCAAGACGCGCTCGTTGCGGAACGTGCCGTAGAACTCCTCGCTCGCGTGCCACGGCGGCATCTGCCGGGTGTCGACGATCTTCGCGATCGATTTCGCCCACGGGCGGACTTCTTCGTACGTCATGAGCGACATCGGCGCCACCATGCCCGACATGTTCAGCCCGGAAGGGCGATGGCACGTCTGACAATTTTCCTGCAAGATCGGCAGGACATCCTTGGTAAACGTCGGCCGCGCCGCGGCTTCGGCCCACGTCCCGCCCGCAAGCGTTAGCGCGAGCGCGGCTGCGCCGCCACTCATCGACTTCGTCAATCCACGCATCAATCCTCTCCCACGTTTGCAGCCTGAAGCTGCCTTCCTTCCGGTTCAGTATTCGCTGATCACGCTCAGTCGCAGGACGCTGACGCCCTTGGCGGCGTATTTCAGCCCTTGTGCAGCGACTTTCTTGCCCATGAAGTCCTGCAACGTCTTGTTGGCGGGCTCCATCCCAGACGCGGGTGCATTGCTACGGTAGAAGCACACCCACACCGTGCCCGTCTCTTCTTCCACGATGCCGACGGGGAATCCTTGTTCGCAGCGCGCGCCCATCGCTTCCGCGCTGCCTTCGCCGAGGCCTTGCGCGGCGTACGTTGAGAGTTCAATCGCGGTGCCCACGATGACACCCTTCTCAGGTTTCGCAGCCACGTCTGCGGCGACGAGCGCGCCCGCGACCAGCAATCCTACGCACATCAGCACGACCAACCGGTGTGTATTCATGGCCAAACTCCCTCCGAGCGCGAACAGCGCAACTTATGAGCCCATCGTGCTTGGGGCAACCTACGTGCCAAGGATCCGAACGTTCACCCGCGTTTCATAACTGTCTGGCAAATGGACACTTATGGAAGACTTAGGCCTGCGGAATTTCCCGGTCGGTGTGGCGCGTTGCGCACGAGTGTTCAGGACAGGTCTGCGCGAAGCCGAGGGTTTCCGCGCGCTGGCACGACGCTAGTTGCGGGTCAAACGGGACCGTTCGGTTCAGGCTCGAACATCGCGTGGAGTAGATCAACCAACACGCGTTCGTCGATAGGTTTCTGAACGCAACATGTGATGCCGGCCGTCAGTTCACGTTCCATGCGGAGTTCATCGAACACCGCGGACATTGCGATGATCGGCAGCGCGGGGCATACCGTCCGGATCTGCCGGATGGTTTCAAACCCGTCGAGTTCGGGCATCAGCATATCGGTGATGACCAGATCTGGAAGCACGCGGGTGAAGCACTCGATGCCTTCGCGGCCGTTTGCCGCGACCCAGACTCGATAGCCGAGATCCTCGAGCAAGTACTTAAACGTTGTACGCAGAACGGGCTCGTCGTCAATCACCAGAACCCGACGCGAGCGCGTCTTTGTAGCGGGCTCACGATCGATTTTCACATCGTCTTTCACTGCAAAGCTCATTTTGGCTACCGCAATTGCCCGATTTACTACACGCAGGCTGACAGAGGCACGAATCGTGCCATTCAGAAAGCGCCAGAAAACGGAAGAAACGGCCCAGGCGGGTGCTCAGCCGGCGCACGTGTGCTGAACAGACGTGCGCATCGAACGCGCGATCAGTTGCTGTCCGGGCGCGAGATGCCGAGCGTTTTCATGCGCAAATAGAGTGTATTGCGCGCAACGCCGAGTTTCTTGGCGGACTTGGCGACGTTCCAGTCGGTCTGCGTCAATACGGCCACGACCTTGTCGCGGGACAAATCATGTTCTTCCGAGCGATTGCCTTCGGCCGTCGGAGCCTGCGTGGCCGACATCGCCGGTGCGCTCCCCCGGACTTCGGCGGGAATGTGCCGCGGCTGAATCTCGGAATCGCGGCAGACAACGAACGCGCGCTCGATGCAGTTTTCGAGCTCGCGCACGTTGCCCGGCCACCCGTGCGCCATGAGGATCCCGAGCGCCTCGGGCGTAAGCCCATCGATGTCCTTGTTCATTACGGTGTTGAAGTGTTGAATGAAATGTTCGACCAGCGGCGGAACGTCGTCGATGCGTTCGCGGAGGGGCGGCACGTCGATGCGCACGACATTGAGCCGGTAGTAGAGATCCTGCCGGAAATCACCGGATTGAATTTTGGACGCGAGGTCCTGGTTGGTCGTCGCGATTATTCGTACGTCGGTCTTGATGGGTGCCGTGTCGCCAACACGCTCGAACTCACGTTCTTGAAGCACGCGCAGCAACCGCAATTGCACTTTCGGCGACACATCGCCAATTTCGTCGAGCAGAATCGTCCCGGTGTCCGCCGCCTCGAAGCGCCCGACACGATCTTTGAGCGCTCCGGTAAATGCTCCCTTGACATGCCCGAACAACTCACTCTCGAGCACGTCCTCGGCGAGCGCTGCGCAGTTCACTCGGACGTACGGCCGCTTCGCCCGCGGGCCGAGCCTCTGAATGACTGATGCAATGCCCTCCTTGCCGGTGCCGCTTTCGCCGCAGATGAGCACCGTCGAGTCGGTCTCCTTGACGTCCTCGATCAGATCGAATACCTGGCGCATCGCGCCGGACCGTCCCACGATTCCGTGGTAGCCTTGCGTGCGCTCGAGCTCCTCCTCCAGCCGGCGCAGGCGAGTGACATCTCGTGTGACAAGTACGGCGCCCCCTTCGCCGACAAGCGGCGTCACGTTGTACTCGATCATGCGGGTGCCCCCGGCGCTGCCCACCTCGATCCGCCCGGGCGGCGCCGAGTCGCGCGATTCCAGCGTTCGTTCGACGGCGGCCCGAATCGCCGCGTAATCCTTCGTGAGGGCATTGAGCAGATGCTTGCCCGCAAAGTCTTCGTCCTCGAGGCCCAGATTCTCGCGACCAGCCGCGTTCGCGTGGCAGATGCACTGCGCGCTGTCGACGGTGACGATGCCTTCGCCCACACTCTCGAAGATGGTTCGCAGTTCATCGCGTGAACGTTCGACTTCCGCGGCGTATCGGTCGCGTTCGCGCGCGAGTTCCGCCCGATCCAGCGCCAGCCGCGTCACGCGCAGTAGATCGTGCTCTTTGACGGGCTTGGGCAAATAATCGAACGCGCCGAGCCGCACCGCTTCCGCCGCGGTTTCTACACTGGGGTCCCCGGTAATCATGACGACCTGGCAGCCGTATTTCCGTTCATCGATCGTACGCAGCAAATCGATGCCTGTCTTGCCGCCGAGAATGATGTCGCTCACCACCAAGTGAAAATGGTCGTCGTCAAGCGCCGTGATCGCGTTGGCATAGGAACCGCATGCGACGACATCGTATCCGGCTCCCTTCAGGAACTGCTCGAACGTAAGCCGCAGGACCGGCTCGTCCTCGACGATCAGGACGCGCGGCATCCTACGAGTTCCCCTCGCCCGCATCGGCCTGCGGTTTCAGCGGCAAATCCACGTGAAATCGCGTGAACTCTCCCACCTGCGTCTCGCATTCGATCGCGCCTGCATGCGCCCGGACGATCCCATCGGAAATCGACAGGCCCAGGCCCGTCCCCTTGTCGCGCCCCTTGGTGGTAAAGAACGGGTCGAACATTCGCCGCCGGTCGGGTTCAGCGATCCCTGTGCCGTGGTCTTCGACCGTCACTCGAATGCACGGACGATCTCCAATCGTCGCGCGTTGCGCGCGGACCGAGATCTGTTTGTTTTCGTCCTCACCGGGATACTTCTCCTCGAGCGCATGCATGGCGTTGATAATAAGGTTCATAAAGACCTGTTGAAGTTGCTCGCTCCGGCAATAGAGGCGCGGCAAGTCCTCGGGAACGTCAACGTCGAACCGGATATGCGCCTTCTGAAGCCGCTTGCTACAGAGCGAAGCCACGGTCGAAACGATGTCGCTCATCTGAGCCAGGCTGTACTGCTGCTTGTCCTGACGGGAAAATGTCAGCAAGTTCCGCACGATTTCAGCAATCCGGTTGGCCTCGGACCGGATCAATTCCGCGAACTGGGCGACGTTTGTCCCGGGTTTCGCTTCCTTGAGAATAATGTCCGCACAGTTGATGATCCCGTTCACGGGGTTGTTGATCTCGTGACCCACGCCTGCAGCCAACTCGCCCACCGACGCCAGTTTGGACGCGTGGATGACTTTCGCCTCCGCCTCAGACCGCTCGATGGATTCGGAAAGGATCGCGGCGACACCTTCAATCAACGATCGCTCGCTTTGAAGTTCCGATCCGATCAACGAGGACTCCCGGAAAAAACAGGCGCACACCCCGCCCCTTCGTACGTTGGCCACTTCCACGTCGCCCACAATCGCCCAGGGCGTCTCCTGAAAATCGTCCGTGCAGACTGTCGTGTCATCAAGCGTTACCCGCACACCGGTGACCTGAGGATGCCCGAGAGCAGATCGTAGTATGGTTGCGATTCGCTCCAGCACGCGAGTGGACTGTTCCGCACTGCGCGTCACTTCTCCGATCCGGTACAGACAGTTGATTTCGCGATTGCGCTTGTTAATCTCTTCCAGGAGCGAAGCTTGGAGTTGTTCCTGTTTCTTGCGCTCGGAGATGTCATGAATGAATCCGGTGAACAGCCGGCGTCCTTCAACGTTTGCCTCGCTTACCGCCAGGTGCATCGGAAAAATCGTGCCGTCCTTTCGCCGACCGACCACGTCCCGGCCGATTCCAATGATTCGCGCCTGTCCGGTTCTGAGAAAGCGGTGCAGGTAGCCGTCGTGTTCTTCCCGGTACGGAGACGGCATCAGCACCGACACGTTCTTGCCGATGAGTTCGTCCGCGCGATAGCCGAACAGGTGCTCGATCGCCGGATTGACAAACTCGATCGTGCCGGTGGCATCGATCGTTGCGATCGCTTCCACGGCCGACTCGACGGCGGCGAGCATCCATTGTTCTCGCTCGCTAAGTAATTTGGACGGCGATAACTCGTTGGACAATTCTGCCGCGGACTCCATGCTGGACTGCGTCCACTTTCCAACCACCGGCCCGCCGACACGTCACCAACGGCCAGAGTACCCATCATCTTAGCCAAATCAGGGCGGTTCAGACCATTGGGTCGACGCGCACTGTGCCGAGTCGGGAAAGTCGTTGGAATGCGAATCGTCCGTGCGATGATTTCGTTCTTCCGGGTGCTCGATGAGGCCGAGCGTCGTCACGACCATGCGCGAAGAGTGGCTGGAACGCAGAGCGGATGGCTTTGAACTCTACGTGGGGGCGGAAACGCCCTCCATCTTCGACCTCGCTGACGAATTCGCCGAGCGGTTTGATGAATTCTCGGTCGGCGGCAACGACCTGACACGACTCGTGTTAGGCGTCGATCACGATTCCAGACCGTTGAGGCACGTGTTCGATGAACGAAACCCGGCTGTCGCGCGCCTGATCGAATCAGTCATCGAACGCGCGCACGTCCGCGGACGGCACGTTGGAACTTGCGGCCAGGGACCGGGCGATCATCCTGAGCTCGCAGAGTTCCCAGTCAAGGCAGGCATGGACTCCATCTCGCTCGAACCCGATTCGCTCATCGGCGACTGCGAACGAACTGCCGGTCTCGATGCACGTAGCCGATAAGTTCAAGCCACCGCGCTTGCTTGTGCACTCGCTGCGGTCGACGCCGGGATCATCGACATCAAGCCCAAAACCAGCAACTTGAAATTTGTCGGATCATCGGGCTGGGGCAACGCAAGATTTGCACCCAATTGCTCGCAATGATCGTCCAGCGCGTCTGAGTACCGATTGCAAATCGCCACGATGCGGCCATTGCGGCTGACGGCGGCGCGCAACGGAGCGATTACTCCGAGGTTGTCGTGATCCGGCGCGTCGACCTCGATAAATGCAATGTCCGGCGTGGACTGATCACAAATGGCGAGGGCCTCGTCGGGATCCACTGTCTCGGTGAGCCGAAATCCCGATTTGCTGAGTGACCTTGTCAGTTCAGCATCAAGGATTGGCATGTGGCCGATAACCAGCATCGATTCCATGTCACCTCTCCTCCGTACCCACACGGAGCAAACAGCGTGCCTGATCTCGCAGGCCCGCGCTCATCTCGTAACGGGCCGATTGCATGTAGCGCCACTTGTGCCGTGTTCAGTTAGATGAGCGCTATTGTCCATCGGTTGAGCAGACCTGTTCCGCCGAATCGAGACTTGCCGGCATCGCAAGAGTGAGCCGGACCATCCCGCGCGGCATTGGTGTCGGATCAGTGCGGTGAAAGCGGGAGCCGAATGTCGTCCAAATCGAGTGGATTCAACGGTGCGCGCGGATCGTCCGCATCAAGACGGAGCGCTAATAGGAGGTCGGGCCATTGGGACTCGACCTGGTGCTCCACGAGATAGCTTTCGACAAACTCCATGGCTGGACTGGGTGGAGTAAGCCTGTAGCGCTCGAACCTCGCCTGAATCTCCGGAGAGCCCGCCGGGTCCGCCCGATCGTCGGCCAGGACACCCAGAACCGTGGTAAGGAGATCCCCGTGGTAGAGGGGCGGGTAAAACGATTCGTCAAACGCCGGCGTAACGAATTCGCGGATATCCACCTCCTTCGCGAGCTGCCATGCCTTGCCGTCGAAGTGAAGGTAGGGATCGGTGCCTTCGCAAAACCGGCGGGCGAACATCAGGCCTTGATAATTTGCCTCCAGATCGGAGCATGAGAAGATCCCGGTGACGAACCTTCCCAGAACGGAATTCTCCGTAAGGATTCCCCACCGAATCGCATTTTCAGCGGCCTCTGTCTCGCTAACGCCATTTCTGCGGTCGGACATGTAGCGAACGTAATAGCGCCGCCCGATTCCTATCAAATGGGCGAGCTTGTCGACCCCGACGTAGACCTCGCCGATCCGAATTGTCGGCAGTACCCGGATGACGAATTGAATCGGCGCGTGGCGGTAGATGCTCAGCGATCGTATGTCGACGGTCTCCGGCGGCGGATACGCATCGACGTTGCCGGGATTGGTGACGAAGTCCAGCAGGTCGGCTCGAAAACGGTCGAGGTAAACGCGGGGCAAGATCCGAAGCGTGAGCGTTTCACACTCGCACCGCGGTCCACCCTGAGCATTCGCCGCCTCGATCTCCGAGCGCACCCTCTCGTTGATAAAGCGGTTGATGGCGGGGGCGGCGTCCGCGAGTTCATGCCCCCACGCCAGATACTGATCCGTCTCTTCGCCGAACGCGGGCGACAGACCCGTGAAGACGCCGAACAGTATGGCGGCGACTTTCCGCATGGGCCCTTCCTCCCGTAGCCAGGCGCAGAACGTACACTACACCAACCGCTGGCCAAGCGGGACGGTCCCCGCGCTACTTGAGCGACTTACGGATCCGCGTTAGCCCGTCCCGGATCGTGTCCACCAACAACCGGGTGGCGTCGGAAATCTCCTCGACGGAATCCTCGGCAGCGCGCCTCAAGCTGTGAGTCCGCGCATCGCGGCGCAACCGCTCGAAGCGCTTGTCCAGCGCTTCGAGCTCCTTCTTCATGTCCGCCTTGAGCAGGTGCGTCTGGACGCGCAACTCGTCACGCAACTGTTCCAGGTTTTCGATTTCACGCTGCAGGATGTTCTTTTCGCGGCTATCGGTCGCCATCGTAGTCTCCTCGGGACGTTCCCGTCCTTGGTTGTTTCGCTCTCCGCCGCCATCTACGCCGAACCGGCCGGCAGTTGGGCTCGCATCAACTGAATCTCCTCGCGACGCTCCGTGTCCAGCAGGCTGACCAGCATCTCCCGCAGGCTCTCAGACTCCGCGCGTCGGACGAGCTCCTCGTACATTGCCAACAACCCACGATCGAGATCGAGCGCCATGTCGATTGCTTGCCCGACAGTCATATCAGGACGAAAGTCCGGCGGATCCGCGTCGAGCAGACCGTTCATCGCGGGAGAAACCTTGTACCAGGTATCCAAGAGCGCTCTCTCACCCCCGCGCTCGTACTCCTCGATAATACGGCGTAGCGCGCGCTGGTGCCGCGCCATGTAATTCATTAGGCCCTTCACCTCGGGACGCGCGGCCTTGTCCTCACAATTTTCGTAGAACTCGGCCAGCTTGCCGTGATACGTCTCAGCCCATCGTAGGAAGTCGATTACCCTGCGTGGTGCCATCTCTTGTTTTCCTCTCCGCCCCGCGGGCGGCCGCTCCGCACAGGAGCGGCCGCCAGGGTTGGTTAGCGTTGCGGGCAGTTTATTTCACGTTGATTCTTGTCTTGCGGGTTTCGTTTTCGCCTCGGCAGCGTTAACACACCGTTCTTGCACTCCGCTGTAACCTTCCGCTTGTCCACCGATTCAGGCAACGAACAACTGCGCACGGAGCAACCATGTGCGCAGTACTTCTGCGCGTGTGGATGGCTTGGACGTTGCGATGCACAGGCCGTGCCAATCGACTCAGAAACCCTTTCACGTTCGATAAATGCCGAAAAACAAGGCTTGGGTCCACGTCGACGTCATCGCCAGGAGGCGTGGATCGCCGGCCGCACAGGTCACTTGTGTTCACGCGGTAGGACATCCGCAGTGTCCTGCGACGGATTCAGGCGTTCTTAGAGTGGAAGGAGACAGAACCGCGATGGAATCTATGAGATACGAAGAACAAATCCCAAGACTCGAACGAATATTGCATGCCGCGACATATCCCTACAGTACGTTGGAATGGAGGAAGAACGAGAACGATCCGCGTTACGACGAGTTTCGATTCGAGGAACAAAGTATTAAAGAGAATAGGACCGGCGAATCACCGCAAGTCCCCGATGTGATTGTGGTACCGCGGCTGGGATTTGAACTTCCGACCTCTGGGTTTTGATGAAGCTAAGGCCCAAGTTTGCAACTGTTTGATCCGCTGAAACCCCCTTAAATCTCTTGGCGTTGGGACGTTCAACCGACAGCGAACATGTCGGCCGTGTGCCATATGTTCACCACTTTAAAGTGTATAGAGCACTGAACGCGGCTTAGTCCCTTCAACCACGCTGCCGAGTCACGCGTCCGGGATGTTGATCTGCTATCGTTTTCGAGGTCGGCCTGCTCTCCGCTCATGCGTATGAAGGAGTTCGTCCGTCAGATCTAATGAACCGGATATTATCGGCAGAAGCTTGTCGCCAAGAATCACGTTTAGTTTGACTCAGGGTCACAGCGGATCATGAATTCACCCATTTCACGGCGGGATTTCTTAAATGGCGTCGCTCTTTCGATTGCCGCCGGGGCGGCGTTGGAGCCGAGTGCCTTCGCGGCCGACCCCAAACGCCACGTCACGTCCGCGAACTATTACCCCCCAACCCTGACGGGCATGCGCGGAAGCCACGAAGGCTCCTATGAAGCCGCCCACGCATTGGTAATGGGTGGGCAGAAGCCCGATCAATTTACCGCGCTCGACGAGCCTTACGACATGGTCATCGTTGGCGGAGGAATCAGCGGTCTGTCCGCCGCGTATCTCTACCGAAAACACGCGGGCATGGATCGGAAGATCCTCATTCTCGACAACCACGACGATTTTGGTGGTCACGCCAAGCGCAACGAATTCGAATCGAACGGACGAATGCTTTTGGGTTTCGGGGGTAGCATCAACCTCGAGCAACAAGCACTGAGTTCCACAGCCCGCGCACTACTCGAAGAACTCGGCGTTAACTTCAGCGAATTGCAAGCCGCGGTGGAACCCGACTACCTGTTTTCCGATATTCGC
This sequence comes from uncultured Nitrospirales bacterium, assembly GCA_964411925.1. Lineage (GTDB taxonomy): Bacteria > Hydrogenedentota > Hydrogenedentia > Hydrogenedentales > VFKU01. The sequence continues at coordinate 22,627 of CAYPNI010000025.1, forward strand.
GCAAGCTACGGGCTGTATCTCAACAAAAAAACATACGGTGAGGACCAGATCGTCGCGGGCCACTGGACCAAAGCCTGGCTGGGTGACGCGAAGCACAGGGATCTCGTCGCCACACTGGCGCTAACGTCCGATGACAAACAGAAACTCCTGGACTTGGTGGCGGGCAACACGGAATACCTCGGCGACCTCTCGCCCCAACAACGGGAGCACTATCGCCGTACCACCAGCTATGGGATCTTCCTGACCGAACGCGTTGGCCTCAGTCACGCGGCGTCAAGTCTGTTGGAGCCAATGTTGCGTGCGTTCTTCGGCGTCGGCCTGAATTGTATTTCCGTCGCGCAAGCCTTGGCGGGCGGGTCACCCGGATTGAAGGCGCTCGGATATTCCGATCAGGCCGTCGCATACGCCGCTCAACTTTCTGAGACACTGAGGTTTCCCTTATTTCCGGACGGCAACGCCTCCGTGGCCCGCCTGCTCGTGCGAAAACTGATCCCCGACGTGGCGACGGGGAATACGATGCACGATCTCGTGGCCTCGCGCTTCGACTACTCAAAACTCGACCTTGAGACCTCACCGGTTCGAGTTCGTCTGAACAGTACGGTGCTCAACGTCACACCGACGGGCAGCGAAGAAGTTCAGGTGTCCTACGTATGCAACGGGCTCGCAGCGAAAGTCAGCGCGAGGCACTGCATTCTCGCTTGCTACAACGGGATGATCCCGCACATCTGTCCCGAATTGCCCGAGACACAGAAAAAACATCTCAAGTACGGAGTGAAGATTCCGTTCGTGTGGACCAACGTGATGATTCGCAGCGGCGAGCCGGTGAAACGCGCCGGTGCCTCGCTCTATCAGTGTCCCGATAGCTTCTTCGAGCTGGTTTCCACCGCACCGCCCGTTTCGCTCGGCGATTACAAGACGTCAACCGAGCCCGGCAATCCGATGGTCGTGTTTATGGCCCATATGCCCGCTCCGAGAGGAGACGGACAGACGCCGCCACGCGACTTGTATCGTGAGGGCCGAATGAAGCTCCTCGCGACGCCCTTCTCCGCCTTCGAAAGCGAAATCAAAAGCCAACTATCGGGGATGTTCGGTCCGTACGGCTTCGACGCCGATCGCGACATCGAAACGATCACCGTTAACCGCTGGTCGCACGGCTACGCCTATCCGTATATGGAACTCTACGATCCCGTCTGGGCTAAAGGGGATGCCCCACATGAATTAGGGCGTGCGCGATTCGGCCGCATCAGCATCGCCAATTCGGACTCGCAAGCCTCACCGCACGTCCAGGGAGCGATGGACGCCGCATGGCGCGCAGTACAAGAACAATTGAACACCTAGCGGGATTAGCGTGGACAAGAAAAACGCTGGACTTACGAAATCCGTAAGCCCAGGAGAATCATTGGTAGCGGGGGTAGGATTTGATTTGACTCAAAGCGCGAGAATGCGTGCTTTCGTATACCGGTGATTCGCTTTAAACCATTCAGGGAGTCCAGAGGAGCTGTCGTCGGGAGCGATAAGGTTGTATGGCGCCCTTGGACTCGCGGTTCCATTCTGCATCCGAGTCTGTTGTCGGAGTGTGAGAAACCCGCCCCAAGCGTCAATCGATTACTCCGTATGGCGTACGTTCGCGATAAGTTTTTGATTGCCAAATCTCAAGGAGTGTGTTCTACTCAGCCATCATGCGTATATCAATCACAATACGGCCACTAAGTCACGGGCGATCGAACAGGTGAGGGACGAACCAATGATTCACGGACGACGAACGAGGGGTTTTCGATTCTTCGCTTGGGTGACACTCTTGAGTGTGTACTACTCTTCGTTTCTCGCCCTGTTGCCCAACAGAGTCATTGCACAGGAGATCGCTAGGATACCCGAGGCCGCCGTCTCGACGACCGACAACGCCGACGAAGAAGTCACTCAAGACTCTGAGTCTGCTAGACGCCAATCTATCGACGCGTTCAATCGCGAGATTGACCTTCGCGTGGAACGATTTCAACTTGCCCAAGCTCAAACAGAACCTGTTGACGCCACAGCGGCTCAAATGCTAAGCCAAGCAGAAGATGCTGACCGGAACAATGACCACATCGGCGCGGCGACAATTTGGTTCACCGTCGCAGATGAATTCGGCAGCCGGGCCGAATCGGGTGTTGCGCTTAGGAATCTCACTGGGTACGCGCTTCGAATGACTCGAGGGGAGTTTCCGCAGTCCAGTCTGCTTCAATTCGAGTCGCAACTACCCAGCTATGAAGAATGCAGGTCGGTAGACTCGAAATACGTGTTCATGGCGTTCCAGATGTCAGGAGCGTTGGCGTCAAAACGTCGGGGCGAAACAGGTCACGCAAGACGGCTCGCCGCGAACGCCATCCGGTCAGCATGGCGGTTCGTGGAGGATTTCCCAAATCACTACCTGCAACTCTATGCCGCTACTTACATTCTCACAGCGTCCGAACTTCTCGGCGACGCGGATGAAGAACGCGCGGCCATTGAATTTGAAACCTTCGTCAACACGCATCCGGCTTCATTCGCTCGCGTTTCCGCACTTGTGTCCTTAGCGACGCACTACAGCGCTCATGGCGACCTGACGCGGGCATCCGCACTGAGGAAGGAGTTTCTGCGCGATTGGCAGCGTGTCGACGGTGAGGCCCTGCTCTCCAGTGCGATTGCTCCACACGAGGTGAAGTCGTTCTATCTGATGAATTTGGGGATTGCCTATCGAGACGCGCGCGATTACGTGTCGGCGCTTGCGTCGTTTGAAACTGTGACGAATGCCCTTCCGTATTCAGCGTTTGAGACGGAAGCGTCCACGATGTATGCGATAGGGCTCCGGTATCGGCTGTTTCCGAAATTGATTGAGGAGTACAAGGCCGACTACATCGAGTTTCTTACGCAGTATCCCGAGAGCAGTTTTGAAAGGGACGCGCGAATTCAATTGGCCGGGCTGTACATGGCGACCGACGATTACAATTCCGCGTACTCCGTCTACGACTCGATGCTACAGTCCGCGAGGAATGCACGAGACGCAGAGGCGGCGAGCTCAGGACTTGAATACATTGTCCAGCGTGAACTGGCGGTCAGCAACGCGGGACTCGAATCTCCGCAAGTCCTCGCGATGGCATGTGGGCCGTTGGCACTGAGGAATTTACTTGCGCGTTCCGATGCGGACGCCTCGATTCCTCAATTGATACGTCTAGCCCGCACAACGGATAGCGGCACGAGCATGAGAAACTTGATTGCGGCGGCCGAGCACTATGGGGTGGAACTCGAAGGCGTGCGCGCTGGCTCTCTGGAGGGACTCTCGGCTCCATTTATCGCGTTCGTTCGTGAAAACCATTTCGTATTGGTCGAGGAATTTGACGACTCGACCGTGACGATCCGGGACATGTGGCGGCGAGCGGAGACGGTCACACGAGCTGAGTTTTACTCTGATTGGGCTGGCGAAGCGCTTTGTGCATCGGGTTCGTACCGGTTTGCAAATTCCATCGCCTCCGACGAGCTTGAAACGCTACTCGGGGGATTCGCGGGGCTCCTGTGCCAGGAGGACGAGAACGGCGACTTGCCTCCAGGTTGCGTGTATGTTCCGGAGGATGATTCGCCCCCTCAACAGTTTCCGGAGAAAGGAGAGCCGGAGGAGTCTTGTCCCACGGGCTGCAACGGCGACAAGAACGGTTCGCTCCTGCAGGGTGGGACGACTCCCGCACCGAAGCCAGATACCTGCGACACCGACCCCTGGTATACGGGTCCCGGCATGCCAGTCTCCGGCCTGCACCAAAGTGGTGACTACATCGATGTGAGTATTCCGTCAAACGTCGGCAGCGTATTCGTAAATCCATTTACGATGGAACAGCGCATCGATCGGACCGACTTGGTGGTCTCAAGTGTAGGCAGTTTGGAATTCGCGTTGACGAAGACGTATTCGAATCCTCGTGCGGGAACGCGCTTGTGGATCGACGGATGCGGCGGGTTCGCCATATGTTGCGGCGAGACGACCGAAGGCGAGATTTCGTGCGACATCGACTACTGCATCTCCCGGAACTACGGATTGTACTCTTACGGTCAGGTCCCATCCTGGAGATCGAACTACGACTTGGGACTCTATCGTCAGAGCGCATCCGTCGTGACAATCGGACAATCGTGGAGCCTCTACAACCCGGAGTTTGACCTGGATTCCACCCAGGGCAATTGGGAGATTTATCTGCCGGAAAGCGGGGACACCGACCTTGAAATCTGGTATCACACGATCAGCGACTACTACCTGCTAAAGCGCGACGACGGCTATCAATGGCGGTTCGACGGTGACGGCAAACTGGAGTGGCTGGAGGACGCCTCCGGGAACCGCATGACGTATGTTCGATCCGGAGGAGTTCTCTCCCAGATTCAATTTCCGTCCGTGGATGGCCGCGTAATCGCCTTCAGCACGGACCACAATACGGTCCAACTCAAGCAAGGGTCCACGGTTCTACGCACGGTCGAGTATGTCTCAGGCACCGACTCGGACGGCATCTACCAGGCCGTCAAGTACGACGGGCAAGAGGTCGTCCGCTACTATTCGATCACAAAGTACAACAGCGGCACGAGCCTGCCGGGGCCCGTTTCAATCTCGGACTGCACGGATTACTCGGGCGGAATCTACAATCGTGGGAACATCTACGAGCATACGTGGATCAAGCGGATCAAGGACGCGAACCAGATACAAAACTCCTCGCTTGGTTCGTACCAGTTCGATTACAGCGTCCCTAATTCGCTGGGCGGTCCGGGACAAATGACGATATCGCTTCCCAACGGCCTGGTGACGACAATCACGCGCACGCCGGAGATTACAACGGAAGCGAACGTCAGCGTCTCTCCGGCGGGCCGGACGATGAATTACAAGCGCAACGGCGCCTATAAGCTGAGCGAGCGCGGTTTCTACAACTACGACACGTCTGACTGGGAGAAGTGGCAGTACGTGTACAACACGGACGGGACCCTCTCCGAAGTGAAGGGTCCCGGCACGTCTGCAGGCACAGTCGCCACGTGGGCACGCTACGATTACGACGCGGGCAGGCTGGACATGGTGAGGGTCGGACCGGACCCGAGCCCGCCCACGCGGACGTGGACGTACACCAGCGGCTACCCGTTCCCGACGAAGATGACGGACCCGACGGGGGTCGAGACGGTGTACACCTACGATTCGACGGTGAAGACGCGGCTCACGGCGGTCAAGCCGCCGTCGGCGATCGGCACGAGCGGCTACGTGTTCGCGTACAACTCGCGTGGAGAAGTCACCACTATCACGGACCCGTTGAGCAAGGTGTGGACGTACGACTACGACCAGTATGGAAATGTGGACTACGTCGAGAACCCGCTGGACGAGGTGGTCGAGCTCGAGTGGAACGCGCTGGGGCAGCTGGAGGCGGTCCACGACCCGATGGACAAACGGACCGAGTTCGACTATGTCACGAGCAGTTGCGGCGCGTGCGGCCCGACGGGTCAGCTGAAGGAGGTGCGGCGGTATTACACGGTGAGTTCGACGGAGTATCACCGGCTTACCGAGTTCGCGTACGACGATAATGGTAACTTGCAGTTCGTGACGGATCCGGCGGGTAACACGGTCGGCTACACCTACGACGCGATGAATCAGCTTGAGACGATCACGTATCCCTACGGCGAAACTTCGGCCAAGACGACCAACATCGTCTGGAGACCGTATGGACAGGTCAAAGAAATCACGGACGCCAAAGGCAAGAAGACGACCTTCGCGTACGAACCGAACTATCGCCTCGACGAAATCAACGATCCCCTGGCGGCGGGCCCCGTATTACTCGAATATGCGCGGTTCCCGCGCCTCAAGAAGGTGATCGATGCGAACGGCCGTGCGTGGACCTACACCTACGACAATCGTCAGCGGTTGACAGACATCACGGACTCGCAAAACAAGAACCTGCACTATGCGCTGGACGCGGCGGGGCGGGTGACGCAAGTGAGCGCGGGGACGGGTGGGGCGGGCTCCGGCGGGACGTATCCGATTGCGTATACGTATGACACGGGGACGGGTGGCAGTCACAAGGGCACGCTCACGCGCGTGGATTATGGCGCGTCGAGCGCGGGCGGGTATTCGGCGTTCGGGTACAACGGGCGGGGCGAGTTGACGAGTCTGACCGACCCGGCCCGGGTCTTTTTCTCGATGGACCCGCTGGCGTATGCGTATGACGACGCGGGACGGCTCACGAGCGTCACGGACGAATCGCAGGTGTTGAGTTACGCGTATAACGACGCGGGCGCGGTCACGGACATGACCGACTGGGACGGCAACGTCACGCATTACGGGTACAACGACCTGCACGAACTGACCGGGCTGACCTACCTTTACGGCACCGGGAACGCGAAGTCGTGGTCGTTCGCATACAACGTGCTGGGCCAGCCGGATTCGTACACGCACCCGAACAACATGGTGACGGACTACGTCTACGACGCGTTCGGGGTCCTGACGGACATCAAGCACAAGTCGGGCTCGACGGTGAAGCAGGGGTTCGCGTACGAGTACGACGATGTGTACAACATCACGAAAGTGACGCACGAGGACGGGGCGTACTGGACGTACGGGTATGACGACCGCGCCTCGGCGCGGCTGACCTCGGCCGTGCGGCACAACGCGGCGGACACCATCAAGGCGAACTACGCCTACGTCTACGACGACGGGGACAACATGACGTCGAAGACCGAGCCGTGGGCGGACGATTTCTCGGACGGGTCCACGTCGGGCGACTGGAACACGACGGGGACGTGGAGCGCGTCCACGAAGGCCGCGAAGAACACGGCGAGCGGGTCGGCGTGCACGTTGTACCGCGGAGTCAATGACGACGACGCGGAGTGGCGGTACACGTATTCGATCGATTCGTACACGGCGACGCCGAGTCTGGCGGCGCATTTCCGGTACAACACTTCGTCCGACGAGCGGTTGCTGGTGGCGAGCCATCTGGACAAGATGGTGCTCGCGAAGTACAACGGGACGACGTGGACGGTGTACAACAACACGAGCGTGACCTCCACGGCGGGCGTCAGGTACAAGGTGCGGATCGAGGCGGACGGCGCGAACGTTAAGGTGTGGCGGTCGCCCGCGAGCGGGGGCGCGGAGACGCTGGTGTTCGACCGGACGGACATGCCGACGTACAACGGCAACCAGTTCTTGTTCGTCGTGAGCCCGAACACGTCGATGAGCATTGACGACGTGATGATCGTTGCCGACGACCTCTCGCGCTCGACGACGATGACGTACCGGAACAACAACGAGATCATCACCGCGGCGGACTACAACGGCACGGCGACGTACACACACGACGCGTGGGGCCGGACGAACACGGTCGCGAAGAACAGCGTCACGAAGACGTATTCGTGGACCTCGGCGAATATGCTTGGAGGCATTGATTCGTCCGACTCCAACGAGACGGATGTCGCGTACACCTACAACGGCGCGCTGCAGCGGACCTGGCGGCTCGAGAACGGCAACCTCAAGAACTCGTACAAGTGGGACGCAGGGTTCAACACCTTGTCCGAAGTCGCGTGGGATGCTTGGACGCCTGTCGGCGAGAAGGCCTTCGTGCCCGGCCTCGCCGAGGTGGACATGTGGAGCACGCCGAGCTACGCGTACATGACGCACGACCACTTGGGCTCGACCCGCGGGATGTGGGACGGCAGCATAGCGCAATCCGGCTCGTGGGAGTTCGATCCCTACGGCTCGCCGTACCGTTTCGCGGGACCCGCCGGCGTCACCCAGCTCTACACCGGCCACGACCTCGACCCCGTCACCGGCCAGTATTACGCGCCGTTCAGGTACCTCGACCCGGCGGTTGGCCGGTGGTTGAGCCAGGATCCGCTAGGAATGGTCGATGGGATCAACAAATTCTCGTACGCGCTAAGTTCGCCAGTCGTGCACACCGACCCATTGGGTTTGTGGGTTCCTCTCCTCCTCGGAATATGGGCGGTAGTTGAAGCGGGGCTGACGGCATATGACTTAATTTCGACAGGGCAGACCTTGGCTGATCCAAACGCGTCAACGGCGAAAAAAGCCGGCGCAGTAGGTGGGTTGGCTCTTGGCATGGCATTGCCAGGGGGCGGACTCTCCTCCGGGACGAGAGTTGTATGTAAGGGACAATTTCATCACGGTATTTCACGACAAGTCCACAACGCACTTGAAGAGAGCGACACTCTAAAAGGGTTATATCGATTCCGCGACCCGAGATTCGTAACTCGAGCCAAAGATCTCGCCTCTCATAACGGTTATCAGACTTGGCATCGCAACCTGGATTTCGAGTTGGCTGAGTGGATTCGCCGGAATCCTACCGGAACCCCTCCCGAATTCGAAGCATTTCTACGCCAAAGATACAACCAGGCCGATCTACTCGACCGATTTCCGAACGGACTATGAAATTCTTCGTTCTTGCGAACCCGAGAATCACTCAGATCGACTCTGTGACGGACTTCGTACTTGTTGACGGGTTTGCAACCGGACCTGCACCCCGATGTGGGGTCTGCGGTCGTGCTCACAATTTGCGGCCACTACTTCCCCCAGTTAGGGTCGAACTTAGGTTTTGGGGTACAAAACCTAGCGATATTGCCCTTGGATCAGTAAACGAGTTCCTGGTAACGGATCGATTTTGGCACCGTAGCCTTGGCGCAGGTTTGACTGGACTGATCCACGTCGGTCCCGTCGAGGTATCCGCGGTCGCTAGGCGAAATAAACGAATCCTACCACTGCTGCAATACCAGTGCTGTCGCGCGGCTTTCAGTCGGACCACCATCGATCGGGCGTCCTCCGGTCTTGAGTTCGATCCTCCGGAGGTGTGCAGCGAATGTCGCTTAGGTGGGATCCTTAAGCGAACGAAACGAGTTGTAATCGAACCCGATTCATGGTTGGGCGAAGACGTCTTCATCGCGCGCGGCCTTCCCGGAACAATCTTGGTGTCCGAAAGATTTCGAGAGTTTTGTAGAGCGAACGAAGTACCTGATTGTCTGTTTACTCCGGTGGAGGAATTCTCGTTCGACTTCTACCCGTGGGAAAAGAAATGAGGCGGCCGGCTGGCCAGAAATCTATAGTTCACTGGTTTTCTGTTGATATAATTCCAGCGCTGGGCCAGCCGGATTCGTACACGCATCCGAACAACATGGTGACGGACTACGTCTACATCGCATATCGGGGTTCGGGTCGGGAGTCCCAAGTCGCCGTCCCGGAACTGGGCCGACTCGAACTGGCGTAGCTTCTCCTTGGCAATCTGGAGGGAGCTCGTTTCGAGGCTCCGGCGCTTGGCCTTGCCACCGACGTAATACTGAACGTAGTAGGTCTTGCCGCGTTTCTTGAGACTTGCCACGATACTTTCCTTCCGTGTGGCAAGTCCGCGAATCAGGCAGGGTACAAAATAGGGTACACCGGCCAAAAGAAAAGGGACTTGCCGTTTGCGCAAGTCCCTGATGTGATTATGGTAGCGGGGGTAGGATTTGAACCTACGACCTTTGGGTTATGAGCGGGAGACGCTCATTTTCCCAAAACCAGTCGCATCAGCTACTTGCAATGTCTTCAACTAGTTAGCTCGTGGCGAGCCGTGACCATCTTCTCCATCTGACCCATGTTTTGCAAATTTTTGTGTACAAGTTTGTGTACAAGTGGCGACCATTGGGCTCGACCTTTGGGACGCGACCTACCGAATTGACGCCCCAAAAACCCGGGTTGTGTACAGGCGTTGTGTACAGGCGGATTTCTCGTGCGTGTCTCGTCGGACTTCGCCTCAACGCACGCGCCGTAGTTACCCCGCCCAATCGATAGCTGGAAGCGCCTGCACGGGATTCGGGCCGGGTCAAGGTCGCGGCTGTTCGCGTTCGATTCAACCTTGACGCGGCCCGAATCCCGTGCGATGCATTCAACCGATTGGGCGGGGGAACGTCCGAAATTCGCCAGCAAGCCCGCGTTCCGACAGCGGTTGACTTTCGGCATCTACGAAGTTACAATCGAGTGCATAACCTTGTTGTATCCAAATTGCAACCTTAGGGAGAAGCTTACATGTTGGGCCGGGACAAAACGCGAGTCGTCCTAGTCGTTGAGAAGCGGCAGTCACAACTTTTAGACGCATGGGCGCAGGAATTTGAATGGAGCAAGTCGAAAACCGGCGCGATGGCAATGCGAATCGGGATGGTGCAGTTAGGTTGGGCTTACGAGATTCTTCATAAACGTTGGGATCACGCGACAACGAGAGAAAAATCGGAGGCTATCCACTGGCTCGAAGTCGCGGGCCTCATACCGTACGACCTGTACGAAAAACTCGATGACGAGATAAGCCTCGATGACAAGCGGAAGGAATGGAACGAGGCCTTGAAGAGACAGCGAGAACTAGTCTCGGAATTGCCGAAGAAAAGTCGCAAGTCACATGGATGACACGCAAGCAACAATGACCGGCCCCGGCCCGGAGACGAATAAAGCGCGGTGCGGATTTTGCGACAGCAAAAACGCACGCGGTTTATTCGAGGGCCGGGGCCGCTGGTTCACGACGCGATTGAAATAAGGATTCGGGCCGGGGGCATTCCGCCTTCGGTTTGAAATAGAAACGCCGAAGCCCCTGCGCCGGTTTTCGAGGCAGACGCAAGGGCCAAGGCGAAAGCATCCGGAAAGGAGACTTTGCGTGTGTAGTGTACCAAGTGGTGGGAATGAGGCCAAGGCTGCAGGGCCGTCGGCCGGGGGCGAGCGAGGCGGATTCCGCCGTAGTAACACCCGCCTCGCTAATCGTCAAAGTGACGGTCGGCGGCTGGAATGCGGCGGCGAGGACACCGTAGAAGCTTCGCTAGGCGTCCATTGGCGGGAGGGCTACGCGGAGCTAATCGCGGCGCTCAAGGGTGCCAAAGAGCGAGCGCAAGCGCATAACGTACCAGTTGCAGGCGTCGAAATCGGGGGGCGCCACTGCGCCGTGTATCGACGGGGCCGGGGCACAGGGGGCGGCAAAGGCCAGCACTACGCTTTCAGGGTAGAGACCGGCGGTCTCGTCCTGCTAATCGCGGAAGAGTCGACCCCGCGAGAGTCAACGCCGAATGTGCGCGTCCTCCTCGGCGCGGTGACCCTGATGCGTCTACGCGGACTACTCAACGCGTGGCCGTATGTTCGGAACGTCCTCGAAAGCCTCGGGGGATTCATCCTGTGGGACAAGCTATCTCGCGTCGATCTGTGCGTTGATATTGCGGATGTCAATGTCCAGGAGATTGTTGAACTCATTCGCAAGGGCTGCGCAATCGGACACGCGCGGGCGCGAATCTATCACGAGCTAAACGGCAACTGGACTGGAATCAGCATCGGCCAGGGCGGCGATGTAATGATCCGGATTTACGACAAGCCGCACGAAGTCTACGTCGTAAATCGCGACACGGAGAAGGCAGCGCTTCTCGAACTGCTCCGCTGGGGTCGGCGTCCAGAGTATGCTGTACGCGTCGAAATTCAGCTTCGCCGTACGGCGTTGCGCGAGCTCGGCATCGGCACGGTCTCTGAGTATCGCCAAAATCGTGCGCAGGCGATTCGGTACGTCGTCGAGGATTGGTTTCGACTCACGGGCGCTGTGCCCGACAGAGAAAACAACAACACGCAACGTGCGGCGACACATGAATTGTGGTTGACCGTTGCCCGGCGATTCGCAACTGTCTGCGGCGAGAAACCGGGCAAGGCTCGGCGAATCCTCACGGTTGCGCCTCCCAATTCCGAGAGGCTCGCGAAGCAGTCACTCGGCTGTGGCTTGCGCGCCTACGCGGACCTCGCCGGCGGCGCGACCGACGTTCCGTTCGATGAAATCATCCTCGGGGTCGCGCAGACCTTACTAAACGTCGCGGAAGGGTTGTCGCCGGCGGAAGTGCAACGGCGCTACGAAGCTCAAGCGGCGCTCGTCCGTGCGAGGGTGGTCTCGTGGCAAAAGAACAAGCCGTCGAAGTAAGTCCCTATTTGAGTCCGCGTGAGCTCTCGGAACGGTGGCGGTGTGCGCGGTCCTCGGTCTATCGCATCGCGGCGCGGGCGGGGTTGTCCCGTCTGTGCATCGGCGAAGGGCGCAATGGCGTTGTCCGGTTTCTTCGAAAGGAGGTGGAGGCCTACGAATTCTCTCGACTTGTGAAAAACAGTTGAATATTTGCTCCATCTTCGGCCCCCGGTTTGACCGCAAGTCCCGCCGGGGGTCGCGTAGTTCTCGAGCTCTACTCCGCCTGTTCGTGCGGAGCGTCGCCAGCATAATTTGGCGCAAAATGCGAGGGTTGCCTGGCAAAATTGTGTGGAAAAGTCTGCCGACGAAATACCTCGGGGCGAATTCAGGTTATACTTGCGTACGGAGCCAAAGACCGTGGATCGAACGACTCGCATAGCGCAGGCCTTGGCGCTAATTGCCTTGTTGGCCGGGACCAATCCTGCGTCAGCAGGGATTGTCTATGCCTGCTCGATGAGCGGTGAGGTGTCCGCTTCGTGTTGCTGCGCCCCTGCGGCGGACGATGGGTGCCCAGCAATCGAGCGCGCGTGCCAGTGCTGCGAAGTGTCGCTCACTCAAGGAACAGAACCAGCGAATCCAGCTGTCACCCACGGGGGCAATCCGCAGGTCGCGCCCATTTATGTCGGTTTCTCGAGCGGCTGTACCAATACGATAGATATTGGTACCGGACTCAACAGTCGCTTCGAGCCTGTTCGATTTCGTTCGGCTCCCTACTACATCGTCAACAGCGCTCTGCTACGTTGATTTCGCGCTTTCCTCTCCTACCGCGCCGGGTGAGGTGTGTTTGCCCCGCGCAACTTGGCTGTACTTTCGCAGGAGGAAAGCACCGTGTGTCCACAGGAAGCTTCCGGTCAGAGAATCTATCGCGTCTCTCGCGCGACGGTCTCTAGGGCGCTGTGCTGCATTCTGGCGCTCTTGGCGGCAACTCCCACAACGGCTTTCGGGCAAACGAGCAATCCACCGTCTACTGCGACGATGGCGTCCACGCTCGAACATCCTCACTGGGATGCGCCGCCGGATGCACTAGTCGCGGACCTCGCCGCGCGAAACGGCGCGCTTTCGCTGGAGCGCGTGATTGCGGAGACGCTCGCGCGCAATCCTTCAATTGAGCAGGCGACTCACGCGTTGAATGCCGCGCTCGAACGCCCGGCGCAAGCGCGCGCGCTAGACGATCCGATGCTTTCCTACATGATCGGGCCGCGCACGATCGGCTCTAGCGACTTCGACCCTGCGCATAAATTTGAGGCCTCACAGTCGTTTCCGTGGCCCGGGAAGCGGCGACTCCGCGGCGAAGCCGCCGAGCTCGAGGCGGAGGGTTTGCGTGGTGACCTCGATATGATCCGCGAGGACCTCGCGTACGCTGCCCGCATGACGTTTCTCGAACTGTGGTTGACGGAGCGGGCGATAGAAATCAACAACACGAATCAGAACCTGCTTACCGAATTCGAGGAGATTGCGCAGCGGAAGTACGCGGCGGGAATCGTCCCGAAGCAGGACGTCTTACAGGCACGTGTTGAACGCGAGATGCTCGTCCACGACGGCGCGGTCCTCGCGCGGACGCGCAATCGCATCGTTGCGAGAGTGAACGCGTTGTTGAACCAACCCACAGACACGACGCTTCCGAGCCCTCCCACATCGCTCCGCGCGCCTGGCTTCCCCCCGCCTCTCGCGGAACTCCAGCTGACGGCGGAGGCAAACCGGCCAGAACTTCACGCCGTCAATTGGCGCTTGCAGGCGATGGAGACTCGAACGGTGCTCGCGCGAAAGGAATTTCTTCCCGATTTAACAGTGATGGCCGGATATGACACGTTTTGGAATGAAGGCGAACTGCAGCCCTCGGTCGGATTCAGCATCAATGTTCCCATCCAGCTTGGCCGCCGTCGGGCTGCTGTGCGCGAAGCCGACGCGGAACTCGCACGAGTCGAGTCAGAGGCCCGGAGAATTCACCGGGACATCCTGCTTGAGGTCCATGAGGCCTTTGAGGGTGTTCACGAGTCTATCGACGGAATCGCATTGTATGAATCGCATCTGTTGCCGGCTGCATCAGAAAATCTCGAAGCAGCGCACTCGGGTTACGCCTCGGGCGAGGTTGACTTCCTCGCGCTCGTGTCCGCGCAAAAGCTCGTCGCGGATACGAGACTCAAGTTGAGTGAGTATCAGGCGGCGCATCACATGGGCATGGCAAAACTGGGACGCGCAATCGGCTCGTCAGTCGAAAACGTTGCGCGGACAACGGAGTAACTTCAATGAACACAAAGTCGTCTCTCGGCTTGTTGGCTGCATTGGTCATCCTTGGCGGTGCCGCCGGAGTCACTTGGATGTACAGAAGGCAAATTGAAATGAGGGTAATGAGCTTCAGCGCGGACGAGAAGGCCCCGCAGGCGGTAGACCCGTCCGATGGAGTCATCCGAATCGAGGTAGGCAAATCAGGATTTACACCAGAAACGGTGACCGTCGCGGCGGATGAAACTAAGACCCTTGAATTTACGCGAACGGTGGAGGGGACGTGCATCACTGCGGTTGTGTTTCCGTCCTCTGGCGAACGATTTGACCTTCCAATGGGTCAATCGGTTCGAGTGCCTATTACGATAAAGGCGGGCATGTCCGAGGCGTTTACCTGCCCGATGGACATGTATCACGGAAAGGTCGTTGCCTCGGATTCGGAAAGTGCAGCCGCCGCACACGACCACGACCCCAACGAAATCGCTTACTGGACCTGCTCGATGCACCCGTCCGTCAAATTGAGCACGCCCGGAACATGTCCAATCTGCTCGATGGACCTCGTCTCGGTGACGCGGAGGGAAGTCGAGACAGGTGTCATCCTCGTCGACACGCAACGTCGTCAACTCATTGGCGTGACGACGGACACGGTAGCTCGTCGCGAACTCAATGGCGAATTCCGAATGGTCGGGCGGGTAGTAGTGGACGAAACACGCATCGCCGAAGTCACGCTCCGCTACGACGCGTGGATCGGTGAGGTCTTCGCAGACTTCACGGGCAAAGGTGTCCGGAAGGGCGAACCCATGTTCACGTTTTACAACCCGCAGTTGTGGTCGTTGCAGGAAGAGTTTCTGGAGGCGACGCGCCGAGGGACGGAAAAAAGCGCGGCGGGGACGGCACTCGCGTATTCGGCAGAAACTCGTTTGCGACTCTGGGGAATCGACTCGACACAGATTGAAGAGGTCCGAACTCGCGGCAAGGCGTCGGAGTATCTGAGAATCAACGCGCCGATTTCCGGCACCGTGATTGAAAAGCACGTTGTCCCGGGAAGTGCAGTGGAAGCTGGAATGGCGCTGTATCGCATTGCCGACCTAACGACGGTGTGGGTTGAAGCCGAGGTTGCGGAGCGTGATATCCAGCGCCTCGTAGTTGGTCAGCGGGCGCGGATAACGTTGGATGGCGTACCGGAAGCAGATTTCACCGGTGCTGTCACCTACATCTACCCCGGCCTTAATCCCGAGACGCGCACCGGACGTGTACGGTTCGCGGTGCCAAACACTGAGGGTCGGCTCAAGCTGGACATGTACGCCGACGTACTCGCAGACCTGCCCTTCGGAGAGCGTCTTACCGTACCGGTGGGCGCGGTAATCCACGCGGGCGCTTCGCACGTAGTGTTCGTGGACCTCGGCGAAGGGCGGCTCGAACCCCGGCACGTAAAAGTTGGAGTTGGGGCGGAAGGATTCATCGAAGTATTGGAGGGCCTCCGCGAAGGGGAGGTTGTCGTAACTTCCGCGAACTTCTTGATAGCAGCGGAGAGCAAACTTAAATCGGGCATAGAGAAATGGTAGGCACGACCGGCGAAACGAAACCGGGCGCCATCGCGCGGCTGATCGCGTACTGCGCGAACAATCCGCTGCTCACTATCCTGACTATTGGCGCATTGGCTGGATGGGGATACTTCTCGCTCAGGAGCGTGCCACTAGACGCCATACCCGACCTGTCGGACACGCAAGTCATCATCCTGACAGAATGGGTGGGCCGCAGTCCGGATTTGGTGGAGAACCAAATCACCTATCCGCTTTCGACATCGCTGCTGGCAGCGCCAAAAGTCGAGTTCGTACGGGGCCAATCATTTCTTGGGCTGTCATTCGTCTACGTCATATTTGAGGACGGTACAGACATCTATTGGGCGCGTAGTCGCGTGCTCGAATACTTGAACTCAATCACGGCGGAACTGCCCGAGGGGGTGAATCCTACTATCGGACCGGATGCGACGGGCGTCGGATGGGTCTTTCAATACGCTCTCGTTGACAAGACCGGCGAGCATGACCTGGCCGAGTTACGGTCCCTGCAGGACTGGAGTCTGCGGTATTGGTTGGAAGGGGTCGAGGGCGTAGCCGAGGTCGCGTCCGTGGGCGGCTTCGTGAAGCAGTACCAAATCACGCTCGACCCAGCGAAGTTGCGGGCTTACGGCATTGCGCTTTCCGACCTCACGCAGGCGGTGAAACGGTCCAACATTGACGTTGGCGCGGGCGTGATCGAAGTGGCTGGTCACGAACAGTTCGTCCGCGGCCGAGGCTACATCCAGTCCATCAACGACATCGAAGCTATTCCGTTGAAAACCGGTACGGGAGGAGTGCCGATATTCATTCGAGACGTGGCGCACGTGCAAGTGGGACCCGATATGCGGCGAGGGCTCGCCGAACTCAATGGTGAAGGTGAAGTCGCAGGCGGCATCGTCGTGATGCGATACGGCGAGAACGCATTGAATGTGATTCGACGGGTGAAGGCCCGTATCGAAGAAACGCGTGCGTCTCTACCGCAGGGCGTCGAAATCGTTGTTACGTATGACCGGTCGGACCTGATACTGCGAGCGATTGACACGCTGCGGCACACGTTAATCGAGGAGATGATTATCGTCAGCGTGGTGATTGCGATATTCCTGTTGCATCTGCGCTCGGCACTCGTCCCAATCCTCTGCCTGCCAATAGCGGTTTTGTTGGCCTTCATACCGATGGCGCAGCAACAACTTACCGCAAACATCATGTCGCTTGGAGGCATTGCTGTCGCCATCGGCGCGATGGTCGACGCGTCCATCATCATCATCGAGAACGTTCACAAGCGATTGGAATCGTGGGAGTCCGCGGGCCGTCCCGGCGCGCGGAAGGCCGAGGTCATCCATGCGATGCAAGAAGTCGGCCCGAGCATCTTTTTCTCTCTGCTCGTAATTACCGTGTCCTTTCTGCCTGTGTTCACGCTGCAAGCGACCGAAGGCAGACTGTTTCGTCCACTGGCGTTCACAAAAACTTATTCGATGGGTTTCGCAGCGGTGCTGGCGATAACGTTAACCCCGGCGCTGGCGGTGCTCCTGATCCGAGGCCGTGTACTGCGAGAGGGTAGCAATCCAATCAGCCGTGTGCTGATTACCCTCTACACGCCGGTGGTGAAATTCGTCGTCTGGGCGCGATGGCCGGTGGTCGCGGCGGCGGTGGTCGCCATGGCCGTGACAGTACCGGTGTACTTCAAGCTCGGCAATGAGTTCATGCCGCCATTGAACGAGGGCGCGATCCTGTATATGCCCACGGCGTTGCCAGGAATGTCCATTACTGAAGCCACTTCGATTCTCCAATCGATGGACCGGCAACTGAAGACCTTCCCGGAAGTTGAATCGGTATTCGGCAAGATTGGCAGGTCCGAGACAGCGACCGACCCCGCGCCTATGTCGATGGTCGAGACGGTGGTCGTGCTAAAGCCCGAAGAACAGTGGCGAGCAGGTTTGACTTACGACACGTTGATAGACGAAATGGACGAAAAGCTCCGCTATCCCGGAATGCCGAACATATGGTGGATGCCGGTGCAGACTCGGACCGAAATGCTGTCGACCGGCATACGCAGCGCGCTTGGTATCAAGGTGTTTGGACGGACGCTCGAAGAGATTGAGCGCACTGCGATTGATATCGAAGATGCCCTGAAGGCGGACCCACGCACCGCCCCGTTCACCCGCAGCGCATTCGCAGAACGCGAGGCAGGCGGGTATTTCATTGACTACGTAATCGACCGCGAACGCGCCGCGCGGTACGGCCTCACAGTTCAGGACGTGACCGACGCAATCGAGACCGCCGTAGGTGGAATGAATGTCACGCAGACGGTCGAGGGCCGGGAACGCTACTCGGTCAACGTGCGTTATGCACGGGACTTTCGCGAAACGCCCGAGTCGCTTGTTGAGATTCTCGTCGATACGCCAGTCGGGGCGCAAATCCCAATCGACGAAGTGGCGAACATTGAGTTCAACATCGGGCCGCCGATGGTACGAAGCGAGGACGGACAACTCGTCGGCTATGTGTTCGTGGACGTGTTCAAACGCGGGATTGCCGACTTTGTAAATGAGGCCCGTGAGGTCGTGTCCGAACACGTGACGCTGCCAGCGGGCACTGGTATCGAATGGGCTGGTCAATTCCGGTATTTCGAGCGCGCGAAGGAACGCCTGAAAATCGTCGTACCGGCAACGTTGGCCATCGTTTTCCTGTTGTTGTTCATCAACACCGGCTCGCTGGTCGAATCCTGCATCGTGCTCCTCGCCGTACCGTTTTCGTTAATCGGGGCCGTTTGGCTGTTGTACGCGCTCGACTACAACATGAGCGTAGCGGTGTGGGTCGGCCTCATCGCTCTCGCGGGGCTGGACGCCGAGACTGGAGTCATCATGTTGTTGTACCTGACGCTCGCACATGGCAGACGCTCAACAGAGGGCCGTATGAAGAGCTTCGATGATTTGCGCGACGCCATTGTCGAGGGTGCGGCACAGCGGATTCGTCCGAAACTTATGACGGTGCTGACGACCTTCATCGCACTGGTGCCCATCATGTTCTCGACCGGCACGGGCGCGGATGTAATGAAGCGAATCGCCGCGCCAATGGTCGGCGGATTGGCAACTTCGTTTCTGTTAGAACTGACGGTGTATCCGGCGGTATTCGCGATTTGGAAGCGACGGCAAATGAAGCGGAGATCTGCTTAGATAGAAGCACTCGCGAAGTTCGCCGCCTCGCTCGACTCATCGAGCGATACTGAATTCGACAGCTTCGATTAGAGATTCCGGCGCAAGAGTCGCATAGTGGCGTCGACAGATTTCGGGAGAGTTCCCCAGCAGCGTTGCGATTTTGTATAGCGATTCGCCTCTCATAGCCAACTGCGACCCAAACGTGTGACGATAGTCCAAGCAATTCCAATGGAGGTTGTGTTCCTTCTGAATCGCGCGATGCGCATGCGAGAAGTTATCAGCGTCCCAGCGTCGGCCTTCGGGACTCGGAAAGTACCAATGGCCCGGCACAATGGGCGGCTGAAATTTCTCAATGTAACTGCGCAGGTTCCGGCTGATGGGGACAGTACGGTTCACCTTCGTCTTGGGCTGCCAGAATTCGCCGTTGACCGTCTTGGCGCGGACTTGGATGACTCCGTGTGGTCCCGAATTGAAGTCGACATCTCTTCGTGTCAGCCAAAGCGCTTCCTCGCGGCGGAGTCCGGCGTAGATGTAGACCGCTACCATTGCGCGTAGTTGAGGGTGGTCGGTGAGCGCTTCCAGTTGCTGGTCGATTTGTTCGAGCGTCAGGAAACGAATCGTTCGGGCGTTTTCCTTGGGCCGCTCAACGCGCGTGACCGGATTGCGGTCACCGGGCATGCGGATGCCTCGGTGTGCCATCGCCCAGTTGAACACGCGCATGATGATTTCCCGGTAGCGCATGACCGTCTTGGGTTCGTAGTGGCGTTCCTTCTTCGCGCGGGTGAGGAATGACGCAATCTGTTGCGTCGTAACTTCCTCGAAGTAGTTCGCTTCGAGCGGCGGAATGGGCTTTCTAACAGGACGCACGGGCTTGAGGTCGTCGCACACCGGCCCGAACCATTGGCGCAGATAGTAGAGGTCGGCGCGGACGCTCCGGACCGTCTTGACCGTCTTGATGTGCTCGACGTAATCGCGGACCACGTCGGCAATGGGCGTCCGGGTCGGCAGGGCCAGGTCATCGCCCCGGAACCGGGCCGACTCGAACTGGCGTAGCTTCTCCTTGGCAATCTGGAGGGAGCTCGTTTCGAGGCTCCGGCGCTT
>CAYPNI010000026.1:0-35763 GCA_964411925.1 uncultured Nitrospirales bacterium
GGACCGAGCCGCGCGTCGATCCTGACCGGGCAATGGAGCTTCCGCCACGGCGTCCTGAGAAACGGCGCAATCACCGGCCCGGCCTCGCCGACGTTCCCGCAATTGCTGCACGCCGCGGGCTACGAGACCGCATTCATCGGCAAGTGGCACCTGGGCGAGGTCGATGCGCCGCGCGCCGGTTTCGATCATTGGGCCTCGTACCCGGGCCAGGGCAAGTACGTCAATCAACCGTTCAACGTCGACGGTAAAACCATCGAAACCAACGGACACAATGCCGACGTAACGACGGATCTCGCGGTCGATTTCTTGAACCGGAAACATTCAAAGCCGTTCATGCTGTTCGTGTCGCACAAGGCGGTGCACGGCCCGTTCCGGCCTGCCGAGCGGCACGAGGGATCGTTCGGCGGCCGCGAATGGCCCAGGCCGGCGACGATGGGAGAGACGGCGGACAACGACGGCGGCAAACCCCACTGGGTCGAGGCGCAGCGGCATTCGTGGATCGGCGTTGCGGGCCGGTATCCGCGCTGGGGCGAGTTCGACGAGTTCGCGCGGCGTTACGCCGAGACGGTGCGCACGATTGACGACAGCGTCGGCCGCATCGTGGACACGCTCCAGCAACTCGGCCTGTTCGACTCGACTCTCATCGTGTTCACGTCCGACAACGGCTATATGATGGGCGAACACGGTCTCATCGGCAAGCGCGCGATGTACGAAGAATCGATCCGTGTGCCGATGGTCGTCTCCTGCCCGGAACTTTTCGCGGGAGGGCAGCACCGCAGCCAGATCGCGCTGAACGTAGACCTCTGTCCGACCCTGCTCGACGTCGCCGGCGTTGCGGTCCCCATGGACGTGCAAGGGCGGTCGCTCCTGCCGCTGCTCAAGAGCGACTCGGCCCCCTGGCGCGACGCCTTCGTGTATACGTACCTCTGGGAATCCTGGTTTCCGCAGACCCCGAGCATGGTCGGACTTCGCACGGATCGATACAAACTCGTGCGCTATCTCGGCGTCTTCGATCGAATGGAACTCTATGACCTGGAGGCTGACCCGGAGGAGGAACGCAACCTGATCGGCGACTATTTTCGCCCGTCGGACCGCGCGACCACGCGCGACCTGCTCTACCGTTCTGACATGCCCCAGGAACTCCGCGACCTCTTCGTCCATCTCGATCAACGGCTCGACGCCGAACTCGAACAGCTCGGATATCAGGAGGCGAACGGACATTCCGTTGCACACTCGGAAGGCGACGACAGTGATTGACGCACGCCGCCCACCCGTCATTGCGAGGAACGGGGTATGCGACGAAGCAATCTCTTCATTCGGTCACCCCGAACATTCACCGCCCGCAGTCCCAACGGTCGATGCGCGGCAAAACAGACAAGGAGGCGAAGTGACCCGCTGGACTCAACGACCTGGACAGGTACTCGCGATTATGGCGCTACTGCTCTGCATGCCCGCCGCCGCGCAGCGCAACATCGTCTTCATCCTGACCGACGACCAGCGCTTCGACGCGCTCGGAATGATCAATCCCTATTTCGAGACGCCGCATCTCGATGCCCTCGCGCGAAACGGCATTCTGTTCGAGAACGCGTTCGTGACTACATCGCTCTGCTCGCCCAGCCGCGCGTCCTTCCTGACGGGCCAGTGGGCCCATCGTCACGGCGTCCTCGACAACAGCACGCCGCTCGATCCCGGCACCGCGACGTTTCCCCGCGAACTGCAGCGCGCGGGCTACGAAACCGCGTTCATCGGCAAGTGGCACATGGGCGGCGAGAGCGACGAGCCGCGGCCCGGCTTCGACCACTGGGTTTCTTTCCGCGGGCAGGGCGTATACATGAACCAGCGGTTCAACGTGAATGGAGACTACGTGGACACCAAGGGCCATAACGTCGATCGCGTGACCGATTTCGCGGTCGAATATCTCGAGCGCCCACACGACAAGCCCTTCATGCTCTACGTGTCGCACAAGGCCGTGCACGCCAACTTCGTGCCCGCCGAGCGCCACAAAGGCAGCTACGACGGCCGCGAGTATCCGCGCCCCGAGACCATGGCCGACACCGACGACAACTACGCGGGCAAACCCGAGTGGGTGCGCAAGCAGCTCGACACCTGGCACGGAGTTGACGGCATGTACGCGCGCACGGTGGACTACGACGAATTCACGCGCAGCTACGCCGAGACGCTCAAGTCCGTGGACGATAGCGTCGGCCGCCTGGTCGAAACGCTCGACAAACTCGGGATGCTGGAATCGGCGCTGGTCGTGTTTACGTCTGACAACGGTTTCCAATTCGGCGAACACGGCCTCATCGACAAACGCACGATGTACGAGCCCTCAATCCGCATCCCGATGATCGCGCATTGCCCCGAACTGTTCGAAGGCGGCCAGCGCCGCGCGCAGATGATCCTCAACACCGACTTCTGCCCCGCGTTTCTGGAAGCCGCCGGCGTGCCGGTGCCTGAAAGTGTCCAGGGCCGCTCGTTTTATCCGCTGTTGACCGACGCCAGGGCCGCGTGGCGCGACGCGTTCGTCTACACCTACTTCTGGGAGCGGGCGTTCCCGCAAACGCCGACGGTGCTCGGCCTGCGCACGGACCGCTACGCCTACATGCGCTACCACGGGGTGTTCGATCGGTACGAACTCTACGACCTGCAGGCCGATCCGGACGAGACCAACAACCTTATCGGCGACTATTACACGACCATTGAGGCGGGAAACGTCGATTTCCGCGTGCGCGCGTCAGACGCGCCGCAGGAACTCAAAGACCTCTTCAGCACGCTCGACGCGCGCCTGAACAAGGAGCTGGACGCGATCGGCTGCGCCGCCGAACCGAACTGGCGGCCGGTCGACGCGCGGCCCTAATTCGATTGCTCCCCGCTCCCCGCTGACTCGGCGTCCCTGTCTACGGCGCCGGAACGGGGTACGGCTCAAGCGGATCGTCGAGGCCGGGGTGGTAGGAGACGTCGAAGTTCCCGTTCACGCCGAAATTGCCCGTATGCCGGAACGACGTCACGCGGAACGGCGGCGCCGCGATCGGAAACTCGCCCGTCGGCACGATCAGCATCAACACGTTACCCAGGATGACCACCTTCGAGTCGGTAAGGATACGCTGCGGCGTTCCGGGCGTCGTCGCGTTGACGGCGAACAACTCCCAACCCGCAGCCGGCGAATAGGTCACGAAATACCAGCGATCCGTCCCCTGGAAGAAATCCTCCGGGAACTGCGGCGCGGGCACGTAATTGTTGTTCGGGTTACCGTCAACGTCAAAGACGAATCCGTACTGATAGCTGTTGACCGGGTCGCTGATGGGCACCGCGGCATCAAGGCCCATGGAGAGCACGAAATGCGGCCCGCTGACGTCCGCCGCCTGATCGACCGGGCACACGACGTAGCCGCCGGCGATCGCGCCGCACGGGAAGGGAACGCCCCGCTCGACGGCGCGATCGGCGTCGTCGACGATACACGGCGACACGAACAGCAACAGATTCTGGTTGCGCGCGGTCCCGGAGAACACGCCATCGGAGAGCAGCCGATTCAACACGGGGATCGTCCGCAGCAACGGAATTTTCGACGTCGGCAGCGGATCTCCGCCGAGCCGGATCAGGCCGTCGATGAGACTGTCGAGCACGGGCGCGCCCCGATGGACAATCTCGATGGGGACCACAGCGGTCTGCGATCCTCCCGCTTCCGAAGTGACTTCAAAGGTGATCGTGTCGGTCGAAGAAATCGTCGGTACCAGGTTGAGATCGACCTGGATCGACTTGATCGCGAAGGGGTCGACCGTCGTCCAGAGCGACGCGCTGTCCTCGCCGGCGCCGGGCGATGTGAGCACGACATCGTCCCCGGAAAACGTGAATTTGCTCAGGTCGATGCCGAGTTCGCCGCGGATTCCGGCGACCTCAGCGATTTGGCTCCGAATCAGCACCTGCGCGGCATCGCGCTCCACTTGCTCGAGCGGAATGCCGTCGATCACCGTCATCGTCGCGCCGGTGAATTCCAGGTCGAGTTCTCCGTCGATCGCAACGACGATCTGCCCGCGCAACTCGCCGTCGGGATGGCTTCCCGTCTCTATCTCGACATAGACGTGCCCGTGCCGCATCTCATCGATAAATTCACACTCGTCGTCAAAGCACTCCGCGTCGATTCGGATCGGCGGCGGTCCGGCGCGTTGCGGGTCGAAATCCCGGGTGACGACGCCGTTGGCCAGCAGGTCGAACAGCACCGGGCCTTCCTGGCCGGCATCGGCCGGCCCGCGCAGTTTGGCGCCGGTCATGTTCTGGGCCGTATGAATGACCGTGAATTCGATGCTGGGACCCTCAGCTCTGGACCGCGCACTGAACGTTCCAGTATTTGACGTGGTCACCGCAGGAACGACGCGGGCGCCAGAGAGCACGCTCGAAAACGTGTCGCCGCCCCCACCGCCACCGCCGCCTCCGCACCCCGCTACGCCGAGGACGATTGACGACAGGGCAAAACCGGCTGCAAATCGCATCGCGGACGAAGCTGCCACAGGTAGGCCCTCCAGACGGACCCCGGCGGCCACAGCCGGCCGCGCGGTCAATCCCAATAGGAACATCCCATTATTAGCGGAGCCCTGCGCTACCGTGCAACTGCGACCACGCCAGGACGAGAATGGTGGAAGAACAGCACGCCCCCGCACGAGACGCACTCGTGCGGGACGGCGCAAAAATGAGAGAGATGGCGTACCCGGAGAGATTCGAACTCCCGACCTCTTGGTCCGTAGCCAAGCGCTCTATCCAGCTGAGCTACGGGTACGCAGTGGAAGAGGGCAGAGTGTAGCATTTGGAGGCGAGTGCATCAACTATCCTCCACGGTTGCTCCATGGGAGAATGCGCACTACACTTGGCGGAGCTTACCTTGAACAGTCGGATTGAAGGAGACCGCTTGATGCGTCCATTGGAATATATCTGGATGCCCGCGATTGCGGTCGCGGTGATGTTGACAGCGCCGTCTGCGGCCGTGGCGCAGCAGGATAAATCCACCGGCGAGTTTTCCGACGACTTCGAGTCGGGTCTGGCGCGCTGGGAGATGACCGACGCGAAGGCCTGGGAAATCGTCGAATTGGACGGCGGCGGCCACGCGCTCGGCCTGCTCGGCGCGAGCGACTACACGCCACCTGTTCGGTCGCCGCTGAACATCGCGCTGGTTAAGGAAAGCACCTTCGACAGCTTTGAGTTGACCGTAAAGATGAAGCAGACGGGCCGAGAATACGGTCATCGCGATCTGTGCCTGTTCTTCGGCTACCAGGATCCCTCGCACTTCTACTACGTTCACCTCGCAAGCAAGGCGGACGAGCACGCGAACTCGATCTTTCTCGTAAACGGCCTGCCGCGCGCGACGATCGCCGAGACACGTACGGATGGAACGATGTGGGACGACGCGTTCCATACGGTGAAGGTCACGCGCGACTCCGCCTCAGGGCGTATCGAAGTGTTTTTCGACGATATGTCGAAGCCCGTGATGACGGCGACGGACAAGACCTTCGGCGCTGGCCGAGTCGGCGTCGGGTCGTTCGACGATGTAGGCCAGTTCGACGACTTCCGCGTCATCGCGAAGTCGAAATAGCGCAATCGTTGGGATTTTCGGGGGGAGTGACGACGTGATCTTGTCGGATCGCACGATACGGGAATTGTTGCAGAGTGGCGAACTCGGGTTGGAACCGTTCGACCTTTCGCAAGTCGAGCCGGCCTCTGTCGACTTGCGCCTCGGCGATACGTTTCTTGAGCCCGTCGCGACCACGGGTATCTGTTCGATGTCCGACGCGCCGCAATACAAAGAGACGCGCGCGAACGAGTTCATCATCCCCACGCGCGGGTTTGTGCTGGCGACGACGATGGAGTTCATCAAGCTGCCGAATTACCTGACCGCGTTTGTCGAGGGCCGCAGTTCCGTCGGCCGGCTCGGGCTGTTCATCCAGAATGCGGGCTGGGTCGACCCCGGGTTCGAGGGCGCAATCACGTTGGAGCTGTACAACGCCAATAGCGCGCCGATGAAAATCGAGGCGGGCCGGCGCATTTGCCAACTCGTCATCGCCAAGGCCGACCGCGTCGTCGATCGGCCTTACCGCGGAAAGTACCAGGGCCAGCGCGTCACCACCGGTTCGCGCATCCATCTCGACCAGGAAGTCGGCAAGGCGCGCCCGTAGCGGCACCCGCGTTGTTACCGGTCGATCAGCAGCAGCGTCGCGTGGTCCTTCGCGCGCCGGATCGTGAGCGTGTCGCCGTCCGTCAAGTCGATGTAGTCCGGCGCGCTGTCGTGCGCGAGCACCGCCGGCCCGCGCGTGACGACCGCGCGCAACTCGGTTGACTCCGGCACGATCAGATGGTTCGTATGCTGGTTGGTGTACATGAACGCGACGCCGATCCCTTCCCAGAACTCGCCGCGGGTGATCTGATTGAAGTAGGCCGTACTCCCGAAGGGCGTGCACACCACCAGGCCGTCGCCGATGATCTCGCCGTCCTGCCCGACCTCGTACGGCCGATCGTTGAACCACATCCGGAATCGGACGGACGAATTCACGCGGCCCATGTGCACGCTGAACTCGTTGATCGCGAGGATGCGTTCGGGGTCGCGCCGCTTCGACGCGAACGCGACGTCGCAGGCGATTTTGAGGAACTTTCGCCGCACGAGTGATCCGTTGGCGAGCGCCGCGATCACCGTTTCGGGCGGTTCATCGATGCACCGCACGCCGCGCCGGCTGTTGCGGATGGGCACCTTGGGTACGCCGGGCCAGAGCCGCTCGGCCGCGAGCAGCGTGCCGTCGCCGCCGAACGTGACCACGGTTTCCGGGTCCTTCTCGACCAGCTTCAGCGAGGGCTCGCGTTCAATCAGCGGGCGGACTTTGTCGGCTTCACGGCCGTAGACGACGACGTTCATCGGGCGGAGTTTCGAGCGATCATGTCACCGATCACAATGGCACTCAGATTGTCCGCGATGCAAACCTGCGCGACACGGCAAACGTGGCCGTGACGATAAGCATCAGGAGTACGGAGTACGCGAAGGCCGATCCGACGCCGGATCCTCGCCACTCCATATTGATCTGGATGGCGATGGGCAGGTTCGCGGGCGTGTACAGCAGGATCGTCGCGACGAACTCGCCCAGGCACGACGCGAAGACCAGCGCCGTCGCGGCGACGACGGACGGCGCCATGATCGGGAGGACAACGCGCCAGAAACAGTGCGCGGGCGACGCGCCGAGGGTGCGCGCGGCCTCGATGAGCGACGCGTCAAAACGCGTCACCGCCGCGCCCGCCATGCGCGCCCACATCGGAATGTAGCGCACGAAATACGCGAGGGGCAGGATCAAAATCGTGTTGTACAGGGGTAACCAGCGATCGTTGAACGCCGTGATGAGGTTCATCGCCGTAACCGTGCCCGGCAGCGCCCAGGGGATCATGATGAGAAACGCGATCCAGAGATTGCCCGGCCGCGAACGGCCCATGAGATACGCCGCCGGCATCCCGACGGCGAAACAGGCGACCGCCGCAACCACGCTCATCCAGACGCTATTGCGGATCGGCCGAAACGCTGACGGGTCGGCGAACAACACGCGGTAGTTCTCGAAGGTAAACGATGTCGGGAGTAGTTCGGTCTGCCAGGACCGGTGATCGGCGAACGACAACAACAGGATATTCAGGTGCGGCGCGAGCAGCAGCAGCATGCTCATCCAGGCCAGTGCCGCCGCGATGCTGCGTCCGCGCCGCGACCGGATGCTCCGGGGCGTTCCCTTGCCGCCGCCGCCAACGGGACGCCGGCGCGATCGGAATATCAACACGCCGAAAAGCGACACCAAACCGAGCACGACGGAGAGCGTCAGCGCCTGGGCCTCGTGAAATTGCGTTCGTTCCTGGAAAATCGTGACGCTCAAGTACGGGAAATCGTTGCCAAAAAAGAGCGGCGCGCTGAACGACGCGCCCGAAGTCATGAACGTGAGCAGCGACGCGCCAAGCAGCGCGGGCGTCAGCATCGGGAGCGTCACCCGGCGAAACGTCATCCATCGTCCCGCGCCCAGCGTCCGCGCCGCTTCGATTTGCGACGTGTCCAGGCCTTCGAGCGCCGCGGCCACCATCGCGTAGAAGTACACCGAGAACGAGTACGTGTGAATGAGCAGGATGGCGGCCGGCCCAGACACGTTAAAATCGTCGAAACCCGGGAACCGGTGCACGATCCGCGGCAACAAGCCGATGTCCGGACCGATCAGGTAGTAGAAACTCAGCGTGCCGACGAGCGGCGGCAATGCGAACGGCAAGTAGGCGAGCGCGGCCAGCGCGCCTCTACCCGGAAAGCGATACAGCGTTACCGCGTACGCGAGCGCGCTGCCGACGGCGCCCGCGGCGATCACCGACGCAAAGCCCATCAGCAGCGTGTTGACGATCGCCTCTCGCCCCGCGCCGCGCAGGACCGCGTCCCAGTCCCATTGCGACACGGCCGAGATGACGAGCCGCGCCGTCGGATAGGCGATAGTCGCGCCCAGCGCGATGAGGCAGACCAGCAGCGCCGTCCGGTCCGTGCGCGCGAGTTTTCGCGTGGACGCGCTCAACGGAGAAACGGAATCGGGCTCAGCCCGCCGCCGGGTTCGCGAGGTCGTGCTCGACGTAGCGCTTGATCGCGTGGTGGTCGTCTTCGTCGAGCCGCGTGTACAGAATCGCGACCTGAAACTCCGAGTCCGAGGGCGGACTCGCATCACAGCGAACGACGATGCCCTCGGCGCGGACCGTTCGCGCTTCAGGCGCCGGCAACTGGAGCACAATCTCCATCTTGGTCATTGCGGCGACAGGCCGCTCCGTCCGGCAGAGCACTCCGCTGCAACTGATGTTCTCGACGTGGTTGATGAGACCATCGGCGCCGGCCGCCGCCTGACCGAATCCGCGCCGGCTGCGCGGGTGTGTGCGGCGCTCGGAATTTCGCGTAGTCATGCTCGATCCCCCTGCGGCCTTGCGCCGGCTATTTTCGAAAGCTGTAGCCCACGCCGAGAGCGAAGAAGTTTACGCCGGCGTTGTCCTCGAACAATTCGGCATTGGATATGTGCCCGACCTTGGCTGACGCGCTCCAATCGGACTTGAACACGTATCCGACGCCGATCTCCTCCATGAAATTGAACCAGCCGTTGTTGTCCTCGAACGTGTCGCTCTGAAAAATACCCATGCCTGCGAGTTCGGCGTAGAAGCCCCGGTACTCATGCTTCTTGAAGTAGCCGCGCAGCGAAAAACCGAGTCCCGCGGCAACGATGTGGTTGTTTCCGTCGTTGTTTTCTTCCCAATACATGAGGGGGATCGCGCGCGGAGACACGGTCAGGTGCTTGAACACCGGGACCTCGTAATCGAGCGTGAGGCGCAAGCCGACGTCGCCCCGGCGTTCCGTCGACCCGGCGTGCCACGGCGTCAGCGCGTTGCCCTCGAGACGAAACCATGCTTGTTCCCACCGGCTTGCGCTGCTGCTCTTCGGCGAAGCCTCCTTCGCAGGGGTCTCCGGCTCGTCCGCCGCAAGCTTCAACGTTCGCGGTTCGGCGGCGTTCTTCTCGTTCTCAACCGCGTCTGCCGATACGCATGCGGCAACGAGCGCCGCTAAACACAACCACCGTCCGATAGTCATTCGCGTGCCCATCCTCAGTCCCGCAGTCCTCTGAAATCGGCCCGCGGTGAGCCGCAATGGTAAGTCAGGCACCATTCCCAGTCAACCGTGGGCCGGAGTCGCGGCGACGCGATCAGCAGCGCGATTCGCCCCGTCGATTTGCTATTCTGGGCGGCCACGAAACACCGGGCAGGACACGCCCGATGCTAACCACGATCTCACGCGGGGAGTAAGAGAATGAAACGTTCCTTCGCCTTGCGCGCGCTGACGGGATTGATGATCGCCGGCCTCGCGTACTCGCCCATCGCGTCCGCGGGATACAAGCGCGTCAACAAGCCCAACGGCGCCGACCAGATGGACGTCCATATCTACCAGCTCGACAACGGGCTTACCGTCTATCTCACGCGTAACGAGGAGACGCTGCGGTTCTATGCGGAGATCGCCGTGCGCGCGGGCAGCAAGCAGGATCCGGCCGATGCCACCGGCCTGGCGCATTACCTCGAACATCTGTTGTTCAAGGGGACCTCGACACTCGGCACGCTCGACTACGCCAGGGAGAAGCCCTACCTCGACAAGATTACAGCGTTGTACGACGAGCATT
Source organism: uncultured Nitrospirales bacterium (assembly GCA_964411925.1). Lineage (GTDB taxonomy): Bacteria > Hydrogenedentota > Hydrogenedentia > Hydrogenedentales > VFKU01. The sequence continues at coordinate 10,188 of CAYPNI010000026.1, forward strand.
TCCGGACGACGGACGAGGCCCGGCGTAAGGAGATTTACGCCGAGATCAATCGAACGGCGCAAGAGGGCGCGCAGTACGCCGTGCCGAACGAGATCGACAAACTGTACAAGGCCATGGGCGGCGAGGCGCTTAACGCGCATACCTGGCAGGAAGAAACCGTCTACAAAGTCAGCCTGCCGATGAACCGGCTCGAACAGTGGGCGGCGATTGAGTCCGAGCGGTTCCGCGATCCGGTATTCCGTCTGTTCCACACCGAACTGGAGACGGTCTACGAAGAGAAAAACCGAACGCTGGACAACAAGGACCGCGTAATCTCCGAGGCCGTCGGCGAGGCGCTCTTCAAGCATCACCCGTACGGCCAGCAGTCCACCATCGGCACCGTCGAACACCTCAAGAACCCCAATCTCCACTACATTTACGACTATTTCCACCGCTGGTACGTGCCCAACAACATGGGGATTTTCATCAGCGGCAACATCGATATCGACGCCACGATGCAGATCATCGATCGGTATTTTTCAAGCTGGGAACGCAAGGACCTGCCCGAACTGAAATCGTACACGGAAGACCCGATCACCGGCGCGGAACACGTGACGGTGAAGTACAAGGCCGAGCCGTACGTCATGCTCGCGTTTCGCACCGCCGCGGTGAACGATCCCGACGCGGACGCGCTGCGGCTCCTCGACATGATCCTGGACAATTCGGTCGCCGGGCTGATCAACCTCAACCTCAACCAGGCGCAACGCGTGCGCGACGCCGGCTCGTATCCCTATCAGTTCAATGAATACGGCGCGCAATTCCTGTGGGGCGTTCCCAAGGACGGGCAGACACTCGACGAAGTCGAGAAGCTCCTGCTCGACCAGATCGAGATCATCAAAAACGGCGAATTCGAGGACTGGGTGTTGCCGGCGATCGTGACGGACTTCAAGAAAAACCGGAAGTCCGGCCTCGAGAGCGACTTCGCGCGCGTCGACATGATGCGCTCCTCCTACATCGCGTTCACCGACTGGGACCGCGCCGTCAACGAGATCGCGCGCATGGAGAAGCTAAAAAAGAAGGACATCGTCCGCGTCGCCAGGAAGTACTTCGACGCCGGCTACATCTCCGGGCGTCGGCTCGACGAACAGCAGGAGATCCCATCCATCCAGAAACCCCAAATCGACGCCGTGAGCATCGATCCGAGCCGCCAGTCCGAATTCGCCCGGAACATCCTCGCGATGCACGTCGATCCGATCGAGCCGGTGTTCGTGAATCCCGAGACGGATTACGAAGTTGCGGAGTATCCCGAGGGCGTAAAGCTGTACTACGCGCCCAACCCGCTGAACGATCTGTTCAGCCTGTCCATTCTGGTCGAGTTCGGCACGTTCGAAGACAATAAAATCGGCGTTTCCACCGAACTGCTCGACAAGTCCGGTACCGCGCGGTTCAGCGCGGAGGACCTCAAGAAAGAGTGGTACAAGCTCGGCATGGACGCATCGGTGAACGCGGGCGACAACGAGACGTTCATCCGCATCGTCGGGCTGGACGAGAACTTCGAGAAATCTCTGGCGTTGCTGCTGGAGTGGGTCCGAGAACCGCGTGCCGACGACGAAACCCTCGAAACCCTCAAGCAGATCATTCTCGTCAGCCGCGAAGATGAGAAAAAAGATCCCGGCACGCTGAGCCGCGCGCTCAGTCTGTATAACCGCTACGGCGAGGAATCGTCGTTTCTGCGCCGGATGAGCTCCGAGGAACTACAACAACTGACCGTGGACGATCTCCTCGGCGTCATCCGCGGCCTGCTCGGATACAAACACGTCATCGCGTATACAGGTTCGTTGCCGCTCGACGAAGTGAAGGCCGTCCTTGCCAAACTCCATCCGCTCACGGGGACCCTCAAAGACCCGCCGGCGTTCCGCTTCCTGCATGCACGCGAACCACAGAACACCGAGATCCTGTTCTTCAACAAGGAGGCGGCGCAGGCGCAGGTGCGGCTGGAGTACGCCAGCGGCGAGTACGAGAAAGACCTGCTGCTGCCGGCCGAGATGTACAACAACTATTTCGCGGGCGGCATGTCGGGCATCGTCTTCCAGGAACTGCGCGAGGCGCGCGCCCTCGCCTATTCAGTGGGCGCGCTGTATCACGTCGGCACGCGGATCGACGACGAAAATCTGATGATCGGCGCGATCGGCTGCCAGGCCGACAAGACCCCCGAAGCCGTCGCCGCGTTCATCGACTTGATGGACAACCTGCCCGAGTCGCCCGAACGCATGGACGAGGCGCTTCGCGCCATGGACAACCAGTACCGCACCGGAAAACTCGGCTTCCGCGACGTCATCGGCGCCGTGCGCGCCTGGGAAAAGCTCGGGCTCGCTCCCGACCCGCGCAAGGCCGAGTTCGAGGCCCTGCAGCATTCCGGGCTGGATACGGTGCTCGCGTTCCATCAGCAGCGCGTCAAAGGCCGCCCGAAACTCATCTCCGTCGTCGGCGATCAAAGCCGGATCGACCTCAACGCGCTCAAGGAATTCGGCACGGTGACCGAGGTCGGCCTCTCGGATCTCTTCGTCGAGTAGCGGCCGCGCAGCGGCTACGCGCGCTGGCGATCGTGCGAGTAGATGCTCGTGATGGCCGCTTGGATCGCGCTGATGGTCGCGACGGCGGGGCGCACCCGTCGTTCAGTCGCACGTTCGACGTCTTCGATGGCGATCAGATCCAGCGGATTTTCCATCGCCAGGATGAGATCGCCGCGGTGTTCGCGCACCGGGATGCACATGTGCATCTCGGCCAGGCGGCCGCTGATCAGGCGCGCGACGTCGCGGTCGATGGAGCGCAATTCCAGCTCGAGGAATTTCAACCCGCGTTGGCGCGCGAGTGCCTGGGCAACCTCGACCTCGTGCGTGTAGCCCATCGAGACCAGCACCTCGCCGAGCCGGCGCGTGGGCCCCTCGGACTGCTGGACGGAAAGCGCAGACTTGAGCTGCGCGGGTGAGACGACCTGCGCGTCGATCAGGATGTCGCCCAGCAACTTTTTCGCGTCATCGAGTGAGGCGTCGTCCGGGACGAACACCTCTTCCTCCGCTTCGATCTCGAGTTCGGCCTTGGCCGGCGCCGGCACGCGCTGCGAGCGTTCCCGCCCGTCCAGTTCGTCCCGGAGCGACCGGATCACGTCCTCGGCCGCTTCGCGTTCGCGGAGCGCGTCGGCCAGTTGCGCCGCGAGCTGCGACTTCGATCCCTTCGCCCGCTCGTGACTCAACTCCTGTTCGGCCTTGGCGAGTTTGCGCTTCAGCGCGGCGTGTTCATCGGCCAGTTTCTGGAGTTCGAGCTGGAACGCGTCGGCGCGCTCTGAACTGCCGCGCGTGAGCGACAATTCCGACGTCGCCTGCTCGAGCTGCGTCCGTAGTTTGCGTTCGGAGTCTGCGGTCTCGCGCGCCCGGCTGCGAAGTTGATCCAGTTCCGCCGCGAGCGATTTCTTGTCCGACTCGAGCGTGTCCATGCGCACGCGCAACTCGTCGAGCGCTTCGCCGCGCGTCGATACTTCCTCGTCCAGCTCCGCGAGGTTCTTCTCCAGGCGCGCATTTTCCGCCGTAGCGCGCTTGAGATCGGCCTGCATCGTGCTCACGTGCTTGGCCGCTTCGTCCAGCAGCGATTTGGATTCGGCAAGTTCTTTCGCGGTGTGCTGCGAGTCCTGGCTTTCGAGCTCCTCGATGCGGCGCGTGAGTTCTGCGGCGTGCGCGCGCGCTTCGTCGAGAGACGCCTTCAGTTCAGCGGCGCGCTGCTGTTCAGCGTGAGCCGCTTGCTTGTATTCTTCGACCGTCGTTTCGAGTTCCGCGGCGCGGCGGCGAGCGGCCTGGCCCGCCTGCAACGCGCCTGACTGTTCCTGGTACGCGTGTTCGAGTTTGCGCAGGCGTTTGTGCGCCTTGTCCCCTTCGATCAGGAGTGCGGCCTGGCGTTCCACTTCCTGCTTGAGCGTCGCGTTCTGTTCGTCGAGCGCGGCGATTTGTTCCTTCAGTGCCGGGACGTTGCCGGCGTGTTCCTCGAGTTCGGCGAGGCGAGTACGCGCCGACTCCAATTCCTTTACGGTCACCTGCTCCGCGCGGCTCGATTTTGACAGTGCCGAGTGGAATGCCTTGAGCTTGTCGACCGTCTCGCCGCCGAGTTTGGTCGTCGTCTCGGTCAGCGCGGTCTCGCGGGATTCGAGCTCGCGCAGCGCTTCCTGCATCTCGCGAATGGTGTCGCGGATGGAGGCGTGCCCCTCCGAAACGGCGGCCTGCTGCTGTGCCAGCGCGTCTTCAAGCTGTTGAACCAGTTGCTGCTCGACGGAGGGTCCCATGACGGGCTCCCAGGGCTAACGTGTTTTGTCAAAAGGAGTTAGGAAGCACCGCTACGCCGGGATGACGCCCCGTTCCCCCGAACTGGGCTCCCGAACTCCCCCAATGGCACTCATACGAAATTATACGAGGGATACGTTTAGCCGTCAACAATTGACTATATACACGCCTGGCGCGGGCGAGGTTCTAACTCAATCAGTACGAATGGGTTATGCGGCTCAAGATTCCTTGTCGTGCTCGACAATCTCGCCCGGTAGCGTGCTCGTGCCCGGCCATAGTTTGCGGCCGGGATAGATGGAAGTGTTGATGCCGGTGTGGACCCCGTCCCCGATGATCGTCCCGAATTTGCGCCGGCCCGTATCGACGAGCTCGCCTTTCACCATGCTGCGGTGGTTCTTGCCGTCGTGACGGAAATTGGCGGTGATCGTCCCGCAACCGATGTTCGCGTCCGCGCCGACGACGCTGTCGCCGATGTAGCTCAAGTGAGGCACGGCGGCGCCGTCCATCAAGATTGAGCACTTGATCTCGCTTGCCTGGCCGACTTTGCAGCCATTCCCGATCGCGCTGTACGGCCGGATCCACGCATTCGGGCCGATCGTACAGTCCTCCCCGATGATCGCCGGGCCGTCGATCACCACGCCCGGCCGGATGACGCTCCCCATCCCGATCGACACCGTCCCGTTGAGGTGCGCCGCGGGGCTGACCTCGCCCTTGATGTTCTCGGTCAGGAAGGTGTCGAGGTAGAACGTCGTCGCCTCGAGCAGGTGCCACGGATACCCAATCGGAATCCAGTAGCCGTTGGCCTCTACAACCCGAAACGCGCGCCGGTCTGCGAACACCTGGATCGCGGAGGTGATCTCAATCTCGCCCCGCGTCGACGGCTTGACCTTCTCGAGGACCGAAAAGACGTCCGGGCTGAACGTGTACGCGCCGACGTTCGCCAGACGCGAGAATATCTCCTGCGGTTTCTCGACGATGCGCACGGCATTCGAGTCGGCGTCGATTTCGTAAATCCCGAATTGCCGGGGATCGTCGATCGTCCGCGCGAGGCCGCCCTGCGTAACCCGCGAGAGCGCGGCCAGGTCGTTGCGGTCGTAGAGGTCGTCGCCGTTGAGTACGAGGAACGGCGCGTCCAGACGCCCCTTGCATTGCAACAGGGCATGGCCCGTGCCGAGTTGCTCCTTCTGTTCGACGTATTCAATCGCGAGTCCGTCGTACGCCTTGCCGAACCGCTCGCGGATCATGTCCGCGCGATACCCGACGACGATGACCACGCCGTCCGCGATGCCCTGAAGCGCGTCGAGCTGATGCGCCAGGATGGGCCTGTTCGCCACCGGCAGCAGCGGTTTCGGGCGCGTGAGCGTGAGCGGATAGGTGCGGGTGGACTTGCCCGCAGCGAAAATAACGGCCTTCATGGCACCTCTCTGACGAATTCCTGCGATTCCCCCAGGGAGAGTTTATCACTCGCGCCGCCGCCGCTGTAACCCGGCACGAGCCCGCGTAGGGCTACAAATTGCGCGAACGCAGGATCGACACGAGCAGGCCGAGCCCGAGCACCCCGGCGACGATGTAGCCCGCCAGCGCGATCGCGCGCGTGCCGGCGACGCCCGACGAGAGCAACCAGGACGACCCGATGACGATGGAGCCCGTGACGACACTGAATGCGACGCGGTCGCTGGCGCGGTCGATGCCCGCCGTCAGTTTCTCGAGGCCGAGGTGCGTGAACTGGATCTTGAACTTGCCGTGCCGCGCCATCTGCATGAGGACATGCGCGTCGAGCGGCAGCTCGCGAATCATCCGCAGCAGGCGGATCACGTACTCCTGCGCCTCGTTCAACAACTCGTCCGCCGAATACCGCCGGCGCACGACCGCTTCGATGTACGGCTGCACGATCGGCAATACGTTGAGATCGGGATCGAGCGCGTGGCCGGTGGACTCGATCGTAGTCAGCGCCTTGATCAGCAGTGAGAACCGCGAGGGCAACCGCAGGCCGTGGTGGCTCAGCAGGTCAACGATCTTTTCGAGCGCCTTGCCCACCTCGCCGCCCGCGATGATCGATTGCGCCTCGAACGCCAGGTAGTCCGACACCTCGCGCTCGAGCGCCGCGACTTCCTCGAGGTCGGCGGCATCGGTGAGCAGCAGCAGCCGATCCGTCACGCGTTTCGAGTCTTCATCGATGACCGCGCGCAGCAGATCGGTCAGCACGAGGCTGTCGGCCGATTCGAGCTTGCCGACCATGCCGAAATCGATGAATCCGAGTCGGTTCCCGCGCGTGACGAGGATATTGCCGGGGTGCGGGTCCGCATGGAAGAGGTTGTGCACGAATACCTGCTTGAACACCGCGTGGCAGCCGTATTCGGCCACTTTCTTCGGCTCACTCTGGCGCGCCGCAAACGCGTCGAGCTTGTCCACGCGCACACCGTCGATGAAACTCATCGTGAGGACCTCGTTCGTGCTGAGGTCGCCGTATACGCGCGGGATTTCCACCGTCGGATCGTCGATGAAATTCTGGTGGAACCGCTCAATTGTGCGTGCTTCGATCGAGAAGTCCAGTTCGCGATGGACGCTGCGCCGAAACTCGCGGATCAACGACGCGGCATCGAGCCAGGCGAGTTCCTCGACGTGTTCGTCGATCCATTCGGCGATAGCCAGCAGCAGGCTGATGTCCGCGTCGATGACCTGGGGAATGCCGGGCCGCCGTACCTTCACCGCGACGATCTGGCCGCTGGGGAGCTTGGCCTTGTACACCTGGCTGAGTGACGCGCTCGCGAGCGGCGTCTCGGGAAACTCGCGGAACATCTCGTCGAGCGGCCGCCCGAGCGAACGCTCGATCACGCTCCGCATTTCCGCGAACGAGACCGTGTCCACGCGGTCCTGCAAGTGCGCGAGTTCATCGCGAAGCGGTTTGGACAACACATCGGGCCGCGTGCTGAGGACTTGTCCGAGTTTGACGTACGTCGGCCCGAGTTCCGTCAGCGCCGCGCGCAGCCGTTGCCCCGTCGTTTCCGCGGGGCCGGGTTCCGCCTTCTCGCCGAGCCGCATGCGGCGAATGGCGCGCGCAGGCAGGCTGCGCTGGATGCCCAGGCGCTGGACGACGTCGGCGAAGCCGTGCTTCACCAGCACCTGGACCACCTGCGCGAGGCGGACCGTGTCGCCGACGCGGCGGGCCAGGGATAGGTAGCGCATGGTGCTGGAGTGCTCCGGCCGCGGCTGAAAAATTTCACGGAAGTATAGCAAAGAAACGGAGTTAGGACTCGTGGCCGAACCGCACGGCCGCGGCATGTCACACCGGCGCGCCGCGATTCGTCATAGTGGTAGGCGTAAGAGGATGGAAGGAGTTCGAGGCATGAGACTCACCGCGATCGAAAAACCGGGCGGCTGGTATATGAAAGCAGCGTACTTGTGGAGCCGGCGACGCCTCGGCAAGGCGGTAACGCCGCTCAAGGTGGTCTACGCGCGATCGCCTAGGGCCATGGCCGTCAGCCTCGCGATTTCGAAGTATCTTGCGAAAGGCGTGCGGCTGGACCGCGAACTGGTCGTCCTCATCGAGACGCACGCCGCGCGGTTGAACGGTTGTGGATTCTGCATCGACATCGCGCAGTCGTTCGCGCTGCGCGAAGGCATCGACATCGCCAAAGTGCAGGACGTCGAGCGCTACCGGACCGACCCTCGCTTCAGTCCGCGTGAGCGCGCTGCGCTCGCCTACATCGAGGCCGTCACCAGGCACCGTCACGTGGACGATGACACCTTCGCCGCGCTCAAGGAGCACTTCACCGACGTCGAAATCGTCGAGATCACGCTCATCAACGCATCCGAAAATTACTACAATCTGATCAACGCCCCGCTCGGCATCGAGTCGGACGGGTTGTGCGCGCTCGTGCCGCAGAAGCGGCGCGACCGAGCAGAGCGCGCTTCCGCAACTCACTGAGTCGGTACAATCGATGGATTCCCGCCCCGACGCCGCCACCGAGTTCGCCGCGCACCGGCAGGTGTTGTTCGGCATCGCGTACCGCATGTTGGGCAGCGTGATGGACGCGGACGACGTCGTGCAGGAGGCCTATCTCAAGTGGGAACGCGCGGACCGGTCGTCCGTCGAATCGCCGCGCGCGTACCTGAGCACCATTGTGACGCGCCTGAGCATCGACGCGCTGCGCGAGGCGCGGCGCCGCCGCGAAGTCTACGTCGGCGAGTGGTTGCCTGAACCGCTCGTGACCGGACCGGAGCCCGAGGCCGCCGCAGACCTCGCCGAATCACTGTCCACCGCCTTTCTCGTATTGCTCGAGACCCTGGGCCCGGCCGAGCGGGCCGCGTTTCTCCTGCGCGAAGTCTTTGGCCAGGAGTACGAGGAGATCGCGCGCGTGCTGGACAAGTCGGAGGCGAATTGCCGGCAGATGGTCAAACGCGCGCGCGACCGACTCGCGGCCCGCGAACACCGTTTCGAACCCTCTGCCGAAGATCAGGTCCGCCTGCTTGCGGAGTTCCTGGTCGGAACCGATACGGGGAACTATGACGTGTTGATGCGCACCCTCGCGCACGACGCCGTGCTTCACTCGGACCACGGCGGCAAGGCGCCGGCGGCGCAGCGGCCGATCTACGGCGCGGACAAAATCGCCCGGTTTTTTCTGGGCATTCAACGCCGGTTTCCACCGGAATCCCCGGAAATACGGTTCACGTCTCTCAACGGGCGGCCCGGGGTCGTCGTCTTTTCCGCCGGACAGCCACACTCGGCATTCACCTTCGAATGGTCCGGCGACCGAATCGTTGCGATTTACGCCATGCGCAACCCGGAGAAGCTCGCGCACCTGGCGCGCGCGGTGAACTAGCGGACCTTGACGCCGTCTCCGGTCGCGGAAAGCATGGAATCAACCGTCCGCCGCAGCACGTCGATCGAGAACGGTTTCTGAAGGAACGCGGTGCGCCCGTCGTCCGGAACGTCGCCGGCCATTTCCGAGGACGCGTAGCCGCTGATGAACAGCACGGGCAAGTCGCGATTGCGGCTTCGCAACTCGGCGAGGACTTCGGCTCCGGACATTCCCGGCATCGTCCAGTCGATCACCACGCCGCAGACCTCCGCCGCATGTTGCTCGAACAGACCGATCGCCGCGGGGCCGTCCTGCGCGGTCAATACGTCATACCCCGAGCGGCCCAACGCGCGCGCAACGAGATCGAGGACGCGCGGTTCGTCGTCCACGACGAGCACCGTCCCGCCGGCGTGCCTCCCGGCCGGTTCGTCATGTCCGTTTTCACGTGGGATCCCTGCCGTGCCCGGCGCAACGGGAAGGATGACTCGGAACGAGGTGCCCGCGCCGGGCCGGCTGGACACGCTCAGCCCGCCCTGATGCGAGCGCACGATGCCGAGTACCGAGGCGAGGCCCAGTCCGCGGCCGGAAAACTTCGTCGTGAAGAACGGATCGAACATCCGCTGCAACGTCGGCTGATCCATTCCACAGCCGGTATCCGTCACCTCCAGGTAGACGAACCGTCCCGGGCTCGGCGGCTCGCCCAACGTAAACTTGCGCAACGCCTCTGCCGAATAGTCCGCGACGCCCGTGCGCAGCGTGATGACGCCGGTCCGGTTCTCGAGCGCGTCGGACGCATTCGTGATGAGATTCATCACGACCTGTTGGATCTGGGCGGAATCGGCCTCGATCGGTGGCGTGTCCGGTTCAAGCTCGAATCGGAGCACCGCTTTTTTGGACAACGAAACTTCGAGAAGCTTGGCCATCTCGCGCACGGTCTTGTCCAGGTGAATCCGCTGGACGAAGAACTTGCCCTTGCCGGAATACGCCAGCATCTGGTGCGTGAGTTCCGCCGCGCGCCGCGCGGCGATCTCAATCTGCTCGAGGCTTTCCGCCGCCGCGCCCGCGCCGGAGTCTTCCAAGTCTTCGCGCGCGAGGTCGGCGTGGCCCAGGATGCCGACGAGGAGATTGTTGAAGTCGTGCGCGATACCCCCGGCAAGAATCCCGAGACTTTCGAGCTTCTGGGCCTGGAGCATGCGCTGCTCCATCGCCAGCCGCTCGTCCTCGATCTGACGCCGCTCCGTCAGATCGCGATCGATCGCCAGCACCTTGTTCGGACCGAGCGCGTCAATACGCTGGGCGACGATCTCGACCGGGAACAGCGAACCGTCACTTCGCCGGTGGACACTCTCGAACATCACCGTCTCGCCGGCCAGGATCCGCCGCCGGATCTCGATTCCCTGGTTGATCGACGCGGGATCGCGCAAGTCGACGATCGAGCGCCCGATAATCTCGCCGATGGTCATGCCGTGCATCCGCGCGGCGGACTCGTTCGCGTAGAGGATCGCGCCGGGCACCTCCGGGTTGGAGTAATCCAGCAGGAACACGCAGTCGGGGATGTTCTCCGTGATCGCGCGGAAGAGCGCCTCGCTCTCGCGCAGGGCCGATTCGGCGCGTTTGCGGTCGGTGCGATCGATGCAGATCGTGAGCCGCGGCATCGGTTTGTCCGGATACATCCGGCTGAACATCAGCGAGACCCAACGCGGCTCGCCGTCTTTGTGGCGCAGGCGGATGTCGTCGAACGCGGCAGGTTCGACTTTCGACCCCGTCCCGTCCAGCGAACCCAACCGCGCAAGGATATGCGCTTGATCCTCCGGATAGAACATCTGGCTCGCGATTTTCTCGCGGCTCAGCGCCCCGAGTTCTTCGAGGGTGTAACCCGAAATTCGCGTCATTGCGTCGTTGCTGTAGACGTACTCGTTCCCGTCGTGCACCGCGAGCCCGACAAACGCCGACTCAGCGACGCGCCGGAATTTTTCCTCGCTCTCCTTGAGCGCCTCGGCCGCGCGCCGCGACTCGGTGATGTCTTCCTGGACGATGACGAATCCCGTTCGCCCGTCCGCCTCCGCGCGCGTGAGCCGCGCACGTGTCCAGAGGCGGCTGCCGTCCTTGCGGAGGTTGGGGAACTCGCCGCACCACTCGCCACGGGCCGCGAGTGCCCCGCGGATTTCGGATCGGATTGCGTCGATTTCTTGCGGGTCCAGGTCCGTGAGTTCGATGATCGACTGGCCGATCAGCTCGCCGGCGTTGTATCCGAACATGGCATTGTAGGCGGGGTTCGTCTCGAGAATCATGCCGCTCTGGTCCGTGAAGACGACGCCCTCGGCCATATTCATCAACACCTGCGACCGCGTGCGCAGCGAGGCCTCGGCACGTTTGCGCTCGGTGGTATCGACGCACAGCAACAACCGGGGAAACGGCCGTTGCGGGTAGAGCCGCGAGATCGTCAATTGCGCCCAGCACAGCTCGCCGTTGCTGCGGCGGACTTGCACGTCGTCGAGTTCGATCGTCGCGGGGCCTTCGTCAATCTGGCGCAACGCGTCGCGAACTTTTTCCCGGGACAGATCGTCGGCACAGATCGCGAGTATTCCTTCCCGGTTGATGCCGCCCACATCATCGACGGTGTACCCAAATAGGCGAACCAACGATTGATTGGCGAACGTGAAGCGCGATCCGTCGTAGAGGCCGATGCCGATGAGCGCGCTCTCCGCGACGCGCCGGAACCGCTCTTCGCTCTCGCGCAGTGCCAACTCGGCGTTGCGCCGCGCGGTGACATCCTCCTGCACGCACACCGCCAGCCGTTGCGGACTGCCGTCGATCTGGAAGACGCGCGATCGCGTCCAGAACTCGTCCCGGTTGCGGTGACGGTTCCGGAATTCGCCGACCCAGGATCCATCGGCGCGTAGCGCGGACGCGATCTCGTCAGAGAGTTTTTGGTAATCCTCCCTGGACACATGGTTGAGCGTTGAGACGTCCTTGCCGATGAGTTCCCCGGCGGAATAGCCGAACATCTTGTCGAACGCCGCATTCGTATACAGGATCTTGCCCCGCTCGTCCGTGAAATTGACGGCCTCGGTCAGTTGCATCAGCACCTGCGAGTGCGTGCGGATCGTCTCCTCGGCCTGCTTGAGTTGCGTTATGTCCGTCAGCGTCGCCACGTACCCGGTGACGTTGCCGTTCGGGTCCACCTCGGGATGACCGCGGTCCAACACCCAGACGACTTCACCACCCGGATGCAGGAACCGGTACTCGCGCAGGTCACCCGTGGGCTTGTTCGAAACCCGCCGCCACGCGTTCACGACCTGTTCGCGATCCTCGGGATGAATCGCGTTCATCCATCGTTCGAGGTTGACCTCGCCGCCCCGCAGTCCCGTAATTCGGCCCGCCTCGTCGTTGCCGAAGGTCACTCGTCCGTCGCGATCAAGCCGGACAATGCCCGTCGGCGACGCCTTCATAATCGCCGACAGGCGCGATTCGCTGTCCGCCGCCGCCTGTTGCGCCTTTCGGACCGACGTAATGTCGATCATGACGCCGTGCAACTTGATCGGTCGCCCGGCTTCGTCCTTGATCACCTTGACCATATCGTGCAGCCAGAACACCTCGCCCGTCGCCGATCGAACGCGGTAGTCCAGCACGTGGTCGTGGCCGAGCGTAGACGCTTCAAGGCAAACCCGAACGGTCTCACCCCGGTCATCGGGATGCAGCAACACGTCGGCGAAGAAATTCGGCTTGTACCAGTCCGCCAGCGGATACCCCAACAGCGTCTCGGCGTAGGGACTGACGTAGCTGAACTGCGCGTCGATCGTCGCATCCCAGACGATGGCCTTCACGCTCTCGATCAGCCCGCCGAGGCGCGTTTCGCTGGCTTCGAGCGCCTCGCCCTGCCAACTGAGCAGCTTTCGGAAACGCCGCCGCGAAAACAACAGCACCAGCGCCAGGAGTGACGCCCCGAGTCCGATGGCAACCGTCGTGTACCGGTAGGTCTCCAGCGAAACGTTCTTCTGTGTGTACTTCCCAAACCATTTCGTGTTGAGTTGGTCGAAGGTTCCGTCGTTGCGCATCGAGTCGAACGCCGGCGAAAGGGCCCGCTCGAGATCGGTGCGATAGCGCGGCCGCAATAACTTGACATGGTGATGCATGTGCATCTCGGTCGAGTTCACCCGGACAATGTCGTGTATTCCGAGTGATTCCATCGCACTCAAGCCGAGATATTCGCTTACGATGATGCTGTCGAACTGGCCCGACTCGAGCGCCTGGAAGGCCTCCTCAGTCGTCGGGACGGCGTGGATCGAATCCCACCCATTGTTCAGGAGATCGTGCTCGACTTCCGTATTGGCCACCACAAGCACTTCGCCGAGCTTGTACGCAGGCATGTCTTCTTCGAAGACGCCCCCGCGCCGCCGGAACACGGCGCCGTGGAGCGTGAGGTAACTCCGCTGAAACTCGGTGTAGCCCTCCGGGTGCTCCTCGGCGATCAGCCAGGTGACGAGTTGATGGTCCTCAGGGTCGAGCGACAACAGCGTGCCCACATCGGGGATCAGTTCGAACTCGATCGTGATGCCCGCGCGGCGTCCCGCTTCGCGAAGCAACTCCGGCACGAAGCCGGAGGCCAGCCCATCCTGGCCCAGGTAGAAGAGGGGCGGCGCGATCGGGCCGATCGAGAGGGTGACCGTGTCGCCAGGCTGGACGTTCTGCGGCGTCGCGAGCGGAGACAGTGAGCATGCGAGCAACGCGGCGATGAAACCGATGCGCGCGAAATGCGCCGCACCTGTAGCCTGTCGATGCACCAGTCGCCCCCTTTGGCACGCTTAGATGGGCAGAGTATATCTGAATTTTGCGCACCAGCGGGTTGGAGCGCACCGCGTGCGAAAAGGGTTCTAGTCTGGCGCAGAGGCGGCGTCGAATTCCGGCGCACGCGCCAAATGGCGGATCGCGAGAATCGTCCCGCACACGACCAGGAGCGAACCCGCGAAGAACGCCGCACCCGGCACGTGAACAGGCGCCCTCGCCGAGATGAAGTACGCGAAAAGTTGCGTGGCCAACAGCGGTCCGAAGATGCCGGTGAGGCTTTGAAGACTGGTCAGCGCACCCTGCACCGCGCCTTGCTCATTCGACGGCACGCTCCGGCTGATGAGCGATTGGATCGCCGGTGTCGCGACACCGCCGATGCTGCCGCACACGATAATCGCGTACATCATCCAGCCGCGATATGCGAGACCGTACAAGCTGAACGCGACGCAACTGACGAGCAAGCCAAACACGATCGACCGGCGCTCGCCGAACCGGCCGATGAACGCGCCCGTCAATCCGCCTTGCACGATGATCGACATGAGACCGACCACGGCCAGCGAAATCCCGTTGTCGAGCTCGGTCCACTTGAACCGGTACGAGGTGTAGAGAACCCACGTCGCCGGGAACGCCTGGTGCGCGAGACTGGCCAGCACGAGTGTCGTCGACAGCCCCAGCACCAGGGGATACCGCCCGAGCACGCCGAGCGAGGCCAGCGCGTTCGCCCGCCGCCACTCAAAGCGGCGCCGGTGTTCGGGCGCGTGCGACTCGGGCAGGACAAGAAATCCGTACAGCGCGTTGCACAACGTGAGCACGGCGGCGGCGACGAACGGCGCGCGCAGGCCGAACTGCGCGAGCAATCCGCCCGCCGCCGGTCCCACAATGAAGCCGACGCCGAAGCACGCGCCGACGAGGCCGAAGTTGCGTCCGCGCTGTTCGGGCGGGCTCACGTCGGCGATGTAGGCGTTCGCCGCGGTGATGTTCGCGCCCGTGATGCCGGAGATGACGCGCCCGGCAAACAGCCAGGCCAAGTTGGGCGCCATAGCCATCAGGATGTAGTCGAGGCCAGAACCCAATACCGAGATTAGGATGATCGGCCGCCGCCCGAAGCGGTCGCTCAAGTTGCCCAGCACCGGCGCAAACACGAATTGCATCAGCGCGTACGTCGAGATGAACAGGCCGTAGATTTCCGCGCCCGCGCTCTCGTCCCCGCCGCGCATGTGCGTAACCAGCAACGGCAACACCGGCACGATGAGCCCGATGCCCAGCATGTCCAGCAACACGGTGATGAGAATGAAAACGATGCCGGCCTGCCGCGATCGCACGGTGAATCCTCGCAACAAAGCGCGTAGTCTATCGGTTTGAAATCAAATAAACACGGTGCGCGGCGGACCCGATGGAGGGACCCGGATTGAGCTGGCTTTGGGCATTCGCCGCCGTCGTGGTCGCGTTCGTACTGCTCAGCGCCATCTGGCGCTACGGCGCCCGCAGGACGAACGCCCCGTGCCCCTCGTGGCTCGCGTGGATGCTGGAGATCGGCGGAACCAGCGACCGGCCGTTCGGCCGCGGGCGCGCGATTGACGAGTTGCAGCTCGCGCCGGGAATGCGCGTGGCGGACGTCGGCTGCGGCCCCGGACTGCTCACCGTGCCGATTGCGCGCGTCGTCGCGCCCGGCGGCGAGGTCGTCGCGCTCGACGTACAACAGGCCATGCTCGACCGGACGCAACGGCGTATCGAGAGGGCCGGCATCACCAATGTGCGCCCGATACACGCCGGCGCCGGGGAGGGCCGGCTAGCTCAGGCGTACTTCGATCGCGCCGTGCTATCCACCGTGCTCGGCGAAATCCCTGACCGCGTTCGCGCCCTGCGCGAGATCCACGACGCGCTGAAGCCCGGCGGGTATCTCGTCGTCGCCGAAGTCATCGGCGATCCGCATTATCAGTTCAAAAAAAAAGTCCGCGAACTCGCGCGTGAAGCGGGCCTCGAGCCCGGTGAAACCCGCGGCAGATTCTTCGCGTACACGATGCGCCTCTACCGGCGGGGATAGCCGGAAGTGACTCGGGCGCCCTGCGTTAAATGGCTCCCCGGGCCGGACTCGAACCAGCGACATGGTGGTTAACAGCCACCCGCTCTACCGACTGAGCTACCGGGGAATTGACTCGCGGGAGCGAGGAGTATACGCAATGAATGCCGCCGTGCTCAAGACGGACGCTACTGCTTGGGTCGGCGATCTTGGTCGGCCAGGAATCGTGCAATGCCTCGCTTCTTAATCTGCCGTTCCCGAATCATCGCCGAACCGCGCGTCTCGAATGCCTCACTCGAAGCGAGCTCCCAAGGCCCCTCGAATCGTTTGGTCGTCTTGGTTCCAATGTACTCGGGATCATTGTGTTGCCGCAGGCGCCGGTCGATGTCGTCTGTCGAACCACAGTAGTGTCTCGCTGTCGATCCGCTCAGGAGGATGTAGACGAAATACTTCGGCGGGGGGGAGCCTGCCATGCCGAGGATCTCCGTGCGTAGCGACAGGGTGGTTAATCCCGCCGCAGGCGGGACTCTACCGACTGAGCTACCGGGGAACAAAGACGTGCCGGAAGGATGTAAAGTATACGAATTGAACGAGTTCGCTGCAAGATTTGGACGCCGCGACGGTGTCGGTTCGACGCGGCGCGTGCGGTTACGGGTTTGCGGTGCGTGTTATAGTAGCGATTCAGGAGGGCCGAGACATGATGCGCTCCCTTTTGAGTTTGGCACTCGTTTCCATGCTCGCGTCGGGCTGTCTGATGGAAGTGCTCACGACGACGGCGATTCAGGGCGAGCTCGCCGCGCGCGACGCGCAGGCCGGCGCGCAGGCGCTCAACTACGCGAAGGATTCGCGCGCGAAGATCGAGGCGGAACAAGCGATCAAGGCCTACCAGGCCGAGAAGGGCGTCTACCCGCCATCGCTGAACGCGCTGATTCCAAACTATCTCGCCAGCGTGCCGCTGCATCCTGACGGCCGGCCGTTCGGGTACGACCCCGCGTCGGGCCGCCTGCTCGAGGACCCCTTGCCCGCGCCGCGCGCCGGCGGGTTTACGGCGACCGACCAGCGCAATCTCGAAGCCATCGGCGACGCGATCTACCGCTATTGGGAATCGACCGGCCTGTATCCCTCTTCGCTCGCCGATCTCGAGCCGGCGTACATGACGCGTGTGCCCACGCTCGAATCTGGAGCCCTGTTCGAGTATGACGCCTCGACGGGCGCCGTGTTTCCGCCCGCAGGCGCTCAGCAGGCGCCGGCCGCTCCCGCGCCCGTCGCGCGCAATCGCGGCGCGGGCGGAGGCGGCGTCGGCCCGATGGGCGAAGTGATGACCGGCATCAGCGTTCAGAACGAACTCAGCAACATGAATACGGGCGGCACATCCGCCGCGGGCACCCGCGCGCGCGGCAGCATCAGCGGCATTCAGGACTCGTACAACGAAAAGCAGAACCGCGCGATCAACCAACTCGATCAGTAGGGGGCCATTGAAGTGACTCGAAACGCGTTTACTTGCGCGGCCGTATTTGCGCTTGCCTCGCTCGTCCTCGCCGCGGGTTGCGGCGGCTCGTCGGAGCCCGCCCAGCCCGAACAGACGGGCGACGCCGCGGTGCCGCCACCTCCCACGCCCGAGGAGATCGCCAAACGCGCAATGACGGATCTCGGACTCGATGCGCCGCTGCCGCCCCGCGGGCAGCGCCTGCCGCCGGCACAACGCGGTACGATTGTCTCGCAGTTCGAGCAACAGAAGAACACGCTCTCCAAGACCCCCGAGGGCCAGGCCGCGCTCGAGATCATCAAGCGCAAAACCGACGATCGGATTCAGGCGCTCTACGGCGCGGAGATGTGGGAACACGTCGTCGTATACACGGACGCCTACGCGCGGCTCGACCCTGCGTCGAAAAAGTTTGACGACATGCGCGCCAAGGCGGAGATCGAGCTGCGCAAGCCCAGAATCACCGTCACCGGCCTCCCGCAGGTTAACGGACACCAGGTGGCGATGCTGTCGTTCTACATCCCGCTGACGAGCGAGACCCACAAAGAGACGTTGTCCGTCGGCGAGGAAATGTACGGCGTGAAGTTTCTGGGCGTGTTCGGCGAAAACCGTGGGGTCCGCCTCGAGTACCTCGAAACCGGCGAACGGTATGTCGCGCTGTTAAAGAGCGCCAAGTAGCCTCCCGGAACTTCGCCATTGCCCTGATACGCACCTGCCGACCCGATTGACATCGTCGCCGAGTCCATTCGTCATAAGGTTTGCCAGTTCAAGGACTTATGGACGCGGAATCCCAGACTCAGCCCAATTCCGCCGCATTGCGCGACGCAGGACTAGACAAATTCCAGACAAGACACTGGACATCGCCAGGGAATCTTTACTAAACTGAGCATGTTTGTAAGGTATGATTCAGACCATGTCACAACCTGCTGAGGCGTCAATACTTTCGGCGCGCGACCGATCCGCCATTGACCGGCGGAGGCGGGTGGTCGATTGCGTTGGTAACACGCCTTTGCTCGAGCTTCGCCGGATCGCGGCGGAAGTTGCACCGGTCCGGTTATTCGCAAAGGCGGAGTGGTACAACCCGGGCGGATCCGTGAAGGACCGACCGGCGCTCAACATGATGCTCGACGGCGAAGCCACAGGCCGGTTAACGAAGGACAAGGTTCTGCTCGATGCGACATCGGGCAATACCGGGGTCGCATACGCGATGCTCGGCGCGGCGATGGGATACCGCATCAAGTTGTGCGTGCCGAAAAACATCGGGCCGATCCGACAGCGGATTCTCGAATCGTATGGCGCGGACCTTGTGCTCACGGACCCGACGAAGGGCTCCGACGGCGCCATCGAGAAGGCGCGCGAACTGTACGCAAAGGACCCGGACACGTATTTCTATCCCGACCAGTACAACAACGATGCGAACTGGCGCGCGCACTACGAGACGACCGGCCGCGAAATCCTGGCGCAAACCGACGGCGCGGTGACGCATTTCGTCGCCGGACTCGGCACGAGCGGCACGTTCATGGGCACCAGCAAGCGGTTGCGGGAAGAAAAGCCGGACGTGCGTTTGATATCCTTCCAGCCGGATGGGCCGATGCATGGGCTCGAAGGGCTCAAGCACATGCCCACGTCCATCGTGCCCGGCATCTACGACGAGACGCGTGCCGACGAGAACCGTTGGGTGCGTACCGAGGCGGCGCAGAAGTTGTGCCTGCGCCTCGCGCGCGAAGAAGGGTTGCTGGTGGGCATGTCATCGGGCGCGGCGCTGGCCTGCGCGCTGGACGTGGCGAAGTCGATCGCGTCGGGCGTGGTCGTCGTGATACTCCCCGACAGCGGGCACAAGTATCTCGATTTCGAGTTCTGGGGCCGGCGTTGAGTCATGGCGATCGAGTTGACGGAGTCGCACCGCGCGGCGATCGCGCAGCACGGCGAGGAAACGTTTCCGAACGAGTGTTGCGGGTTCATGCTCGGCAAGTTGAACGGCGCCGATCGCGGCGTGGCCGAACTGATGCGCGCCGCGAACGATCGCGAGGACGAAGCGAAGTACAACCGGTTCTTGATCACGCCGGAGGCGTACATGCGCGGCGAGAAAGCGGCGCGCGCGAAGGGACTGGACATTGTCGGGTTTTATCATTCGCATCCGAACGCGCCCGCGCGGCCCTCGCAGTATGACCTCGACCATGCGTGGCCCGTGTATTCATATGTAATCGTCTCGATCAAGGACGGCGCCGCCGCGGACATGACGTCGTGGCGGCTCAAAGACGATCGCAGTGCGTTCGATCCGGAAGAGATACGAATCGGGAAGTAGGCATTCGAAGGAGCGGGATGATGGGTGTCAAGGTACTACTGCCGACGGCGTTGCGCGCGTACGCGAACAACCAGGACACGGTGACCGTCGAAGGCAAAAAGGTCGGCGACGTGATGCGCAACCTTATCGCGGGTTATCCGCAGCTCCGCACGCACCTGCTCGACGACGACGGCAACGTCCGCAACTTCGTAAACGTGTATCTGAACGAGGACCACATCAAGGGCCCGGCCCTGAAGGACACCGCGGTATCCGAGGGTGACGAGGTCGTGCTGGTGCCCGCAGTCGCCGGCGGCGCGGTTGAGGTCGCATCGCCCGGAGCCGCGCTTAGCCTGCTCGGCGGCGCGGCGGAACTGTCCCGCGAAGAAATGCAGCGCTACTCGCGCCACCTGATACTTCCCGAGGTCGGCGTCGAGGGCCAGAAACGGCTCAAGGCCGCGAGCATCCTGCTGATCGGCACGGGCGGACTCGGCTCGCCGCTCGGCATGTACCTCGCCGCCGCGGGCATCGGCCGGCTCGGCCTCGTGGACTACGACGTCGTCGATTTCTCGAACCTGCAGCGCCAGGTCATCCACGGCACCAAGGACGTCGGCCGGCTCAAAGTCGAGTCCGCCGCCGAATCCATCAGGGACATCAACCCCTTCGTCGAGGTGGACAAGTACAACACGGGACTCACGTCCGACAACGCGATGGACATCGTCGCGAAGTACGACATCGTCATCGACGGCACGGACAACTTCCCGACGCGCTATCTCGTGAACGACGCCTGCGTGCTGCTCGGCAAGCCGAATGTCTACGGCAGCATTTTCCGCTTCGAGGGACAGTCGAGCGTGTTCTGGGCGGAGAAGGGCCCGTGCTACCGCTGCCTCTATCCCGAGCCGCCCCCGCCGGGGATGGTGCCAAGCTGCGCCGAAGGCGGCGTGCTGGGCATCCTGCCGGGCATCGTCGGGCTCATCCAGGCGAATGAAGCGGTGAAGCTCATCCTCGGCCAGGGCAACCCGCTCATCGGCCGGCTGATGCTGTTTAACGCGCTCGACATGAAGTTCCGCGAACTGAAACTCAAGAAGGACCCGAGCTGCCCGGTCTGCGGCGAGAATCCGACCGTGACCGAGCTGATCGATTACCAGGAGTTCTGCGGCGTGCCGAAGACCGATGCGCCCGCGACGGAAGAGAACCTCGCGGCGGACGAGATCACGCCCGCGCAGGTCAAGGGCCGTCTCGCGCGCGGCGAGGATTTCGTGCTGATCGACGTGCGCGAGCCGCACGAGTGGGACATCGCGCATATCGAGGGCGCAAAGCTGATCCCGCTCGGGCAGGTCGAGAACCGCATCGGCGAGCTCGACCCGGACGCCGACATCGTGCTCCATTGCAAGATGGGCGGGCGCAGCGCCAAGGCGCAGGACATCCTGTACGCAAACGGGTTCACCAACGTGAAGAACATGGTCGGCGGCATCACGCGCTGGGCGGACGAAGTAGACCCGTCGATGCCGAAGTATTAGGATCGACTCGGGGACGCGCAGTGGATGAAGAGACCGCTTCGTCGCACAGCCCGCGGCCCGCAATGACCGTTAGGACACAACCCCCGCGAGGCGCGGGGGTTTCGCACATAGCAGCGAATTCAGCGGCGGCGAAACAATGACCGCCATTGACGGGGACAGACGAACGTGGCAGCACCAGTAGCAACCACCCCCAACGGGCCGCCGTCCTCGGGGTCCGCGCCGAGATCGCTGGGGCCGATCTCCGATCTCGAGCGCCATTTGCCCGCCGAATGGTGGCGCACGCTTTTCAACGCGGTCTACCTCAAGACCGACGGCGACGTCGTCGAGAACGAGCGCAATACGCAACAGGATATCGACCGCATGCTCGAGTTGACAGGGCTGTCGAAAGATGCGGAGATCATCGACTTGTGCTGCGGCCAGGGGCGCCACTCGCTCGAACTCGCCAGCCGCGGGTACGCGAAAGTGACCGGCATCGATCGCTCTCGCTACCTCGTGCGACTCGCGCGCCGCCGCGCGCAGAAGCTGAACTTTCCGGCGACGTTCCGCGAGGGCGACGCCCGCAAGTTCCGCTACGCGCAGTCGTCCGTCGATTGTGTCGCGCTGTTCGGCAACTCGTTCGGCTACTTCGAGCGCACCGAGGACGACCTCGCCGTGCTGCGCGGCGTCCGGCGTGTGCTCAAGCCCAGCGGCCAAGTTGTGCTCGACTTGGTCGACGGCGAGTGGATGCGCGAGCACTACGAACCCCGGTCATGGGAGTGGATTGATCAGAGCCACTTTGTATGCCGGGAACGTGCGCTCTCATCGGACCGGCACCGGCTGATCTCGCGCGAAGTCGTCACGCACGTCGAAAAAGGCGTCATCGCGGATCAGTTCTACGCGGAACGGCTGTATACCTCCGAGGAAATCCGCGCGCTCCTGACGAAGACCGGGTTCGTGGAGGTCCGGCGCGAGGACGCGCCCAAGGCCATGTCCGATCGCAACCAGGACCTCGGCATGATGGCCCACCGGATGTTCATCCTCGCGCGCGTGCCGGCGGCGACGGTCAACGTGAGGCGCGGACCGCTGTTCCCGCAGGTCACCGTCGTCATGGGCGATCCGGGGATGCCTGACGACGTCAAGCGCGGCGGCAAGTTCAACGAGGAAGATTTCGACACCATCAACCGGCTCAAGGACGCATTGGGCGCGCTCAAGGATTTCTCGTTCACCTATTACTCCGACCACCAGTCCTTCCTCGAGAAGATGCGCAAGGATCCGCCGCAATTTGTGCTCAACCTGTGCGACGAGGGCTACCGAAACGACGCGTTCAAGGAACTGCACGTGCCCGCCGTGTTCGAGATGCTCGGCATCCCGTATACGGGCGCCGGGCCGCAGTGCCTTGGGCTCTGCTACAACAAGGCCTTCGTCCGCGCGATCGCCGAGTCGATGGACATCCCCGTGCCGCTCGAGACCTTCCACGACCCGGACGACCAGGCGGCCAATCTGCCGTCGAATTTCCCCGTGCTGCTCAAGCCCAACGTCGGCGATAGCAGTATCGGGATCACGAAGGACTCCGTCGTCCACAATCAACAGCAGTTCATGAATTATTGGGAGTACCTGCGGCAGATTCATCCGAACCGTGCGGTGCTCGTGCAGGAGTTCCTCAGCGGCACGGAATATACCGTCGGCGTGATCGGCAATCCGGGCATGCAAATGACCGTGCTGCCGATCCTGGAATTCGATTTCAGCGCGCTGGGTGACGGCCTCCCGCCGATCCTCGGCTACGAATCGAAGTGGGAGCCGGACTCGCCCTACTGGTCCAGCATCAAGTATCAGGAGGCGAATTTGTCCGAGCGCGCGCGCCGCACGCTGATGGACCGTGCGCAACTGCTGTTCGAGCGGCTCGGATGCCGCGACTACGCGCGGTTCGATTTCCGCGCGGACGCCGCCGGCGAGATCAAGCTGCTCGAAGCCAACCCGAATCCCGGCTGGTGCTGGGACGGCAAAATGAACATCATGGCCGGCATGGCCGGGATGTCGTACGCGGACATGTTGCGGCTGATTCTCGAAGCGGCGCAGGCGCGCTATGCGCTCACGCCCGCCGCGGCGCTCGCAAGTTGATGACGTATCGAAAGACGAGGTGAAAGTCATGGCAACGACGTGGAAAGACAAACTGGCCGCGCGGACGGAACCGGAACTCGCCCGCGAGATCGACATCTACGAAACGCAGATGGAGCTGCGCCGGCGCGGCGAACTCGACGAGAAAATTTTCGCCGAGTCCCGCCTTCGCCGCGGCGCCTACGGCCAGCGTTACGACAACGGCCAGCGGCATGACGGCATCGCGACGCAGACCATCGATTACGGCCGCGACCTGACCAAGGGGCCCGAGACGCAGTTCGACGCGCCCGGCATGATGCGCATCAAGGTGCCGTTCGGCGGGCTCTCGGCCGAACAACTCGAGGCCATGGCCGACATTTCCGAGGAGTATTCCGTCGGCAACCTGCACGTCACCACGCGGCAGGACATCCAGATGCACTACATCCACATCGAGGACACGCCCGATTTCATGCGGCGGCTCGCGGCCGTCGATATCACGACACGGGAAGCCTGCGGCAACTCCGTGCGCAACGTGACGGCCTGCCCGTATGCCGGGATTTGCACGGACGAGACGTTCGACGTGACGCCCTACGCCAAGGCGCTGATGAAGTTCCTCCTCGGCCATCCCGATACCCAGGACTTCGGCCGCAAGTTCAAGCCCGCGTTTTCCGGCTGCGCGCACCACGCCTGCGGTCTCGTGAACATGCACGACTTCGGCGCCGTGGCCAAGGTGCGCGACGGTCAACGCGGGTTCGCCGTCTACGTCGGCGGCGGGCTGGGCGCGGTTCCGCACGACGCCAAACTGCTCGAGGAGTTCGTCCCCGAGCACGAGCTGCTGCCGACGGCACAGGCAATTGCGCGCGTGTTCGCGCGGCTCGGCGAGAAGAAGAACCGCGCCCGCGCGCGTATCAAATTCGTCGTCGCGAAACTCGGCATCGACGCCTTCCGCGACGAGGTCAACAAAGAGAAGGCGATCATGCCGAAAGACCCGCGCTGGACCAGCCTCATCGAGGAGCACCGCGGGCTGGCCGACAAGCCGCTCAAGCCGGGCAAGGCGCTCAACGGCACCACGCCGCCCGAGGGATTCGCGGCGTGGCGCCGCTCGAACGTCTACCCGCAACGGCAGCCGGGCTACGTCGCGGCCGTCGTCACCTGCCCGCTCGGCGATTTCTCGTCGTGGCAGGCGCGCCAGCTCGCGTCAATGTCGCGCAAGTACTGCGGCGACACGATCCGCGCGACCGTGGACCAGAACCTGCTCTTCCGCTTCATCCCCGAGGCGGACATCGTCGATTTCTACAAGGATCTCGCGGCGATCGGGCTGGCGGACCCCGGCGCAAAGACCATCGTGGACATCACGGCGTGCCCCGGCACCGACTCGTGCAAACTCGGCATCTCGTCCAGCCGCGGGCTGGCCGCGGAGCTGCGCAAACGGCTCTCGCAGAAAAACGTGATGTTCGACGAGGCGATCGGCAACCTGCACATCAAGATCAGCGGCTGCTTCAATTCGTGCGGGCAACACCACATCTCCGATATCGGCTTCTACGGCGTCAACCGGAACGTCGAGGGCCGATCCGTGCCGCATTTCCAGGTTATCCTCGGCGGGCAGTGGACCGAGAACGCCGCCTCGTACGGACTCGCCGTCGCTGCCATACCGTCCAAGAACATCCCGGAAGTCGTCGAGCGCGTCACCGCGCGCTACGCGAAAGAACGCGCAAAAGGCGAGAGTTTCCAGGACTACATCAAACGGCTCGGCAAGCGCGGGCTCAAGGATATGTTCGAAGATCTCGCCGCCGTGCCCACGCACGAGGAGAACGCCGACTTCTACCAGGACTGGGGCGACACGCGCGAGTACAGCCACGGCGATCGCGGCAAGGGCGAGTGCGCGGGCGAGGTCGTCAGCCTGATCGATTTCAGCCTGTCCGAGGCGGAACGCGAGGTGTTTGAGGCCTCCGTGCTGCTCGAGGAGGGCAAGCTACACGAGGCCGACGCCATGGCCTACCAGGCGATGCTCACCGCCGCCAAGGGCCTCGTCAAGACCCAGTGGCTCGACGTGCCGAACGACGCCGGCGTCATCGTGAGTGAGTTCAGCAAGCGGTTTGTCGATACCAAGCTGTTCTCGTCGCGGCTCGCCGGCGCAAAGTTCCACGAGTATCTGTTCTCGCGGCACGAACGCGGCGCCAACGGCGCGAGCCGGGAAGGCGCGCGACAACTCGTCGAAGAAGCGCAGCTCTTCATCGAAGCCGCGCACGAATGCCAGTCGAAGATGCAGCGCGAAATCAGCGGCGTAAAGGTCTGATCCCAA
>CAYPNI010000026.1:35863-42269 GCA_964411925.1 uncultured Nitrospirales bacterium
CCGCGCCAAGCGGCCGGCCGGCGCGACGCCCGCCGCGCGAATCGAGGCGGGACTCCGCCTGACGCTCGGCGCCTGCCGCGCGCTCGAACAGGAACCCGAGTTTGCGGGCAAGCTGACTTTCGATACCGGATCGTTCGCTGTGATTTCGAACGATCGGCTCCTCGCGCCCAACGACGATGACGCCGCCAACGCACTCGCCCCGGCGATCGAGCGGGCCGCGTCCACTGTCTTCGCCGCGGGCGTCACGCTTGCCCGGGTCGCGCGCGATCCGCGCGAACGGCTCGCGTTTTCCGTTACGCCGAAGAAGGCGGTGACACTGGCGGCGCTCGTTCCGGCATAATCCGCGCACGGAGGCCGCTCGCCCATGTTTCGCGTCCTGGACATCGACAGCAGCGGGCGCGTCATCGAGACCGAAGGCGCCGATTTCGTCCATCCCCCGGCCGCGGGCACACTGCGCTGGATCGACCTCGAGAAACAGGATTCGACGCAGCTCGAACTGCTCGGGTCCCGGTTCAAGTTTCACCCGCTCACGCTGGAAGACTGCGCGCACTTCGATCAGCGGCCGAAGGTGGAAGAGTACGACGGCTATCTGTTCATCGTCGCCCACGGGTTCGCCATGGCGGCGGAACCGGACGCGGAACTGGAATCCTGCGAACTGCATACGTTCCTGGGCGACCGATATCTCGTCACCGTGCACGACGGGCCCATCCGCCCGCTGAACGGCGTCTGGGGCCGCGTCAAGCTCGAGCGCGGACTGAGCGCGCACGGCGCCGACTTCGTCAGCTACCTCGTCGCGGACGCGATGGTGGACATGCTGTTCCCGCTCGTCGATAGAATCGCGACCGACGTCGAGACGCTCGAAGAATCAATCCTCGAGCACGAGCGATCCGAAGACACCCTCGGGCGCATTCTGGGGCTCCGGCGCGCGCTGGTGCACCTGCGCAAGTTGCTCGTGCCGCAGCGCGACGTCTTCGCGCGACTGTCCAAGCGCGGCGGCGAGGGCCCCGTCGCGGATCGGACGGCCGTCTATTTCCGCGACGTCCACGATCACGTGCTGCGCATCCTCGAGGCCGTGGACGCCACCCGCGACCTCCTTGGCAACGCGCTCGACGCCTACCTGTGGACCGGGTCCCAGCGTACCAACGAAATCGTGAAGCGGCTGACGCTGCTCAGCGCGATTTTCCTGCCGTTGGCATTCATCACGGGCTTTTTCGGCCAGAACTTCGACGGGCTCCCGTTCGATTCGCGCCTGCTGTTTTTCACGATGCTCGCCGCCTGCGCCATCGTCCCCACGGCGATGCTCTACTTTTTCCTGCGTAGCAAGTGGTTCTAGCGTCACGATAGGGAGGGCGGCGCGGTCCCTAAACTCCCCGCGTGCGTGTTGCGTCCCGGTTGCGCGTGGATTGCCAGACGGAGAAGGCGATGCCCGCCACCGTGAGCGGCAACGCGATCGCCGCGAGTGCGAACGAGTAGGTGTCGCGCATCGAGGACTGGACCGAGTGCAGGACCAGGAACGTCGTGTAGGCAACGTAATACGCAAGGAACAGCGCGCCTTCCCAGCGCGAGATCACGTGGCCGGTGAAAAACAGCGGGAAACATGCGAGCGCGACCGCGATCATCACCGGGATGTCGAAGCGCAGCGCCGCCTCCGCCACGCCCACGCCGTCACCCGCGACCAGGCCCGAGACGCCCAGCACCGCGAGGATATTGAAGATGTTGCTGCCGACGACGTTGCCCACGGCAATGTCGCGCTCGCCCTTGATCGCCGCGACGATGGACGTGGCGACTTCGGGCAGCGAAGTTCCCGCCGCGACGATCGTGAGGCCGATGACGAGTTCCGAGACGCCGAGGTCCCGCGCAATGGCGATCGCCGCGTCGAGGAAAAGGCGCGCGCCGAACACAAGCAACACCAGTCCACCGGCGACGTACGCGACCTGCATTCCGAGGCCCGTCAGACGGGCGGGGGCGGTCGCGGCCCCGAATTCCTCCGAGTACTGGTCAACCACCGGTTTGTTCTCGCGGCGGCTCTCGACGATTGCCCACGCGGTATACGCGATGCACCCCGCAAACAGCAGCGCGCCGTCGACACGCCCGATCCGGCCGTCCATACCCATGAACAGCGCGGTTACCGAGACGGCGATCATGATGGGCACATCGAACCAGATGAGCTTCTGTTGGACGACGAGCGGGACGATGAGCGCCGACACGCCGAGGATGAACAGCACGTTGAAGATGTTGCTGCCGACGACGTTGCCGAGCGCGATGTCCGCCTGGCCGTTCAGGGCAGACTGCACGCTCACGACCATCTCGGGCGCGCTGGTGCCATAGGCGACAATCGTCAGCCCGATGACCAGCGGCGACACCCGCACCGCGGCCGCCAGTCGCGACGCGCCGCGGACGAGCAGCTCCGCGCCAACCGTGAGAATGGCCAGACCGGCAAACAGGAGAACTATCGACATGAGAGGGAAGCCTCGAATGAGACCGCCCCATTGTACAGGCAGGCCGGGGCCGACGGGTAACGGCGAGGGCGAGATTCGATTTGACCTACTCGGTGACTCGGAGAGAGTTTCCGTATCGGCCAGCCACCTAGTCCAAATTTAGACTACCTCCTGACCGAAGTCGTAAGTCATTGTCTCGCAAAAAGTACGAGTTTTCGGCACGGACACTCACTTCACCAACTCAAAATCGCCCGGCTTCCAGGACTTATCGAACCAGGGTTGCAGCGGACCATATAGCCGCAAAAACACGAAGTAACTTTTTTTCGGCACGGTTTGAACCCAATTGCCCTCATGGCCCGCGGGTGGCTCTGGCCCAAACCAGATGGTATGGGAGCCATCAGTATTAGGCTTTACGTTCGGGTCGAGGCTGTCGAGCCCCGCCGCCCTCTGGTTGGTTTCAACAAAAGAACGCGTCTGTGCATCGTAGGCTGTGACGGCCCAGAAGGCCTTGGCCGGTACCGGGCCAGGCAGCGTGACCGAGTAGTTTTTTCCGCCATCGAGATAGTTGCCCTCTGAGTCGCGGGCGGCTGTCGGATAGACCGAACCCGTGCCGACTTTGGGCGTAGCCATTGCCGGGGTGACACCGGTGGCGATGTAATGCCACAACACGCGGTTATCGAGCATCATTGCTCCGTTTTCCATGAAATCATATGACCCTGCGAAGCTGGAATACCATTGGCGATCGGGATAGTAGTAAACGCTCTTGTCTCGCGGTGCAAAACAGATGGAGCGCGCAGTGGCATTGCCGATCGCCACCGCTTCGGTCAGGATTTCCTTCATGCGGGAATCCGGCGCAAACGGCTTCCCCTTTTTGATGCCAATCGAAGCAAAGAGCCCGAGTATCTCCGGGTTTAAGGCACCCGCCGGTTCTTCCTGAATCACGGCATTCATTTCCTCGAAAAAATGAAAATCATTCGCATGAACAGTGTTGTATTTCTTGCCCGAGACGTCGATGAATTTCTGTGTCGGAGGGTGACTCGCTTTGGACAGTGGATACAGCCGGAAGTTCTCTTTCACCCCCTGCACTGCCCCGGCGATGTCGCCATCCTGGACGAAGGCACGGAAGAATGCAGGATTACGGTACGTGGGCACTTTCACCACAAAGTAGCCGGGTGGAATTTCACCTTCGTAAGAGGTGTGCACGAAAAGGTACTTGCCCCCTTTTCCCTGATCCGGGCCGGTCAAACCGACATCCGTCACCCACCGGAAGAAGGCGTCGCCAATCGGCCCCAATACGCCTGCGGGAACCTCCATCACCATGGGCCCGTTCTTGAGATTCAGCTCCATCATGCAATAGGGAGTCGTCGAATTCGGAGTTAGATAGAGCGAACGAGCATCCATCAGACTTTCCGTGATTCCCATATCGCCAGGCTCCATACCGGCCTCCTTGAACCCCTCGAGAATGGCGTATACCGAAGCCGCCGGGATACCGCTCAGGAAGGCTTCAACCCCGCGAGAAACATCAAGGAAGTCATAGGTCTTCTCGATGGTGGCGTTGTTGGGCATGCCGTCAAAGAACTCGAGGCTTCCAAGAAGCTCGGTGTTCACTTTGTCAGGGGTGAGGATGGATTCCGGCACGTCAGCCTTGTACCTGGGACTGGTGTTTTGAGAGACCGCCTGTGGGGCGATGGTCGTCGTGCATAGAGCCATCGTGACGGTGGCACGGCTCAACATTTTGGAGATAATGCGCATGTTGTAAGTTTGTCCTTTCGATCTACGGTTCCACAGCGGCGGCAGAGCCTCATCCACTCCAAGCGATATTAATTCGCCATTAGCTTCCTCTACCGTGTGAGACGCCTGAGTGCCGGCGGAAACCACTCTCCGCGTTTCACGATGTCCTTGGGAACATACGTACGGAGGGTCAGCGAGAATTCATTGCCATTACCGGAGGGTAGCCAGTTTGACTCCGGTACAGCTGCATCTGGTTTGTTGGCGATTAGAATCTTCAGTGATCCATCAGCATCGTTCTTGAGACCAGAGTAGCTATTCAGGTTGAACCTGTTTAGAGGATTAGGCACGACCCGATAGTCGGGAACATCGACGAGAATCACGGACCAGTAGGCGTCTACCACGGCATCGGGCCGACTCGTAGAAGGAAACTCAAGAAGGTAATCGTAGGCCCCATTGAGTGCTTGTCCCTCTGCATCCTGCGTGGCAACGAAATAGATGACTTCGTCGTTTGAGTTGGCCCATAGTCCCACCAGATTCGCCGAACTGCGCTTCCAGTAGTCTGCGCCGTAGTTGCCGGTGCCCAGTGTGGCGAGCCAGTTGTTCTTGAAGACGCCGGATTTCGTGACGGCATACTGGAGAAATTGGGGAATCACTTGCCCCTTAATCATTGCATGCAGAGCCTTGCGCTGCTCGGGGTCTCTGGCCTGTCGGCTCACTTCTCGAACCTTCGCCTGCATCTGAGCTGCAATGGGCGACAGATCCTGGGCGCTTGCGATGACAGAATCAGCGTTGTCGAAGAGTTCGACCCCGATAAGTTCCTTGTTCCCAAACGAAGCCATGGGGGCGACAGGCTGAACCGTTGGCGTGCCGAGCGGCTCTAGTCTGAACTGCCTCTGGAGTGCCACCGCACCCTCACGGTCCGTCTTCAGTTCCACGCGTGCAAGCATCTTGGCCTTGCCCGAATGCAGTTCGATGCGGACCGCATCGGCGGGTATGGCCGCCTGGGAACCCGGCGCGACAAAAGCGAACTTGCCGAACGGATGCGACGGATAGTTACGTTCGTTGATGTTGGTGATGACCTCGCCCCACTCGTCGAGGATCTGTGCGGTGTAATACCGGCCCTTCACCTCAGGCACCTCAAGCAGAACCGGGGTCTTGTCGTCCACCGCTATCCATGCTTCAAGGTAAGCAACGTCGAGGTTCGGATTGACAAAATCCGCGGAGCCGACGGGATTGTACTTGATGACGTTGTAGGCGACGCCCGGCTCCTTCAGGTCCGTCTGCTCCTGTCTGATCACAATCGCGCGCCCAAGCAGATAGACATACGCATCGGCTACGGTTTGCTGATCGATATTGACTTGCGCCGATGCCACGATGGTATATACCAGAACGAAAGCCATCGCGATGTGTGTGACTCTCATGGTCATATTCTCTTTCAATCCCGTTGATCCTGTTCTTTCAAGCAGTTATTCGATCTATTCGGTGTCGTTTGTGTGTCTCGCAATTTATACAGATCGCTTGGTTTTCAGGGGGCCTTGCTCCATTCGTATCGGTGAGAAAGTCCGCCTACGCGAGGCAACTCAATGATTCTAACTGACGGCGAAGCTCGGCGGGAACCGGCTGTTTCGTCGGGGTGTGACGGGCGAGGGTTTCGAGTCGGCACTAGCGGGGGCGTGCTATTGCGCGGGCCGGTGTGCATGTGGTAGCGTATCGCCAGCTAGAACAGTTGAAGCCTCGTAAGTTGCTTATCAAGAGCGGTGGAGGGACAGGCCCTTTGAAGCCGCGGCAACCACGACCTGTCTGATTTCTCCGGAAATCGGCGGGGCGAAGGTGCCAACTCCGACCCACCCTGCGCGTGCGGGGGTGCGGGAGAGATAAGTGGATGCCTGGTGCGTTTAGTCCAAAAGGACCGATACACGCCTCGTACCCCTCTCCCAGGGCTACGAGGCGTTTTGCTTTAGGGGCCCGGCGGCAGCGGCCCGAGCGAGAGGAATGGAGTGCGATGGGAGCGCGCAAGCGGTATTTCACGGCACTGAAGGGACGCGAGAGCGGGCGGGAGTACCCCACGACCGAAGTCCGCTATGTTTGCGAGTTCGACTTTGGCCCGCTGGAGGTCAAGTACGACTACGACGCGATCGCGGCGGACCTGACACGCGAAAAAATCGAGTCGCGTGGGCCGAACATCTGGCGGTACAAGGAGCTGCTGCCGATCGAGGGCGAGCCGACCGTCGGGATGC
>CAYPNI010000027.1:0-24145 GCA_964411925.1 uncultured Nitrospirales bacterium
GATGAAGAGCGGCAACACGTCGTGCGGCGGGGGAGGGTCTGTCTCGTTGAAGATGTCGCCGAGTTCACCGTCGCGCACGTGATCGTAGTCGTTGTAAAACAACACAATGTCGAGTGCGAGCCGATTGACCGGAGCGACGCGGTAACCGAGTTCGAAGGCCAGCAACGCGGTGGCGTCGAGATCGGGGCTGCCAAAGGCCGCGGCGAATGCGCCGGGGAAAGCCGCCTGTTCCCCGAATTCGAGGCGGATATCGGATTCGCCGCGAGAGGGGGTGCGGACGGCGCGAGAAACCGCTGCCCAAAGCGTGTGGCGGTCGTTTGGCGTCCACGCTATGCGGGCACTGGGCTGAATCTCAATGCCGGTGTAGTCGTTGTGCTCGATTTTGGTGCCGATGGTGAGCTTGAGCGTGTCGAGAAGGGCGATGTCGTCCTGGATGAATGCGCTGAACAGGTGGTCGGCTTGACTCTCCGGATCCATCGATGCGAACGGGGTGTCCTCGAACTCGTCCCACGTAAGGCGGTAACCCAGACCCCAGAGAAGGTCGTGGCGTCCTCCGATCTGGAGCCGGTGCTGGAAATCTATGTCCAGTGTCTGGCGGAGTTCTTCGATCGTTTTCTCGTCGTAATGGTAGAAATCGTAGTAGCCTTGCAATTGGATCTCGTTATCGTTTGCGAGACGCCGGGACCATCGGCCGAGTATATGAGTGCTCTCGAAGTGTGATTTATCATCGATGCGTCGAAACAACGGGTCCACCAGGAACGGCAGTTCGTAGGTGTTCTCCGCGCTGAAGGTTTGGAACCCACCCAGGAGCGTCAGCGTGTCATCCGGATTGGGGTTTAGATCCATCCGGAAACCGGCATGACCATTGTGCCAATCATCCGTCGGGCTGCCACCGGTGGTCTGCGTCTGGCCCTCGATAAAGCCGCCCGCCTCGTCGTGATAGAAATACTTGCCGTAGACGCGATAATGACCGAGATCGCCGATTTCGCCGCCGTATCGCAGCGCCGCCGACGCACGGTCCTCCTTGCCGGCGATCGCGGAGACGAGGCCTCCCTGCGTGTCGGCCGCCGACTTCGTGACGATATTGATGACACCGTTGACCGCGTTCGCGCCCCAGAGGGTCCCGCCGGGCCCGCGAATGACCTCGATGCGGTCGATGTCCTCCAGCATGACGTCGTTCGCTTCCCAGTAGACGCCTGCGAAGAACGGCGTGTAGATCGAGCGGCCGTCGATGAGGACGAGCAGCATGCTTGAGAACCGTCCAGAGAATCCGCGCGAAGTCACGGACCAGCGGCTGGAGTTCATCTGGGCGACGTGCAGTCCCGGGACCGTACGGAGCAAGTCGGGGATGTTCGTCGCGCCGGAGCGGCGGATGTCTTCCTGCGTGAGGACGAATATGGCGGCAGCGGCGGCAGTGCGCTTCTCGGAGCGTTTCGACACCGACGTGATTTCGACGTTCAGAAGGTCTTCGAGCGACATGTCGATGACTTTGCCTTCCGCGGACGACGTTGCCTCTTCACCGAAAACGGCGGGCGCACACGAGACCGTCGCAATGGCCACCCAAAGCGACATCAGCGAGCCGCGGAAGGCCCGCTTACGTCCGCGCTGCGCTCGATCGATCATGGTCTTCATCAATTCGCTCACCTTCCGTATTTCCTATCGCCGGTTCTTGGCGCCCGGCTTAAACTGCCAGGTGATTTTTCCGTATACCTCGCGCTCCACGCCCGTCGGAACATGGTTTACAAAGGTCGGCGCAAACTCCTGATGTTCGTTGTCCAGGAGATTGCGCCCGACGAGCGCGAGTTCGAGGTCTTCGATGGGACGCCACGCGAGCCGTGCATCGAGCTCGACATACGAATCGATGCCGATTCCGTCAAGCGAGTCGACATACCGCAACGAGGTATCGAATTCGACGTCGTGGGGGAGATTGAGTCGATTCTGAATGAAGAATTGATTCTGCGGTGTATCCCCGCTGAACGACTCGGTCACCGGGTCCGAGTCGGGTACATCGAGGTTGATGTGAAGGTACGAATAGCCGGCGCGCAGTTGCCACATGCTCATCGGTTGCCAGTCGGCCGCGATCTCGAAGCCGTAGGTATTCGATTTGCCTTCGTTGACGGCCTCGATCGGAACGACGGTAACGCCGTTGTCGTCAAACGCGGGACCCGGTTCGAGCGTCCGCAGGTCCGTGTAGTGATTGAAGAAGAGAGCGATATCGAAGGCGAGTTCGTCCGTCGCGCGCACGCGGTATCCCAGTTCGGTGGCCAGCAGATTCTCGGAATCGAACTGCCGGTCGTCGTAGCGCATGAAGACCACTTCCGTCGGGCCGGGAGCGGTTGTGTTCCGGAGCCGAACGTCGCGCTCCGCGCGCGACGGCGTGCGGACGGCGCGAGACACCGCCGCCCAGACGGTATGCCGGTCGTTGGGCAGCCAGCGAATGCGCGCATTGGGCTGGACCTCGATGCCCGAGTAGTCGTTGTGTTCGATCTTGAGTCCGAGGATGAGGTGGAGTTCGTCCGTGAGCGCAATGTCGTCC
The DNA here is from genome assembly GCA_964411925.1 of uncultured Nitrospirales bacterium. Lineage (GTDB taxonomy): Bacteria > Hydrogenedentota > Hydrogenedentia > Hydrogenedentales > VFKU01. Next base: position 2,537 of record CAYPNI010000027.1, read on the forward strand.
TGCGCGAACGCGCTGTAGGTTTGGTCGCTGCGGGAGTCGGGGGTCAGAGAAATCCACTCTGACCCGTCGATTTCGTCTTGCGTGTGACGGAATTCCAGGCCCCAAATGACGCTGTGACGCTCTCCTACGTTCAGCTGGTGCTGTATATCCAGGTCGAAAGTGTTGCGATCTTCGCCGAAGGTGGGGTCGTCCCACGTGTATCCGTCGTAGTACGCCTGAACCTGTAGCGATGATTCGTCCGCAAAGGTGTGTACCCACGATGCCATCACGTAGCGGCCGAAATAGTCCGCCGAGTCGTGAATCTCCCGCGCAAACGGCGCATCCAGAAACGCCCGCGTGACGACCTGGTCCATGTTGAGTTGCCGGAGATCGGCGTAGAGCGAGAGCCGGTCGTCCGGGCCGATGTTCCAGTCCACGCGTCCCCCGCCCTGGATCGAATGCCAGGCGTCGTCACCGTCGCCGCCCGTGGCCTGCGATCCGCCTTCGTCGCGAAGGAAATACCGGGTGTACAACCGATAGTTCACGTCCTCGCCGATGGCGCCGCCCCACCGGGCGTTGGCGAATGCGCGCTCGTAGGTACCTGCGCCCGTCGAGAGCAGGAGACCCTGCGTGTCCGCGGCCGGCTTCGTAACGATGTTGATCACGCCGTTTACGGCGTTCGCTCCCCAGAGCGTGCCACCGGGCCCGCGAATGACCTCGATGCGGTCCACATCCTCGAGCATCACTTCGTGCGCTTCCCAATACACCCCTGCGAACAGCGGCGTGTAGATGGAGCGCCCGTCGATCAGGACGAGGAGTTTGTTCGCGAAACGGCCGCCGAAGCCGCGTGCGGTCACGGACCATGTGTTCGACGTAAGGCGGGCGACATTCACGCCGGGTACCAGCCGCAGCGCGTCGGGGATGTTTGTGGCGCCCGAGCGCCGGATGTCATCCTGCGTGAGCACGTAGATGGCCGCGGCGGCGTCGGTCCTCTTTTCGGAGCGTTTCGATACGGACGTGATCTCCACGTTCATGAGGTCTTCGAGCGACAGGTCGATCACTTTATTGGCCGCGGGCGGCGGTGCATCTTCGCCGAAGATCGAGGGCGCCCACGAAAATGCGACGATGACCGCCCACAGAATCAGCAGCGAAAGGCGCACGAGCCACGCGGGCAGACTGCCGATCGGCATGGTCAGCGAATCGGGCAGTGCAGAACCGCCCGGCGCCTCTCCGCCTGTTTGCCGCGTTGTGTGAAGCTGCGTATCCATAGCTTGCCTATCGTTCGATTCCGCTCATCGGGCCTGCTTCCCGCCCGGCATGAATCGCCAGGTGATCTTTCCGTAGATCTCGCGCTCGACCGCCGTGGGGACGTTGTTGAAGAGCGTAGACGCGAATTCCTCGTGTTCGCTGTCGAGCAGATTGCGTCCGATGAGGGCCAGCTCGAGGTCCTCGGTCGGACGCCACGCAATCCGGGCGTCCATTTCGGTGTAGCCATCGATGTCTATCCCGTCGAGCGAGTCGACGTATCGGAGCGCGGCGTCAAGCTCGATGTTGTGCGGCAGATTGAGCCGGCTTTGGATGAACAGTTGGTTCTGCGGCGTGTCGTCGCTGGCGGCCTCCGTGATGGGGTCCGTGCTCGGGATGTCGAGATTGAGGTGCAGATAGGTATAGCCCGCGCGTAACTGCCACATCGCGATCGGTTGCCAGTCCGCGGCAAGCTCGAATCCGAAGGTGTTTGCCTCGCCCTCGTTGACCGGCTCGATCGGGAGCACGGTCACTCCGTTGTCGTCAAAGGACGGGCCGGGCGAGAGCGTACGGAGATCCGTGTAGTGATTGAAGAAGAACGCGAAGTCGAACGCGAGTTCGTCCGTCGCGCGCACGCGGTAGCCGAGTTCCGTCGCGAGCAAATCTTCCGCGTCGAATTCGCGGTCGTCGTACTGCGCGAACAATGCGTCCAATACTCCCGGAGTAATCGTCGTGCGTAGCTGGATGTCGGCCTCGGCGCGCGCGGGCGTGCGGACGGCCCGCGAGATCGCGGCCCACACTGTGTGGCGATCGTTGGGGGCCCATCGCAGGCGCGCGTTGGGCTGCACTTCGACGCCCGTGTAATCGTTGTGCTCGATTTTCGTTCCCAGGATCAGGTGCAGTTCCTCGGTTAACGCGATTTCGTCCTGAATGAATGCGCTGAACGTCTGGTCGCTGCGCGAATCCGGTGAGAGCGAGAGCATTGCCGTGCCGTCCACTTCGTCCATCGTGTGGCGAAAGCCGACGCCCCAGACGATGTCGTGGCGCGTGCCCGCCTGAAACTGGTGCTGGAATTCGAGGTCAAATGTGTGGCGGTCCTCGTTCAACGACGCGCTGTCCGACGTATACCCGTCGTAGTACCCCTGGAGCTGGAAGGAAGACTCGTCTGCAAAGGTATGGACCCAGGTAGCCTGCGCGTACCGTCCGAAGTACTCGGAGGTCGAATGCGATTCGATTCCCGAGCCCGTGTTCAGAAAGCCGTCGGTGACGACGTTGTCTTCGTCAATCTGCCGCAGGTCCGCGTAGAGTGAGAGGCGATCGTCCGGGCTGATGTCCCAGTCGAATCGCGCGCCACCCTGAATCGAGTGCCAGGCATCGTCCGCGTCGCCGCCATTGGCTTCCGAGCCGCCTTCGTCACGCAGGAAATAGCGGGTGTAGACGCGATAGTGGACGTCCTCGCCGATCGCCCCGCCCCAGCGTGCGTTGGCGAATGCGCGCTCGTAGCTGCCCGCGCCGCCGGAGAGGAGCAGCCCTTGGGTCTCCTCCGCGGGTTTGGTCACAATATTGATGACGCCGTTCACGGCGTTCGCGCCCCAGAGCGTGCCGCCGGGTCCGCGGATGACTTCAATGCGATCCACGTCCTCGAGCATCACCTCGTGGGACTCCCAGTAGACGCCCGCGTATAGCGGCGTATAGATCGAACGGCCGTCGATCAGCACGAGGAGTTTGTTGGCAAATTGTCCGCCGAATCCGCGCGCAGTGACCGACCACGAATTCGACGTGAGCCGGGCGACGTTGACACCGGGAACCAGACGCAACAGATCGGGAATGTTCGCCGCGCCAGAGCGGCGAATGTCCTCGGAGGTGAGCACGTAGATCGCCGCGGCCGCCTCGTGCAGGGACTCGCTCTTCTTCGAAACCGACGTCACCTCGACGTTCATGAGTTCTTCGAGAGACATCTCGGTGAGATTCGTGGACGCGCCCGCGGCTTCGCCACCGGCCAGCAGACAAAGGGCCGCTGAAATGAAAAGCGTTCCGATGCGGCAAAGGTGCGCGACCCGGACGCGAGTCCGAATCTCGCCAACTCCAATGTGGGTTATGGCTCCGTCCACGCCGCTCCCCCCTGACCGATCCGCGCGGTTGGGGCACTGTGACGCTCTGGCGATCTCCTTCCCGCACTTCCGAAGGTAATCTATTGACGTTAATGAGCAAATTCGGTGCCGCTAAGTGGCGGGGAGGGTTAAAACGGTACTAATCTGCCCGTTTCATTCGGATCGCGGGCGCCCGGGCGTTCGGAAATGTCAATAGAACACTAAATGTGTCCAGATTTGTACGCGGGGAAGGAACAGGCGGCGACTAGCGGAATCGGAAGGTGATTCGGCCCTTGGTCAGATCGTACGGCGACATTTCGATCTTCACCCGGTCGCCCGGGAGAATCCGGATGTAGTACTTGCGCATTTTTCCAGAGATGTGCGAGAGGACCACGTGCCCGTTATCCAGCTTCACACGGAACATCGCGTTGGGCAGGGTCTCGGTGACAGTCCCTTCGAGTTCGAGTGCTTTCTCTTTCTCCATAGAAATGCCGCTTGAATCCTCATCCGCCCATGGGGAGGCCGACCCACCCTTCCGGCCTCGATCGCGCACTTATACCATATTGCTGTGAAACAACGCACGTCCGGCTCAAGTCCGGCAGGAGCCGCGCCGTTACTATGGGTGGGGAAGTGGTGATTTCGGCAGGCGGAGGTGTGCCATGTCGAGAGTGGCACGATTGGCCCGGAGCGCACGGCAAGTCCCGGCAGAAATCGCCCGAATGTTGTCCAGTTGGTTAGCGCGTTCCAATAAACGTGTAACGACCGAGGTCGAACGCGAGAACCGCCTGGCGCGGGACTCCGCGCGTGCGCGCAAGATCGCGTAGCCGGGCGACGGACCAGCAGCGCCTAGGCGCGGGTCATCTCCTCGCTGAGGGTCCACAGTCGTTCCTGCGCGTCTACGTCGTGCGAGACGCGAGACGAGCGCGCTTCGCGGCATTTGTCGAAGTACTTGCCCGTGACACCGTCCACGTCGCGTGACGCGGCGAGATACGCGGACGTGCGCGCGCCGCTCTCGGGACTCAGCATGAACGCGCCGGCCACGCGCACGAGCGGTTGCAGCAATGTGGGCAGGTCGCGTGTGATGCGCGAGCGGACAACGCCGGGGTGCAGGCAGTTCGAGGTGACGCGGCTGCCCTCGAGCCGGCGCGCGAGCGCGTAAGTGAACATCACGTTGGCGAGCTTCGAACGGCCGTAGACGTCCATCACACGGTATCGCTTCTCCGATTGCAGATCGTCAAAGTCGAGCGTCGCGCCGTGGTGAACGGTCGACGCTACCGTAACGATGCGCGAGGGCGCGGCGGCACGGAGCGCATCCAGCAGGACGTGCGTGAGTAGGAACGGACCAAGATGGTTCACGCCGAACTGCATCTCGAAACCGTCCGCGGTCGTCTCGCGCCGGAGCGGAACAATCGCCGCGTTGTTCACGAGCACGTCCAGACGGTTGTGTTTTGCGCGAAACGTATCGGCGAACGCGCGGATGCTCCGCTGCGAGGCGAGGTCGAGCGGCATCACTTCGACGCGGCCCGCCGAACCGGCGCCGGTGATTTCGCTGCGCGCTTTTTCGCCGCGCGCGGCGTCGCGGCAGGCGAGCACGACGTGCGCGCCCTGATTCACGAGCGATCGCGCGGTGGCGAGTCCGATGCCGGAGGTCGCGCCGGTGATGACGCAGGTCTTGCCTTCAAGATTCGCGAGATTCATGTCGGGTCCTGTAGCCGGGCTCGGCCGCGATTACGGCGAGGATAATGACGTCGGGTTTGGGGTGCGAGTCAAATGGAGTCATCGCGCGAACCGAAGGTTATAATGCCGGCGTCTGTTGTTCTAGCGCCGGAGTGAGCCCGACATGATGGTCGATCTGCGCAGCGATACGTTGACCCGCCCGACGCCGGCCATGCGCAAGGCGATGGCGGCCGCCGAGGTCGGGGACGACGTATTCGGCGAGGACCCGACGGTGAACCGTCTGCAGGCGCGCGTCGCGGAGTTGCTGGGCAAGGAGTCGGCGCTGTTCGTGCCGAGCGGCACGATGGCGAATCTGCTGGCGTTCCTGTCGCAGATGCGCGCGGGGGAGACGATCATCCTCTCCGAGGACGCGCACCCCTACAACTACGAGGCGGGTAACCTCGCGGCGGTGGGCGGGTTCATGACGCGCACGATTCGCGGCGAGATGGGCCGGATCGCGCGGCGCGAGGTCGAGGCGTACATCGTAAACACGCCCGATCACCACTATTCCACGACCTCGCTGATGGCGATCGAGAACACGACCAATCGCGGCGGCGGGAACCTTTACTCGCTCGACATGCTCAAGGACCTGCGCACGCTCGCGACGGAAAACCGCATGAAAATTCACTGCGACGGCGCGCGGCTCTTTCACGCGGTCGTGGAGGCGGGCTATTCCCCGCGCGAGTTCGCCGCGCACTGCGACACGATCTGTTTCTGCTTCTCGAAGGGGCTCGGGTGCCCCGTCGGCTCGATCCTGGCCGGCTCGCGCGACACGATCACCGAAGCGCACCGCTACCGCAAGATGCTGGGCGGCGGGATGCGCCAGGCGGGCGTGCTCGCCGCGGCCGCGGAGTACGCGCTCGATCACCACATCGAACGCCTGCGCGACGACCACCGGCGCGCGCGAGAGTTCCGCGCGGCCATCGAAGGGCTGCCCGGCGTGCGCTTTCCGTTTCCGACACCGACGAACATCGTCATCTTCGAAGTACCGGACGTGATGTCGTTCATCGGATCCGCAGGCTCGCAGGGCGTCTTAATGATCCCGATGGGCGGCCGGCGCATGCGCGCCGTGTTTCATCTGGATGTAGACGACGCGATGCTCAACCATGCGATCGCGACGGTCCGCGCGGCGCTGACAAACGCTCCGGTACCCGCGTGATTTTTCAACGCCGGAATTTATCGACGTTGACATTTTTCTATTGATTTAACGATTTTCATGTTATACTGCGGGCCGTTCGAGGAGTGCGCCCATGCCGACGTATGAGTACCACGCCATACGCGCCGAAGGAAGCGGCGAGAACCTGGAAAAGTCGTTCATCGGCGGTGTCGTAATCGCGCAGAACCGGAAAGCGGCCAAAGAAAAATTGCGCATTCGCGGCCTCAAGCCGACGATGCTCAGGCGCGCGCGCGGGCTGGTGGGGTTGTTGCGCTGGTTCGACGCGGACATTCGTTGAGGGATCGCGGAGCTGCGGAGCCGCCGCGCGCGATGAATTGCCTGGCGCATTGTTTTGGCCGCGGGACGAGTCGATAATGGGCCGCGCGGGGGCAGGCTCGGGGGTGAACGGCGGGGGCCGTTCGCATTTGCCCATCGCGTCGAAGCGGGGGAAACGCATGCGGGTGGGGATCCATCAACTTCATTACCTTCCCTGGCTTCGTTATTTCGACAAGATCCGCCAGAGCGACGTGTTCATCGTCCTCGACGACATCCAGTTCAACAAAAACGGTTGGCAGAACCGCAATCGCGTGAAAGCCGGCGCGGGCGCGACGTTGCTGACGGTGCCGGTTTTTATGCGCGCGGCCCAGCGCCTGGACGAAGTGCGAATCCACAACGGATCGCCGTGGCGGCGCAAACACTGGGCAACGCTCGAACAGAGCTATGCGCGCGCGCCGCATTTTGCTGAGTACGCCGGGTTCCTGCGAGAGACTTACGCGCGCGAGTGGGAGCGGTTGAACGACCTCAACCGGCACATGCTCTCCGGGTTCGTCCGCGCACTCGGAATCGAAACGCCGATGGTGTACTCGTCGGAGCTGGGGGTGCCGGGCACAGCGACCGAGCGGCTGGTCAATCTCATCAAGGCGGTCGGCGGCGACACGTACCTGAGCGGCGCGTACGCGCTCGAAGCGTATCTCGACGCCGCGCTGCTCGAGCGCGAGGGCATCGGGCTCGAGTTGCAGGAGTGGCACGCGCCGGTCTACCCGCAACTGCACGGGGAATTCGTTCCGGATCTTTCGATCGTGGACCTGTTGATGAACTGCGGCGGGGAGTCGCTCGGGGTCTTATGCGGACAACTCACCTGATCGCGCACAGCGCGCCCGTGGTCGGCGCGGAGGAGGAGGAGGCCGTGCTGCGCGTGCTGCGCTCGGGCCGCCTCGCGCAAGGCCCGGAGGTCGCGGCGTTCGAGGCCGAGTGCGCCGCGCTGGCCGGGAGGAGGCACGGTGTCGCCGTGAGCAGCGGCACCGCGGCCCTGCATCTCGCGTTGAACGCGCTCGGTGTCGGCGAATCGGAAGACGTGGCGATCCCGGCGTACGCCTGCGCGTCGTTGCTGACGGCCGTCTCGCTGCAGGGCGCCATCGCGTGCATCTGCGACATCGGCGACGATCTCAACCTCGACCCGCGCGTCGTGCCGCGGGATGCGCGGTTCGCCATCGTGCCGCATCTCTTCGGCAAGACGGCGGCGCTGCCGGAGCGCCCGGTCGTTATCGAGGATATCGCGCAGTCTCTCGGCGGCGAGACTGGTCGCGCGGGCGTTGCCGCCATCGCGTCGTTCTACGCGACGAAACTGATCACGACCGGCGAAGGCGGCATGGTCTTGACCGACGATGAGGGCCTGGCCGAAACGGTTCGCGATCGCCGCGATTACGACAATCGCGACGAGTTCGTGCCGAGGTTCAGCTACAAGATGACCGAGATGCAGGCCGCGCTGGGCCGTGTGCAGCTTCGACGATTGCCGGAATTTCTGGAGCGGCGTCGTACGATCGCGCTTCGGTATTCCGAGGCATTCGGCGAACTTCCGCTCGGTCTGCCCGATCCGGCGGGCCATGTCTTCTTCCGGTATGTAGTGACGACGGGCGAGCAGGAGACGCTGCTCGCGCGCCTCAACGACGAGGGAATCGAGGCGAAGCGGCCGGTGTACCGTCCGGCGCATCACTACACGCGCGGCGGGGGGCTTCGCGGAGTGGCCTGGTGCGCGGGGCCGTGTCTGGAGGCCGACCGCGCGCACGAAACCGCCGTGTCGTTGCCGATACATCCGGCGATGCGCGCCGATGAGGTGGACAGCGTGATCGAGGCAGTACGCCGGTTCTTCGCGTAAGGGAGCCGGCCGCGGTTGGGGGAAGTCAGCGCAGGGGGAAGCACCATGTTTTTCGCATTGCCCAGTTGGCCGGTTGTGTATCTGTACACCGGCGCCATGGCGTTCGTGCTGGCTGCGTTCTCCATGCCGCCCGCCGTCGCGCTCCTGCGCCGGTTCAACGTGCTCGACCGCGTGACGGACGGCAAGATCCACACGCACCCAACCCCGCGCGGCGGCGGCATCGTGATCTTTCTCGCATTCGCAATTGCCGTGCTGCTGCCTGATTACCGCGACAATCCGATGAAGGGCGTGCTGCTGGGTTCATTCATCTGCCTGATCGTCGGCGCGCTCGACGATCTGCGCGGTGGCGTGCCCGCGGTGATGAAGCTCGTCGCGCTCACCTGGGCCACGCTCATCATGTCGTTGTTCGGCGTGCAACTGAGCCTCACGGGTTTCTATCCGCTCGATCTGTTTCTCACATGGCTGTGGATCGTCGGGGTCACCAGCGCGTTCAACGGCATCGACAACATGGACGGACTCGCGTCGGGCGTCGCCGTAATCGTCTCGGGGATGTATCTGGCCATCGCGCTCGACGCGCACTATGCCGCGGGGACGGAAACGAGCCTGTCGTGGTTCGGGCTGTTGGCGTCGGGACTTGTCGGCGCAAATCTCGGATTCCTGCTGTACAACTTTAAGCCGGCGAAGGTGTTCATGGGCGATTCGGGCAGTTTCTTCCTGGGATTCACGCTCGCCGCGCTGGGCGTCATGGGCGAATGGGCCGACTCGCGCATCGTCGCGTGCACTATTCCGGTCCTGATTCTTGCCGTACCGATTTTCGACTTCACCTATATTCTGGTCGCGCGCGTTTTCAAGGGCCAGACGCGCACGATCCGCGAGGTCATCGAGCATTGCGCGCCTGACCACCTCTCGCACCGGCTCGTGTGGCTCGGGTTCACGCAGCGCCGCGCGGTGATGTTCATCTACCTCATGGCGTTTGTGCTCGGCCTGTCCGGCATCATGCTGCGCAACAGCACGCGCGGATTCGACAGCGCGATTGGGCTGATCCAGGGGCTGTGCGTCGTCGCACTCATCGTCACGTTGATGCTCACGGCCGAAGGGCGCCAGGCGAGCCTCGAACGCAAGATGGGCGCGCTGATTCGAATGCCGCGCCCGGCCGCCGAAATTGACGCCGCCGGCGAGGCCGTCGAGGAGATGCGCAAGACCGCGTGACAACGGGCAAGACGAATTCCATCGGCCCTATCGGTCGAACGCGGCCGATAGGGCCTGTTCCATTTCTCGTCTGTCGCATTTGATATCGTGACGCACGTTTTTCATCCAGGGAGCGGCGAAGATGGCGAATGCCGATATACAGACATTGCGCGAGCATCTCGCGCCCGTGTTCGATGTGCGCGCGGCGCTGGGGGTGTTGTCCTGGGATCAGGAAGTCAACATGCCGCCGAAGGGCGCGGCGGCGCGCGGGCAACAACTCGCCACGCTGTCCGGCATCGCGCATCGCCTCTTCACCGATCGAAAACTCGGCGACCTGTTGAATCGGTTGCGCGCGGCGCCGGGCCTGTCACCGGACGACGCGAGACTCGTCAGCGAAACCTGGCACGACTACGACCGCGCGACGAAGCTGCCCGAGAAATTCGTCCAGAAATTCACCGAAGAGACAAGCAAGGCGTTCCAGGCGTGGATCGGGGCGAAACGCGATTCGAATTTCGCGGCGTTCCGGCCACACCTCGAGACGCTGGTCAGCCTGTGCCGCGAGAAGGCGGAGCTGTTCGGCTACGCGGGCTCGCCGTACAACGCGCTGCTGGATGAATTCGAACGCGGGATGACGGCCGAGCAGTTGCGGCCCATGTTCGCCGAGCTGGCCACGCGGCAAAGCGCGCTCATCGCCAGGATCGTGAAGTCGCCGAAACAGGCCGATATGTCCTGGCTCGCGGGCGAGTGGGACACGAAAAAACAGTGGGACTTCACGCTGCGGCTGCTCAGGGACATGGGCTACGACTTCGACGCCGGGCGCCAGGACCCGTCGGAGCATCCGTTCACGACCGAGTTCGACGTCGGTGACGTGCGCGTCACGACGCACTGTTATCCGGACAAATTGATTCCGGGGTTCTCCGCGTCGATGCACGAGGGCGGGCACGCGCTCTACGAGCAGGGCATGCGCGAGGAAGACCGCCGCACGCCGCTCGGCCAGGCGATTTCGCTGGGCATTCACGAGAGCCAGTCGCGCTTGTGGGAAAACCTCATCGGACAGAGCCGCCCGTTCTGGGAGCATTACGGGCCGGTACTGCGCGAATACTTCCCCGACCAACTCGCGCGCGTGTCCAACGAGCAGATTTACCGCGCGATCAATCACGTCGAGCCGACGTTGCGCCGGCTTGACGCTGACGAATGCACGTACAACCTGCACATCATTCTCCGGTTCGAGATCGAGGTCGATCTGATCGAGGGTAAACTCGCCGTGAAAGACATCCCGGGCCGCTGGAAGGAACTGATGAAGCGATACCTCGGACTGGACGTACCCGACGATGCGCGCGGATGTTTGCAAGATGTCCACTGGTCGCACGGGGCGATCGGGTACTTCCCGACGTATACCCTCGGCAACATTTACGGCGCGCAGATGATCGCGCAAATCGAGGAGGACGTGCCCGCGCTGTGGGGCCAGGTGCGCGCGGGCGATTTCCGCGCGCTGCTCGGTTGGCTGCGTGAGCATGTGCACCGCGTCGGCCGTCGCAAGTCCGCGGTCGAGTTGGTCCGCGATGCGACGCGGCGCGAGCCCAGTTCGCACGCGTATCTGGAGTATCTCGAGGCCAAGTACGGCGAGCTGTACGGCGTGTAGCGGTGGCGCAGACGAATTACCAGCGGTAGTGCGACCGATCCCGGGCCTAATGGGACTTCGAGTCGGGCCTCTTCTTGCTTCCGGAATCGCCAAGCAGAATTTCAAGAAACGCCTGCGCCGCGGGGGAGAGGTATCCTCCCGTGCGCCAGACGACGCCGATGGCGACGCTCGGCAGCCCGGGGACGCGCAACTGCGCGAGACGGCGCGTGTCCTCCTCGCGCAGGGCGAGTTCGGGAAGGATCGAGACGCCCACGCCCTCCGCGACGTATTGCTTGATGACTTCGAAGCTTCCGCTGTCCATGACCGTGTTCGGCTCGAACCCGGACTGCTGGAAGAATCGCCGCAACTGTGTGCCGGTCCGGGTTTCTTCCTGGATCAGCACCATCGGTTCGCCGCGCAATTGATCCATCGTCGTTCGCGAGCGATTCGAGAGCGCATGACCCTTCGGAACGACCAGCACGAGTCGCTGGTCGAACAAGGGACGGACCTCAAGTCCCGGCCGGACAACGGGCATCGTCACGATGCCGAGGTCAAGATCGCCGCGCTCGACTGCGCCCGCCACGTCGTCTGACGAGCGGCAGTGGATGAACACACGCACGTCCGGCATCGTACGCGCGAACCTCCTCACGCGTTGCGGCAGGAAATAAAGCGCATTGGTGTCACTCGTGCCGACGCGCAGCTCGCCGCCCGACGCGACCGATTCGCGTACCTCGGCCTCGAGCGCCTCCGCCGCGCGCAACAAGGCCTGTCCGCGTTCGAGCACGATGCGGCCCGCGGCGGTCGGCTTTCGCGTGCGGCGATCGAGCAGTGTGTCGCCGCACTGCGCCTCGAGCGCGCGCACGCGCTGGGAGATCGCGGGCTGTGTGCGGTGCAGACGCTGCGCGGCGGCGTGAAAGCTGCCGGTCTCGACCACCGCGAGGAAGCAGCGAACGGCGTCCAGTTGAATCATAAGAATACCTTATCAAATTCATAAACATTATTCGATTGCATTATGAAAACCCGCCCCGTTATGCTCGCGGAGTTGAGCCAGGCGACCTTGGATCACCGAGCGATATGCCGCAAGACAAGACCAAACTGACCTATCGCGACGCGGGCGTGAACATCGACGCCGCGGAGGAGTCGTTGCGCCGCGTCAAGGAAGTTATCCGGCGCACCTTCGACCAGAACGTGCTGCACGACATCGGTTCGTTCGGCGCGATGTACAAATTCGACCTGCGCGGTATGGAAGAGCCTGTGCTGGTGTCGAGCGTCGATGGCGTGGGCACGAAACTCAAAATCGCGTTCATGATGAACAAACACGACACGGTCGGCATCGATATCGTGTCGCACTGCGTGAACGACATCCTGGTGCAAGGCGCGCGTCCGATGTTCTTTCTCGACTACATCGCGTTCGGCCGTGTCGAGCCGAACGTCGTCGAGGCGGTCATCAACGGCATCGCGAACGGGTGCCGGTTCGCCGGCTGCTCGCTCATCGGCGGGGAGACGGCCGAAATGCCCGACATGTATCGCGCGGGCGAATACGACATCGCCGGGACGATCGTGGGCGTGGTCGATCGCAAGAAGATCATCGACGGCTCCACGATCGAAGAGGGCGACCCGGTGATCGCGTTGCCGTCGTCGGGCTTGCATACGAACGGATACAGCCTCGCGCGAAAGATTTGTTTCGACGTCGCGGGCCTGAAAGTGACCGACCCGGTGCCGGGCCTCGATCGGAACGTGGGCGACGCACTGCTCGAGCCGCACCGGAGCTACGCGCGCGTGGTGAATATCTTCATGCGTATCGTCAAGGTGCGCGGCATGGCGCACATCACGGGCGGCGGGATCTCCGACAACCTTCCTCGAATCCTGCCGCCGGGCCTCGGCGCGGAAATCGACCTCGACACGTGGGAACTCCCGCCCATCTTCCGCATGTTGCGCGAACTGGGCAATGTCGATCCGCCGGAAATGCTGCGGACGTTCAACTGCGGCCAGGGATTCCTGATTGTCGTTGCGGCCGCCGACGAAGCAAAGGCCATGGACTGGCTCGCGCAGTCGGAGACGCCGCCGACGCTCATCGGCCGCATCGTCAAGGACCCGGAAGGGCGCGTGCGCTACAAAGGGGAGTTGTAGTCATCGCGCCGCAATTGGAAACCGTCGAATTGCCGGTCCACCGGATTAGCGTGGGGACCCAGCCGCGCTGGCCCGATCCGGCCGGCCGCCGCGTCCGGGCGCGGATCGCCCAGGATCTCGGGATTCACGTGGACGACGTTCGCGTCGTGGACGTCTACAGCGTCCAGGCGTACCTGAACCCGCGCGAAGTGAGCCGCGCGCGCGACGAACTGTTCACCGACCCGGTCATTCAGGAATCGCGCACGGGGTCGCCGCTCGTGCATGACTGCGATTTCGTCATTGAGGTCGGCTACCTGCCGGGCGTGACGGACAACGTGGGGAACAGCGCCGCGCAGGGGATAGGCGATCTGCTGGAACGGCCGTTCAGCCGCGCGGAAGGTGTCTACACCTCGACGCAGTACCAGATCAAAGGCGACGTTTCCGCCGCGGACTGCGAGCGCATTGCGGGCGGGCTGCTCGCGAACCCGCTGATTCAACGCTGGCGGATTCTGTCCCGCGACGAGTTCGACCGCGAGGGTTCGGGGCCGGTTCTCGATCTGCCGATTGTTCGCGAGCGCAGCGATGTGCGCGTCCGCGAGATACCGTTGGACGTGAGCGATGCCGACCTGCTCAAAATCAGCCGGGACGGAATGCTCGCGCTCGACGTGAACGAGATGCGCGCGATCCAGTCGTATTACCGCCGGCCCGACGTGCGCGCGAATCGAGCCCGTCTCCGACTGCCCCAGGGACCCACCGACGTTGAACTCGAGACGCTCGCGCAGACCTGGTCGGAACACTGCAAACACAAGATCTTCGCCGCCGACATCGACTACGTCGATGCGGACGGCAATTCACGCCGGATTTCGAGCCTGTTCAAGACGTACATCAAACGGACCACCGATCAGTTGCGCGTCGATGCGCCGTGGCTCGTGAGCGTGTTTGACGACAACGCCGGAATCATCCGGTTCGACGATTCGTGGAACTTCGCGCTCAAGGTGGAAACGCATAACAGCCCAAGCGCGCTCGACCCGTATGGCGGCGCGATTACGGGCATCGTCGGCGTGAACCGGGACATCCTGGGCGCGGGGCGCGGATGCAAGTGCATCCTGAACACGGACGTATTCTGCGTTGCGCCGCCCGATTATGCGGGGCCGGTGCCCGAGCGGTTGTTTCATCCCAAGCGCGTGCTGCGGGGCGTGCACGCCGGCGTGGTGGACGGCGGCAACCAGAGCGGCATCCCGGACGTGAACGGCGCAATCGTGTTCCACGAGCGCTACCTCGGCAAGCCGCTGGTCTTCTGCGGAACCGGCGGTCTGATTCCCGCGCGAATCGACGGCGAACGCAGCGAGCGCAAGGGCGCGTCGCCCGGCGACCGCATCGTGATGGTGGGCGGCCGCATCGGCAAGGACGGCATCCACGGCGCGACGTTTTCGAGCGAGGAACTTCACGAGGGGTCCCCGGCAACCGCGGTGCAAATCGGCGATCCGATCACGCAGAAGAAGATGGCGGACTTCGTCATCGAAGCGCGCGATCTACACCTGTTCAGTTCGATCACGGACAACGGCGCGGGCGGGTTGAGCTCGAGCGTGGGCGAGATGGCCAGGGCGGCCGGCGGCTGCATCGTGAATCTCGACCGCGCTCCGCTCAAGTACCCCGGCCTCGCGCCCTGGGAGATCTTCCTGTCCGAGGCGCAGGAACGCATGACGCTGGCCGTCCCTCCGGACAGCCTGGAGACGCTGCTCGACCTCGCCCGCCGCCGGGAAGTCGAGGCGACGGACCTGGGCGAATTCACGGACTCCGGCATGCTCGAGTGTTTCTTCGGCGGAGAACCGGCCGCCGCGCTGAACATGGAGTTTCTGCACGACGGACTGCCGCCGATGAAGCTCGACGCCCAGCTCGCGCCTCCGGCCGAGCGCGAGGAATTCGTCTTCGAGAAGGACGACCTCACGCCCGATCTGCTCGCCGTGCTCGGTTGTCTGAACGTGTGCAGCAAGGAAGCCTTCGTGCGGATGTACGACCACGAAGTGCTCGGCCAAAGCGTTCTCAAGCAGTTTCAGGGCGCGCTGGCGGAGGGTCCCGGCGACGCCGCGGTGATCCGTCCGGTGCCGGATTCGCAACGCGGCCTCGCGATTGCCTGCGGCATCTGCCCGAAGTACTCCGACATCGACACGTACTGGATGATGGCGGCCGCGATCGACGAGGCCGTGCGCAATCTCATCTGCGTCGGCGCACGGCTCGGCACGATCGCCGGCCTGGACAATTTCTGCTGGCCCGATCCGGTGCAGAGCGAACGCACGCCCGACGGACGACATAAACTCGCCCAATTGGTTCGCTGTTGTGAGGCGCTGCAGGAGTTCTGCCTCGCCTACCGCGTTCCCCTCATCAGCGGTAAGGACAGCATGAAGAACGATTACAAGATTGGCGACACCAAGATCAGCATTCCGCCGACGGTGCTGTTTACCGCGGTCGGGATCGTGCCGGATGTCACGCGGTGCGTATCCATGGACGCCAAGCGCGCCGGCGACGTCGTCTACCTGCTCGGCGATACCCGCGAGGAGATGGGCGGAAGCGAGTACCTCCTGACGAAAGACCAGATCGGCAATTCGGTGCCGAGAGTGGACGCCGCGAGCGCCTACCGGCGCTACGAGATGCTTACCAACGCAATGGACAAGGGCCTTGTCGCATCCGCGCATGACGTGTCGGACGGGGGCCTGGGCGCCGCGCTTGCCGAAGTCGCGATCGGCGGCAACCGCGGGATGCGCGTGGACCTCGCGCCGATCGGGCTGCAGAACGCCACGGTGGCAATGTTCAGCGAGTCGCAGAGCCGGATTGTCGTGACCGTGCCCGCGGCAAAGACCGAGCCGTTCGAATTCTTGTTCAGCGGCCAGGCGTGCTACCGGATTGGCGAAGTGCGCGATGACCGCGAATTCATCGTTCGCATGGGCACGCGGCTGTTTGTCGAATCGACCGTCGATCAACTGAAAGCGGCCTGGCAACGGCCGCTCGCGTGGTGACGCCATGAGACCCAGGGTGCTCGTCCTCGGCGGATACGGCATCAATTGCGAGGCGGAGACGCATCGAGCGTTCCAGCGCGCCGGCGCAGATGCGACCATCATGCACCTGAACGATCTGCTGGAATCTCCGGAGTTCCTGCGGCAGCAGCATATCCTCGCGGTGCCGGGCGGATTTTCGTTCGGGGATCACGTCGGGTCGGGGAAAATTCTCGCGAACCGGATGCGATACCGGCTGGGCGATGGACTGCACGATTTCGTCCACGCAGGGAAACTCGTCATCGGCATCTGCAATGGATTTCAGGTGCTCGTGAAGCTCGGCTTGTTGCCCTCGCTGGACGGCGACTTCAGGCAGGACGTCACATTGACACACAACGAATCGGGCCGGTTCGAGGACCGGTGGGTCCACCTGCGCCCCGACCCGGACACCGTGTCCCTCTGGGTGCGCGGCATCTCCCGGCTCGAACTGCCTGTGCGCCACGGCGAAGGACGGTTCGTCGCGCGCGACGACACCGTGCTGCAACGGCTGCGCGAGGGCGGCCAGATCGTCTTGCGGTATGCGAAGCCGAACGGCGAGGCTGCCGGCGGGGCCTATCCGGCAAACCCGAACGGGTCCGTGGACGACATCGCCGGGATATGCGATCCCTCAGGACGGATTTTCGGGCTGATGCCGCACCCCGAGGCGTACCTCGACGGTACGAACCATCCACGCTGGACGCTCGACGGCCTGAAACCGGAAGGCGCCGGCCTGCAGTTGTTTCGCAACGCGGTAAATTTCGCGTCCGAAACGTTCTCGAAGGCGCGAATGTCGCGCTAGACGCGGAGGGCGGGCCCTCGCCGGTTCTACTTCGGGAATGGCTCCGCGAACGCCTCGCCCCGCATCCGGCACGCGTTCGTCATGAATGAAATCGCGTGGTAAAACCCTGCGACGCTGACGAGTTCGACCAGTTGCTCGACCGTCCACTCCGCGGCGAGCGAGGTCCAGAGTTCGTCCGACACCGTTGCCGTGTCGTGAAGTTCGTCCGCGAGCCGGACCAGCAGCCGTTCGCGCGGCGACCACGCCGGGTCGTCCGCGCCGCCAACCGCCGTCGCCCGGATTTCGGCGTCGGTGAACCCCAGCGGCCGTGCGAACGCGGTCACGTGAACGCCCCACTCGTACGCCGAGCCGCACCGCGCGCAGGTGCGGTGCAGTACGATCTCGCGGTCACGCGCGGGCAACGTGCCCTGTTTGAGCAGCGCGCCGCCGAGACCCATCACGCGCTTGAGCAGCAGCGGATGGCGCGCATACGTGCGGAAGATGTTGAGGGGCGGCTGGCCGGGCGGCATAATCTTGTCGAACGCGTCCTGCAGTTCAGACGAATACGGCGGATCGACGGGCGCAATGCGGGGGGTGGACATGGCGAGTATCCTTCTCGGACCGGGTTGCTACGAAAAACGTAGCAATAGTCTACCGCTTCGGATTTCGTAGCGCAACCCAATGCCCGCACCCCGTCCCGGCAAGCCCGTCCGCGGTTCCCGCACCGGCCGGCCCATCATGGCCCTGCTCGACCTGCTCGGTCGCCGCTGGGCCCTGCGCATCCTGTGGGAACTGCGCGACGGCCCGCTCACCTTCCGCGAACTGCAGGCGCGCTGCGGCTCGCCTTCCCGCGCCTTGTCGCCCAGCGTGCTGAACGGCCGCCTCGCCGAATTGCGCGATGCCGCCATTATCGAGTCGGCCGGCGACGGCTACCGGCTCACGCCGGAGGGCCGCAGACTGCTTACCAGCCTGCAACCGCTCCACCGCTGGGCCGAGCGCTGGGCGGCGCGCTCGACGCGGGCGCGTGCAACGCGAACGAGGAGCTAGACGTGAAGAAGCAACCCATCGATCGCGTGCGGCGAATCTGCCTGGCGCTGCCAGAGGCGGCGGAAAAGCTGTCGCATGGCGAGCCGACGTTCTTTGTGCGCAAAAAGGTGTTCACGATGTTCGCGAACAACCATCACGGCGACGGGCGCATCGAAGTGTGGGTGCCGGCAGCCGCGGGCGTGCAGTCGATGCTCATGGAAGCGGACCCCGAGGTGTTCTTCCGGCCGCCATACGTCGGCGTGCGCGGGTGGGTCGGGATCGAACTCGCGGGAGTGACGGACGCGCAACTCGCAGACCACATCGAGTCGGCGTGGCGGCTTGTCGCTCCGAAGAAGCTGGCCGCAGCGTTTGACGCGGGGGAACCGTAATGCGGCCTCGCGAATTGGCGCGGGATGAAACGTCAGAAGTTGCCGATTCGGCCGGCCCCGCCGGCGATCGGGTTGGGCGCTTCGCCGACGTCGGCGTCGTCGATCGTGCTGAATAATTCGGAGATGTTGGTGAATCCCGCGCCCGTACCCGTCTGACCGCCGCCCCGGCCCGCGCCACGGCCGCCTCCGCCGCCGGCTCGACCTCCGCCCGCACCGCCGCTCCGGCGTCCAGCGGACTGCATCGTCCCGCCGCTGTTGAATCCGCCCTGACTTCCGCCGCCGTTCAGTTGCGGACCGCTCTGACGCGATGGCGCCGGCACGCTCGGACGCGATACGGCGTTCCCGCGAAGCACCAACAGCGGCGTAGCGCTCGATTCGGCGCGAACCGTCGCCGAGGACATGCGGAACGTGGATGAATCGATACTCGATTCCACGAAGTTGGTCCGCGTCACATTCGCAGCCGTGCCGGGTTCATCCGGCGTGGCGAGGCGGCTGCGGACTTCCTTGTACCGGGCCAGAATGATCTCGCGTTCCGACTCGTCCGCGGTGATTTCGACCGGGCCGAGCGCAGGGTCGTCTTTCGCAATCGTAATCGTCGTGCCCGTGTCCGCAAGGCTGACGTAATAGAGACTCGCACCCTCGGTGATGTAGGCATCCTCATAACGCGTGTCGCCCACCGCGATCGAGTCGGCGGCTGCGGGGCGGGCGAGCAACAACATCGCGACAAGAATCGCCGCGGAGAGGTTCACGAGTTTCACACTTCGACGCGCGCGCTGGGTCATCGGCGCGAATTCCCCGGACGACTCCAGTCTAGCACGCGCCGCGCCGCGTTCGGGCGCGAGAACGTCCGGAGTTCGCTACGCGGTTTCCTGGTTCACAAATTGCGCGCGGATCATGTCGTATATGCCGCCGAACGCGCCGTTGCTCAAAATCAGTACGATGTTGTGCGGCGATACATCCGTTCGAATATGGCGCACGATCTCGCCCACATCGTCCGCGTGATGCGCTCGCGCCTTGCGCGACTTGATGTCGGCGACGAGGCGATCGCGATCGAGCCGCGTTTCGGGTGGATATTTCTCGGCGCGGTAGATGGGGCCAATCCAGACTTCGTCCGCGCCGGCGAACGCCGCGCCGAGTTCCGCTTGGAGGCGGTTTGTCGCCGTGGTGTTCGAGCGCGGCTCGAAGAGAACCGTGAGCTGCTCAGACGGCCAGCGCTCCTTGACCGCGGCGATGGCTTCCTGAATCGCGGTCGGGTGGTGAGCGAAATCCTCGATGAACGTGACGCCGTCGGCCTTGAGAAACGTCTCCATGCGCCGCCGGATGCCTCGGAATGCGGGAAGCGCGCGCTGCATCGCCTCGAGCGGCACGCCGTCGATGGCCGCGGCCGCGATCGCTGCTGCGGCATTCTGCAGGTTGTACCGGCCGAGCAGCGCGGTCGTGAAGTCGCCGAACGCGCGGCCGTGCCGGTAGATCCGGAATCGTTGCCCGGCGTCGCCGTAGCCGAGCGACTCGACGCGCCAGTCCGCGTCTTCGGCGCGGCCATAGGTCTCCACCGGCGAGAACGCGAAATTGCGCAACGCGAGCGCCCCGGGGTGGTCCGCGCAAAGCAACACGCGGCCGTTTGGCGGCACCTGGCGCAACAACAGGCGAAACGCGTGCTCGATCTCGCCGACATCGTTGTAGATGTCCGCGTGGTCGAACTCGAGCGAGGTTACGACCAGCGTCCGCGGCAAGTAGTGGAAGAATTTTGCACGCTTGTCGAAAAACGCAGTGTCGTACTCGTCGCCTTCGATCACGAACGGCCCGCCCGTCGGCCCGATGGCCGACGAATGGCGAAAATTCAGCGGCTGCCCGCCGACCATGTAGCCCGGTTTGCGCCCGCCTTCCGCGAGCAGGAACGCCGTCAGCGCGGTAGTCGTCGTTTTGCCGTGCGTGCCCGTGACGACGATGGGGCGGCGGTCCTGCAACACCGCATAGCGCAGCCATTCCGGGAAACTCATGTACGCAATGCCGCGCTCGAGCGTCGCTTCGATTTCGGGGTTGCCTCGGCCGAACGCGTTGCCGACGACGACGACATCAGGCTGCCAGTCGAGGTTCGCCGCGGCATATCCCTGCGCAACGGGCACGCCGAGCGCGGCGACCATGTTCGACGTGGGCGGGTAGAGGGGGTTATCGCTGCCGCGGACGTCCCAACCGGCCTCGAGCGCGAGACGCGCAACGGCGACCATGCCCGTGCCGCCGATTCCGCAGAAATGAACGCGCGGCTTGCGTCCCGCGGGAAGCTGAAACGCGCTCATGCCGGCCCTGCGATGCGGTCGCGGACGCGCGCGCGATTGGCGACAGCGGCGTCGGAGAACCACGTGTCGAGGAACCGATCGAGCTGGGCCTTGTCGCTTTCGAGTTCCGTCCGGCCGGAAAGTTCATCGAACATGCGATGGATCTTGCGGAATGCATCGGGCGATTTACCGCCGAGGTCCTCGGCGCGGCGGCACGCGCGATCGAGCGTCTCGCCCGCATCGACGAGATCGTGAACGAGTCCCATCGTGTGCGCCGTCTCGGGCGTGATCGTCTCGCCGGTCAGGAACAACCGCCGCGCGTGGCCGTGGCCGACCGCGTTGATCGCCATGTTCATCACGCCGCGCGGCAACGCGAGACCCAGGTTGATGCCGCTGACGCCGAGCCCATGCGCGCCGCGGGCCATCACGCGGACATCGCACGCAAGCGCCAGAATGATGCCGCCGGCAAACGTATGGCCGTTCAACGCGGCGATGACAGGCTTCGGGAAATTAAAGATCCCCTCGTACAACTCGACAAACGCGACCCAGAACCGCGCCATGCGCGCGCGGTCGTAGTCGAACACTTCGCGCACGTCGAGGCCGACCGAAAAATAACCCTCGCACGCGCTCGCGAGGACCACCGCGCGGACCGCGTCGTCGTCGCGCGCGCGGTCGAACTCGGCGGCCAGTTCGGACACGAGCGCCTCGGTGATCGTGTTCGCCTTGGGGTGGTTCATCGAGACGATTCGGACGGCGCCGCGGGTCTCGGACTGTACAAGCGACATCATCGAGTCTTTACGGAATTCGCGCCGGACGCGCGCGGAATTTGCCCCGGCGGAGTATACACGAACG
>CAYPNI010000027.1:24245-29266 GCA_964411925.1 uncultured Nitrospirales bacterium
TCGCGATGACGAATCGGCTAGTTCGCCGCGACGGCGGAACGAGCCGAGCCGGCCGGCGCCTTCGTCTGCGCGGTAGACGCATGTGCGGCAATGTGCTTCTTCAAATCGGGCAGGAAGAGTGGATCGCCGAACGCGCTCATGTGATCCGCACCGGGGACGATGGTAACCGTCATGTCCGGGAGCACCTGTTGCATCGCGTCAACGGACTCCTTGAGCGGATCGATTTCGCCGATGATCGCATGCACGGCAACCGCGCTCCCGCCAGCCTTGAGTTGATCCGCGGTGACGGACATGTCCTTGATTCCCCGCGCGACGGCGGCCAGCGCCAGCGGATCGTTCATCGCCGTGATCATCTGGTTCATCTGTGTGAGTTGTTCGGCCGAAGGCTTGGGCTGTCCCGCCGGCGTGAGCGCTTCGATGAGCGGCGTGATGCCATTGCCGCTCTCGAGCGATTCGGCGATCTGGTCGGTGAGCGCTTCGCGGCCGTCGCCCGGCGGCGTCCAGCCCGCGCCACACGGCGCCGCGCTCAGCAGGCGGTCCGGGTACTTGGCGATCAGGTGCGTCGTGATGAACCCGCCGAGCGAGTACCCCGCGACGTGCGCCTTCTGTATGCCGAGGTGGTCCATGAGGTTGATGACGTCCTTGGCCATCTGCGGGCCGTAGCTGGCCGGGTCGTGGGGCTTGCCGCTCTGACCGTGGCCCCGGTTGTCGAGCGCGATGACGTGGTAGTCCGCCGCGAGGCCGTCAAAGACGCCCGGCGCGATCCAGTTGAGCTGCGCATTCGCGACGAAGCCGTGGATCAGGATGACGGGCTCGCCCTGACCCGCTTCGACGTAGTGGATTTGTACGCCGTCCGAATCGAAAAACTTGTGCTCGGCGGCCTCGCCGGTGCCGGCGAACAGGCAAACCGTGAACGAGGCAACAAGCATGAAGCGGGCAAGTCTCATGGCGGGTCTCCCTGCATTGGGCCGTCTTCCCGAGGGCCGGTCGCGGGAGTATACGCCCGGCCGGACAAGAAAGTCGCGCAAATGCGACCCGTGGCTCGGGTGACGAGGACGACGTGACAGGCATACAGACGCGGAGTCGGCACGGTTTTTCCACACGGGCTGGCGCGGCACGCGTTCTGCGGTATACTCGCGGCGCCGCGGCCAATCCGCCGCGATTCACACCGCCTCCAAGGAGCTACGCGCCATGCCAGACGGACCCGTCCAAACGTACGAAAATCACGTTCGCCGCGAACCGATGATACTCGTGTCGGGACTGCTCAATACCATCGCGCTGATCGCCGCGATTGTGGGCGTCGCGCTGGATAACACACGCGTCGTCGGCAGCGCGGCGATCGTGGCCGCTCTGGGCAACCTGGTGCTGGGCGCGGTCGTGCGCGCGTACGGCGTTAAGGTGCAGGATCGGGTCATCCGGCTCGAAATGCGCTTGCGGCTGCAGAAGATTCTGCCTGATGACCTCAAGGGACGCGTGAGCGAGTTTACGCTGGGCCAGTTGGTCGCGCTGCGGTTCGCGTCCGACGAGGAGCTCCCCGCGCTCGCGCGCAAAGTGCTCGACGAGAAGCTGACGAGCAAAGACTCGATCAAGAAACAAATCAAAAACTGGCAGGCCGATTTCCATCGGGTATAGCCCGGGCCCGATGAGAATTCAGCGCTGCGATCGGTCCCTCGCCGAACCGATGCTCGCGATTCTGAACGAGGTCATCGTCCATTCGACCGCGATCTACGACTATGCGCCGCGCACCCCCGCGATGATGCAGGCGTGGTTCGACGCGAAGGAGAAGGGGAGCTACCCCGTCATCGGGCTCATCGACGACGGCGACACATTGGCGGGTTTCGCCACCTACGGCCCGTTCCGCAACTGGCCCGCGTACAAATACACCGTCGAGCATTCCATCTACATCGAAAAGTCGTATCGCGGGCGCGGACTCGGTAAGGTGTTGCTTCCGGCGATCATGGACGCGGCGCGCGATCAGCAGTACCACGTCATGATCGGCGGGATCGACGGGAGCAATGCGGCGAGCATCGCGCTGCACGAAAAATTCGGGTTCACAAAGTGCGCGGAAATCCGCCAGGCCGGGTTCAAATTCGGCCGCTGGCTCGATCTCGTGCTTTATCAGCTCGTGTTGCCGACGCCGGTGCGGCCGATCGATGGATAGGCGCGGCGCGCGACGATCGGGCGCTGGGAACTCGGGATCGCCCCATCGCCACGCCGTCGGCGTGACTCCCCGCATTGGCGGTGGGACAAACGTCGCTGGCCGAAACGACGGATTGGAATTGAATCATGCGTAGAGCTACCTGGCTGCTCGTGGCGCTCGTTGCTGGGATCGTCCTCGGCGGACTGTTGCATCCCTACAAGGACGCCGAAGGCTACGAGTGGCTTGACCCGCTGATCACCGAATGGATTGCGATCGTCGGCCAGGTCTTTCTGCGGCTGATTTTC
Source organism: uncultured Nitrospirales bacterium (assembly GCA_964411925.1). GTDB lineage: Bacteria > Hydrogenedentota > Hydrogenedentia > Hydrogenedentales > VFKU01. Next base: position 26,691 of record CAYPNI010000027.1, read on the forward strand.
ATGATCGTCGTGCCGCTCGTCGTCTCGGCGCTGCTCCTGGGCGCGTACGAGCTCGGGTCCGGCCGCCGGATGGGCCGCGTGTTCGCCAAGACCTTCGGCGCGACGGTCGTAACGAGTTCCGCGGCGGTGATGATCGGCGTCGGGCTGGTCTGGCTGCTGCAACCGGGCGCCAATGCGAACCTGACGGCGCTCGAACAAGGCGATTCGACGGCGATTCAGGAGGCGGCCGCCAAAGCGAAGCCGCTCAGCCAGACGCTGCTCGATCTGTTGCCGCGTAACCCGCTCGATTCCGCTGTGCGCGCGCTCGAGGGCGAGATCATCGCGCTGATGGTCGCGTGTCTGGTCGTGGGCACCGCGATGAGCGCACCGGGCGTCCGGGAGAAAGTCGCGCAAACCCTCGTGCCGTTCCTGGAGCAGGTCTTCGCCGTGTGCATCAAGGTCGTTGGGTTCGCCATGGCGATCGCCCCCGCGGGCGTGTTCTCGCTGGTGTTGAACGCGGCCTTCCGCAACGGGCTGGAAGTGTTCGCGACGCTGCTGGGCTATGTCGGCGTCGTGCTGCTCGCGCTGCTCATCCAGCAATTCGTTGTTTACCCGGTCATGTTGACGTTGCTCGCGCGGCGATCGCCCTGGAAGTTTTTCGCGGACTGCCGCGAAGTGTACCTCTATGCCTTCTCGACCTCGTCCAGCAACGCGACCCTGCCCAAGTCGCTCGAGACCGCCGAGACCAAGCTCGGCATTCCGCCGCACATCTCTCGCTTCGTGCTCACCGTGGGCGCGACCGCCAATCAGAACGGCACCGCGCTGTTCGAGGGCATCACCGTCCTGTTTCTCGCGCAGGTGTACAACGTAGACCTCGCGCTCGGGCAACAGGTCGTCGTCGTGTTGATGTCCATCGTCGCCGGGATCGGGACCGCGGGCGTCCCCGGTGGAAGTCTTCCGCTCATCGTGATTTTGATGCAGTCCGTGGGCGTGCCCGCGGAAGGGATCGGCCTTGTGCTCGGCGTAGACCGGTTCCTGGACATGTGCCGCACCGTTGTCAACGTCAGCGGCGATCTGGTGATCGCCGCCGTCGTCGGCCGCGGAGAAGATCCGGCCCAAACGGACTGACCGCAGGAATCCTTCCCGCATCATGGACATCGTCGCGCCGGAGATCGAGGAATACGCGCTGATTCACTCGTCGCGCGAAGACGCGCTGTTGAACGAATTGGCACGCGTAACGCATGAGCGCGCATCGATACCGACGATGCTCACGGGCCACGTCGAGGGCGCGCTGTTGAGGATGCTCGTGCAGGTGAGCCGCGCGCGGCGCGTGCTCGAGATTGGCACGTTCACCGGCTATAGCGCGCTCAGCATGGCGGTGGGCCTGCCCGACGACGGGCGCGTGATCACGTGTGACATCGACCCGATCGCGACGCAGATCGCGCGCGATTTCTGGGCGCGAAGCGCGCACGGCGGCAAAATCGAACTCAGGCTCGGTCCCGCGCTCGAGACCATCCGATCGTTGGACGGCCCGCTCGATTTCGTGTTCATCGACGCCGACAAAGCGAACTACATCGCGTACTGGGATGCCGTGCTGCCCAAAGTGCGGCCCGGCGGTCTGATCGCGGCGGACAACGTGCTCTGGTCGGGCAAGGTGCTCAATCCGCAGGAGCCGAACGACCACGCGATCGTCGCGTTCAACCGCCACGTGCGCTACGACGACCGCGTCGAACTCGTCATGCTGACCGTGCGCGATGGGATCACGCTGGCGCGCGTGCGGGGCTGACGCCCGGCTACGAATCGACGTGCAACATCCGGACGAACGCCGCGAACAGTTGCGGATCCAGTTCGTTGGACATCTCTTCCTTCATGATGTCCAGCGCGGGGAACGATTTCAGGCGGTCCTTGTACGCGCGCTGCGTTGTCAGCGCGTCGAACACATCGCAAATCGTCGTCATGCGCACGTAGTCCGGCAGCGTGCGCGCGCGCACGCCGGACGGATACCCGCCACCGTCCATTTTCTCGTGATGGTCGCGGACGATGGAAAGCACGACCGGGCTCTTCACGCCGTGACGCACGAGGATCTCGTGGCCCCAGGTCGGATGCTTGCGCATGACGCGCCACTCGGACTCCGTGAGCCGGCCGGACTTGTTCAGGATGCACTCGGGAATTCGGAACTTGCCGATGTCGTGCAATAGCGTGCCGATGCCGATTTCCTTGAGGCGCGTCCGGTCGGTGCAGCCCACGCGCTGCGCGAGGTGCAAGGTGTACATCGCGACGTCCACGCTGTGCGAGTACGTGCGGTAGTCCATGGGCGACGCGCGGAGGAACGCCGCGAACGCAGACTCCTCCGACATCAGGTGGTCCACCGCCGCGCCCACGATCGCGCGCGTGCGCGGCACGACGCTCTGGTTGGTTGGGTCGGCGAGGAACTCTCGCACCATCTCGCACGAAGTCGTGTAGAGGATGTCCGTCTTCTCGTCCACCGACAGATCGGAGTCCGTCAACGCCCAACGGATATTCGATTCCATGTACTCGTTGTAGAGGTGTTCTTGCGAACGCGGCACGTAAACCGATTCGACCCGGTTTTCGACGAG
>CAYPNI010000027.1:29366-34992 GCA_964411925.1 uncultured Nitrospirales bacterium
GAGCCATAATTCAGAGAGATCTACGACTATCGACCGTTCGACGCTTCGCGCCTGGGCGCAACCGAGATCCGCGGATTTGCAGCCGGAACGGGCGATCTAGCCCCGCTACGGGCGGGTGGTTATACTGGTGCCGTTATTCGTGCTGGTTTGAGCGTTGCAGCAGGAACTTGGCCCCACGCAGGGGGTTGAAACATCATAGGTTGTGGTGTGTGTAGCTGCACCACCCGCGACCGAGGGGTTCGCAGATTTCGATGTTTGGCAAGTCCAACAAAAAAAAGAAACGGATCGATCCCAAGAACCGGGTCTTCACCGATCGGCCCCGCAAAATCTTTCGTCACTACATCGGCCGCGCCGAGATTCTGTTCAGCGCATTTTTCATCCTGTTCACGGTCGCGATGGGCGCGTGGTTCGTATTGCAGCGTGACAACTACGACCCGGGCGATCGCGACATCTCGATGGACATCCTCCTCGCGCAGCAGGTGGAGGACCACCTGTGGGAGCCGCCGTTGCTTCGCTGGGTCGAGCCGGGCGCCGCGGCCGCAGGCAGCGCGGCCACCGGTCCGGATCTCAAGATCTTTCCGGCGTCCGTTCTCACCGATGGTTGGGTGGACGATTCGCGCGTCGAGGTTTACGACAAGAATAACCTCGCGGACAAGATCAACGGTCAGGAGACGCAGTACAAGTCCTACGGGTTCGAGGCGCTGTACTTCCTCGGTATCGCGCAACCGGACAAAGACCTCGTCGTCAACATCGAGTTGTACGACATGGGCTCGTTCAAGAACGCGCTCGGCGTGTTCGCCGCACAGCGTACCGCCGGCAGCAAAGTCGAGAAGCACGGCAACGCGTTTCTCTACCTTACCGAAGTCGGCGCGCTCGGCATTGCGGACAAGTATTACTTCAAGTTCAGCGGTAACCAGGAGAGCGAACTCATCCGCGAACACGCGCTCAAGGTCGTGACAGACTTCGCCGGCTCGATCGACACGAGTTCGACGCCGAAGGGATTCATGCTGCTCGCCGGCGATCTCGGGATCGACTTTGGCGGGATCGAATACGTGCCCGAAGACGTGTTCAAGTACGCGTTCGCGAAGGATTTCTGGTTCGGCAAGCCGTCGGCGGATTCGAACGAGGCCTACTTTGTCCACGAGGCGGCGAGCGAGGAAGAAGCGATCAAACTCATCGATCAGATCCTCCAAGAGCACCAGTGGGATTACACGCTCGTGAGCCGCGAGGGCACACGGGCGGTGTTGCAGCACGACTTCCTCAAGAATTATTTCTCCATCGATCACACGGGTACCCTCGTGTATGGCGTCGATCAGGCGCCGAATGAACAGGACGCATCTCAGACGCTGGAGACGCTCGCCGCGAAACTGTTCGCAGACGCGGCATGATCGCGGCCGGCTCGTCCGGCGGTTGAAGATGGGAGGAACATAGACATGGCCAAGCGGGAAAAGCCGGTTCAGCATCCCGAATACGTCAAGACGCCGATGGATCGACGCGCGTTCTTCCGCCGGATTGCGGCGGCGTCGGGCATTGCCGGCGCCACGGGCTACGTCGCGTGGGCGCCCGAGGGTTGGCCGCTTTCGCTGAAAGACAAGAAGCAGCCGGGCATGCGCAGCCTCATCTCGCAGCAGCCCAAGCCGCTCACGCTGCCCGATTTCCGTGTCGAACGCGCACCGAACAACGTCACCGATATCGGCATCGCGCGCGCCGACCGCAAGTTCGACGAGAACGGCAAGCCGCTCGAGTTCGAGCCGGAAACGCTTCGCAATCTGATGCGCGCGGCCATAGACCAGATCGGCGGGATCGGGCACTTCATCAAGAAGGGCGACATCGTGATGATCAAGCCGAACGTCGCGTTCGATCGTTCGCCCAATCTCGGCGCGACGTCGAATCCGACGATCGTCGAAGAAATGATCCGCATCGTCTATGCCGCGGGGGCGCAGGAAGTCCGCGTGGCGGACAATCCGATCGAATCGCCGCCCGATTGCTTCCGCAAAGCCAAGATCGACCAGGCCGTGGCCAACGGCGGCGGCCGCGTCTACCTTCCGGACAGCAACGCGTTCCGGATGCTCCACACGCCCGGCGCGCACCTGATCGAGAACTGGACGTTCTTCCACCGGCCGTTCACGAATGTGGACAAGGTAATCGGGATTTCGCCGGTGAAGGACCACAATTTGTGCCACGCGTCGATGGGCCTGAAGAACTGGTACGGCCTGCTCGGCGGCACGCGCAACCAGTTCCACCAGGACATCCACGGGATCATCAGCGACTTCGCCATCATGCTCAAGCCCACGCTCACCATTCTCGACGGGACGAACATCCTGATGGAGAACGGGCCGACGGGCGGCGACCCGTCCAACGTGCGCAAGGGAAACGTCGTCGTCGCGAGCCTGGACATGGCCGCGTCGGATACCTGGGCATTCGAGCACTGCCTCGAGCGGAACCCCAACGACCTGCCCGCATACATCGCGAAGGCCGTCGAAAAGAGCAGCGCGGATCCACGGAAGGGGTCACGCGTCATGGATTCGGACTGGCGCAAGCCCGGCCGGATCAAGGAACTCCACATCTAATTTCGCAGCACGGGGTATTGCATGTCCGAAGCAGTCAAGAAAACGGTGGACGGCGAGAAGGCCAAGAAGTTGCTGCGCATTACCAACGTGCGCATTTTGAGCCAGGTCTTCTTCTTCGGCGTGTTCGTACTGTCCGTCTGGCTTACGTTCATCACGCGGCTGGAAGGGTTCCCGGTTTCGCGCATCCTCGAATTCGACCCGCTCGTGATGCTCGCCAATATCCTGAGCACCGGCTACGTTTACCGCTACCTCGGGTGGGGTCTGTTGATCCTCGGCGTAACGTTGCTGTTCGGGCGTGTTTTCTGTAACTGGATCTGTCCGTACGGTACGCTGCACCAGTTCATCGGTTGGGTCTTCAACGTCCGGAACGGCAAGGACCGCATCGACTCGAATCGATACCGCGGGTTTTTCTATCTGAAGTACGCGATTCTGATTGTCATGTTGATCATGGCGGCTTTCGGATCGCTGCAAATCGGTCTGCTCGATCCCATCTGTCTCATGTACCGCACGTTTGCCACGACGATCGCGCCCGCGGTGGACATGGGGCTCGTGAAACTGTCCGACGGATCGACCGCCGCCGGCTTGCACCTGGAGATCTTCGACGCGCTCAAATTCAAGCCCGGCGTCGAAGAGCGCGTGTTCCGCGGCTCGTTCTGGATCGGCCTGATGATCATGGCGCTCGTCGGCGCAAACATCGTCATCCCGCGGTTCTTCTGCCGCACGCTGTGTCCCCTCGGCGCGTTGCTCGGCGTCATCTCCCGCTTCTCCCTGTTTCGCATCAACCGCGATGTGCACAAGTGCACCGACTGCAACCTCTGCCTGACGCGCTGCGAAGGCGCGGCCGACCCGATGGGCCAGGTGCGGCTGAGCGAGTGCTTCTCGTGCATGAACTGCATCGACGACTGCCCGGAAGACGCGCTCTCGTTCACGATGTTCGGCCTGGACACGAAACAGGTCGTTACCAAGCCGGATATTTCGCGCCGCCAGGTCGTGTTCGCCGGAATCGCCGGCGTGCTCGCGTATCCGTTCATCCGCAACCATGGCATGAACACGGATCACACATTCTCCGGAGAGCTGATCCGGCCGCCTGGTTCCGTCGAGGAATCCGACTTCCTGCGCAAATGCATCAAGTGCGACCAGTGCATCAACGCGTGCCCGACGAACGTCTTGCAGCCGGCGACGTGGGAAGAGGGCGGCATCGAGGCGCTGTGGACGCCGGTGATGAAATTCACCGTGGGCCACTGCCAGCTCAAGTGCACGTTGTGCTCGGAGGTTTGTCCGACGGGTGCGATTCGCCGGATCACGGTGGAAGAGAAACTCGGCAAGGGGACGTTCGAAGAGACCGGCCCGATCCGGCTCGGTACGGCGTTCTTCGACAAGGGCCGGTGCCTGCCGCACGCGATGGAGATCCCGTGCGTCGTGTGCGAAGAGGTGTGCCCGACCTCGCCCAAGGCCATTCAGACCAAGGACGAGGAAGCCAAAGACGTCTACGGCAACGTGGTCGTGTTGAACAAGCCCTTCATGGTGCCCGACCTGTGCATCGGCTGCGGCATCTGCGAGACGGAGTGCCCCATCAAGGACGAACGCGCCGTGTACGTGACCGCCGTCGGCGAATCCCGCGGTCCGCACCGGCGCATGTTGCTCAAAAAACGTGACTACGCCGAGGACATGACCGCCTGAGCGCGGTCGAGGAGGAAACGCGCATGAGTGAGTCGTCGTTTGGCCGCCGGGAACTGTTGAAGCGCGCCGCCGTTGCGGGCGCGGGGGCCGCCGCGGCCGGGGTGGGACTGCGGCCGGTGCTCGCGCAGGACGCGCCCAAGCCGACCGTGCCGATGGCCGACCTCGTCCCGCGCCGGAAGCTCGGCAAAACGGGCGACACGATTCCGATTCTGTTCATGGGCGGTTCGCAGAAGTTCGACCCGACGTACGACAAAATGCTGCATCGCGCGTTCAAGCTCGGCATCAATTACATCGACACCGCGGAGTCCTACGCGAACGGCCAGTCGCATGTGACGCTGCGCCCGTTCATCGAGCAGGTCGGCCGCAAGAACCTGTGGATCACGTCCAAGTCCGGCATGTTCAGCGGCAGCGGCGCCGCGCCGGTCAGCATGTACCGCGACGCGATCATGAAGGAATTCGACGTGCTCGGCGTCGACCAGCTCGACGCGTATTTCTTCCACGGGTTGAAGCACGAAGAATGTCTCGAGCCGGAGTACATCGCGTTCGCGGACGAGCTCAAGAAAACCGGCAAGACCCGCTACTTCGGGTTCTCCTGCCACGACGGCAACGTCGTCGCGCTGATGAACAAGGCGGCAAAACTCGGCAGCGACGCGATCAATCTCATCATGTTCCGCTACAGCTTCAAGGACTACGGCAACACGGAGCTCAACAAGGCAATGGACGCGTGCGTCGCCGCGGGCATCGGCCTCCTCGGCATGAAGACGCAGTCCTCCGTGCCGACGGACAACGAATTCGTCGCCAAGTTCCAGTCGCAGAATTTTACGCTCCACCAGGCGCGGCTCAAGGCCGCGTGGGCGGACGAGCGCATCAGCGGGTGTGTCTCCGGCATGACGAACATGCAAATCATGATGGAAAACGCCGACGCGGCGCGGTCCGTAACCGAGTTGACGGCGACCGAGCTCAGCCAGCTCAACCGCTATGCGGCGCAGACGGCGCACCTGAGCTGTCAGGGCTGCACGCATATCTGCGAGTCGCGCGTCGCGAGCGATCTGCGGATTGGCGACCAGCTTCGCTACCTGATGTACGCCGAGTGCTATGACGACGCGGCGGCCGCGCGCGGGATGTACTCCAAATTGAGCCCGTCCGAGCGCGAGTTCGCATCGGTCGACCTCAGCGAAGCGACAAAAGCCTGCCCGCAGAAGATCGATATTCGCGGCCGGCTCGAACGCGCGCGGACCGTGCTCGCGTAAGTTTCGTTCGTGTTGTTCAGCACGGCCGGGCATTCGCCTGGCCGTGTTCGCTTTTTGATGCGGGCGGATCCCGGGAGAGTGGGCGATGAGCACAGTACTGGTTACGGGCGGCTCCGGCTTCATCGG
>CAYPNI010000027.1:35092-41065 GCA_964411925.1 uncultured Nitrospirales bacterium
GTCAAGCGGGTCGTCGTGACGTCGTCGTTCGGCGCGATCGCGTACGGTCACGCGCCGCAGTCCGCGGCCTTCACGGAGTCGGACTGGACCGATCTGAGCATGGGCGATGTCCGGCCGTATGTGAAATCGAAGACGCTCGCCGAACGCGCCGCGTGGGACTTCGTCGCGAAAGAAGGCAACGGCCTCGAGCTCTCCGTCGTCAATCCGGTCGGCGTGTTCGGGCCGGTGCTCGGGCCGGATTTTTCACCCTCGATTCAAATCGTGCAGCGCATGATGGACGGCGTCATGCCCGGCTGTCCGAAGCTGTATTTCGGCATCGTCGATGTGCGCGACGTTGCCGATCTGCACGTGCGCGCGATGACGCATCCCGCCGCCAGGGGCGAACGGTTCATCTCCACCTCCGGCGATCACATGTGGATCCTCGACATCGCCAGGGTGCTGCGCGAGCGCATGGGCGCGGCGGCCCGACGCGCGCCCGCGCGTCAGCTGCCAAACTGGCTGATTCGCCTCGCGGCGCGTCGCGATCCCGCGCTGCAACAGCTCCTGCCGGAATTGGGCAAAGTGCGCAACGGCACGAACGAGAAAGCGAAACGTCTCCTCGGTTGGGCCCCCCGATCCGGCGCGGACGCCGTCGTCGCGACGGCGGAAAGCCTCGTCCAGTTCGGGCTTGTGAAGGGCAGCGCCGCGGCGTAAGTCATTGCGAGCCGTGTAGATACACTTTGCGCCGCCGGAGGAACAGAATCGCGCCGGTTTCGCGTTCTAGCCACGGGGCCATTGGGCTATACTGGGCCACGTCAACTAGGGGTCAACGCAGCATCGCGCGGCCCGCGCGCCGCGTCTGGGAGGAAGTGCGATGCATCAGGATGAATTCGGGCGTCGAGACCTGTTGAAGCGGGCGGCCGTGCTGGGCGCCGGGCTGGGCTTGTCCGGCGGCGCGGCACACGCGCGCGAATCGGACCGCGCCCTGCAAATCGCGCAGGCCACCAACACCGTCCCGCGCAAACCACTCGGCTCGACCGGCGCCGACATCCCCATCGTCGTGCTCGGCTGTTCGCAGAAGTTCGACCCGACTTACGACAAGGTGCTTCACGGCGCATTCAAGGAAGGCGTCAACTACCTTGACGCCGCGCAGGCCTACGCAGGCGGCCAGTGCCACAAATCCATCGCGGCGTTCATCGAGCAAGTCGGCCGGAAGAACCTGTGGATCACGTCCAAGGTCATGCTGAGCGGCAAGACCTGCACGCCCGATATGTATGCGACGCGGCTCGAACAATCGATCCTGCCCGATTCGAAAATCGACTCAATCGAGATGTTCTTCATGCACTCGGTGGACGAATTGCGCCAGCTCGACCCCGAGTTCATCAAGATGGGCGACGATCTCAAGAAGCGCGGGCTCATCAAGTACTTCGGGTTCTCCTGCCACCGCGGAAACGTCGTCGATCTCATGAACAAGGCCGCCGAGCTCGGCTCCGACGCGATCAACTGCATCCAGTTCCGCTACAACTTCTCGATGTACGGCGACGCGGACCTGAACAAGGCGATCGACGCATGCAAAAAGGCGGGCATCGGCCTGATCGCGATGAAGACCCAGGCCAGCGTTCCGCAGGACAGCACAAAGGTGCAGGAGTTCCAGTCGAAACAGTTCAACCTCGCACAAGCGAAGATCAAAGCGGTGTGGGCCGACGACCGGATCGACGCGCTGTCGTCCGAGATGACCAACACGCAACAGATTCGCGAGAACACCGACGCGGCCAAAACGCTCGCGCAGCTTTCCATGCAGGACTTCCACGAGCTGAACCGCTACGCCGCGCAGACGGCCCAGTACCGCTGCAACGGGTGCAGCCACCTGTGCGAGCCGCACGCGGGCGGCATCGCGATCGCCGAGACACTGCGCTACCTGATGTACGCCGAGTGTTACGGCAAGGTCGGCCGCGCGCGCGAACTGTACCAGTCGCTCAGCGACACCGAACGCGCCTTCCATCGCGCAGACCTCTCCGCCGCGGCGAAGGCCTGCCCGCAGAAAATCGACATCGCGCGCCGCTTGGCAGACGCGAAGGTAATGCTGTCGTAAGGATATCGCCCCAAGAGAGTGACAGGCCTAAGCGTAGATTGCTTAGGCCTGTCGTGTTTTCGGAGTGACGGTCAGGGTTCAGTCGTACTTCGCACTGCTCTGCCGTCCGCGCGTACCCGCTTGAGGCGCCCCGTCCGCGTTTGTTAAACTTTCGGCCTCGCGTAAGCGATCCGTCCCGATCGAATCGGCGTTTTTCCCTGCAACCCCGTTCCTGGAAGGAGTCATCAGCATGCCTATTGAACCGCACGGCGGAGAACTCGTAAACCGCGTGCTGGCCGGTCCCGAGGTGAAGTCCGCGCAGGATCGCGCGAAGAAACTCAAACAGCTCAAGATATCGAGCTTTGCCGCGTTCGACGTGGACGCGATCGCGCGCGGCGTGCTGAGCCCCCTGCGTGGATTCATGAACGAGGAACAGACGCGCAGCGTGCTCGACAAGATGCAGTTGCGTCCCGGTGTCGCGTGGACGATCCCGATCCTGCTGCCGGTGAGCCAGGCCGAGGCAGACGCGCTCAAGGTCGGCGAGCAGGTCGCGCTCGTGGACGACACGGGCGAAGTCGCCGCGATTCTCCATCTCTCCGAGAAATTCGGAATCGACAAGAAGGAACTCGCGGAGAAGGTGTACCGCACTACCGACGAAGCGCATCCCGGCGTCAAGCGCGTCTACGAGAGCGGTCCGGTCTATCTCGCGGGCGACATCGACGCACTCAAGGAGCGCGCGGTCGATCATCAGGAGTACAACCTCGCGCCCGCCGCCACACGCCAGAAGTTCAAGGAAAAGGGCTGGAAGCGCATCGTCGCGTTCCAGACGCGCAACCCGATCCACCGCGCGCACGAGTATCTGACCAAGTGCGCGCTCGAAATGTGCGATGGGTTGCTGATTCACCCGCTGATGGGCACGACGAAAAGCGACGACATCCCCGGCGACGTGCGGATGCAGTGTTACAACGCGCTCATCTCGAGTTATTATGCGAAGGATCGCACGATGTTGAGCATCATGCCCGTCAACATGCACTACGCCGGGCCGCGCGAAGCCGTCATGCACGCGATTTACCGCCAGAACTACGGCGTGACGCACTTCATCGTCGGCCGCGACCACGCCGGCGTCGGCAATTATTACGGTACCTACGACGCGCACTACATCTTCGACGAACTCGAGAAGGGCTCGCTCAAAATCCAGCCGCTCTTCTTCGAGAACTCGTTCTTCTGCAAGGCCTGCGGCAACATGGCCTCGATCAAGTCCTGCCCGCACGACAAGGAAAACCACGTCAACCTCAGCGGCACCAAGGTGCGCGAAATGCTCGCCGCCGGCCAGGAACCGCCGGTCGAGTTCAGCCGGAGCGAAGTCGCGCGGGTGTTGATCAAGTGGGCAATGGGCGCGAAGTAAACGGACGATTCATCCGACCGGGAGGCTCCACAGCATGAGCAGCGACGTCAAGAGCACGAACATCACCTGGCACCAGGGCGACATCACCCGCGAGAACCGGGAAAAACTGCACGGCCACCAGGCGGCCTGCGTCTGGTTCACCGGGCTGTCCGGATCCGGCAAGAGCACGCTCGCGCACGAAGTCGAGAACCAGCTCTTCGAGATGGGGTGTTCGACGATCGTGCTCGACGGCGACAATATCCGGTTCGGTTTGAACAAGAACCTCGGATTCAGCCCGGACGACCGCAAGGAAAATATCCGCCGCATCGGCGAGGTGGCCAAGCTCTTCTTCGAAGCGGGCGTGATCACAATGACGGCATTCATTTCGCCCTACAAGGAAGACCGCGACATCGCGCGAAACATCATGCCCGAGGGCCGGTTCTTCGAGGTATATGTCGAAGCGCCGCTGGATGTGTGCGAGCAGCGCGACCCGAAAGGCCTGTACAAGAAGGCCCGCGCCGGCGAGATCAAGGGCTTCACCGGCATCGATGCGCCGTACGAAGCGCCGAACAAGCCCGAGTTGGTCGTCAACACCGGCTCGTCGGATCTCAAGGCATGCGCCAAGCAGGTCATCGAGGCGTTGCGCAAAGCGAAGATCATCAAGTAGTCGCGTGGGAGCGCCCTTCCCGTCATTGCGAGGAGCGGGGTTAGCGACGAAGCAGTCTTACCCACGGAAACGCCTGCGTTCGGCGCCCGAAATAATCCTCCCATGAAGATCATCCTTACGAACGACGACGGCGTGGGCGCACCGGGGCTCGACGCGCTCCGCGGCATCGTCGTCGGCGACGCCATCGTGGTCGCGCCGACCAGGCACTTGTCAGGTTGCAGTCACGCGGTGACGACCTGGCAGGGCGCGATTCATGTAGAACAGCGCGACGAACACACGTACGCCGTCGACGGCACTCCCGCCGATTGTGTCCGTCTCGCGCTCGATCGGCTGGCGCCCGACGCCGCCGCGATCGTCTCGGGCATCAATCCCGGCGGGAATCTCGGTGCGGACATCTACTATTCCGGCACTGTCGCCGCCGCGCGCGAGGCGGCGTTTCATGGCAAACTCGGCATTGCCGTGTCGCACTACCGCAAGCGAAATCTCGCGATCGACTGGCCGCGCGCGGCCGCGATGACGCGTACTGTGCTGGACGATCTGTTGCAACGCCGCGTGCCCGAGCGGGGCTTCTGGAACGTCAACCTGCCGCACATCGCGCCGGGCGAGCCGGACGCGGATATCGTGCACTGCGAACCGTGCAAGCAGCCGCTGCCGCTACGATACCGCGTCGACGGCGCGGAGTATCACTACGAGGGCGACTACCAGTTGCGTCCGGCAGACGCGGGCGCCGACGTTGCGCTCTGCTTCGGCGGAAAAATTACCGTTTCGCTGATCGCGCTCTAGCCCATCTTGGGAGGGCGAGCGTACTCGCGAGCCGAGGTATCGAGGCGTGTAGCGGCTCGCGAGTACGCTCGCCCTCCCAATCTGTCATTGCGAGAAACGGGGTGTGCGACGAAGCAATCTTGTGGACCCGCTGCCTCGGCTCGCGAGTACGCTCGCCCTCTCAATCCGTCATTGCGAGAAGCGGGGTGTGCGACGAAGCAATCTCGTGGACCCGCTGCCACGGCTCGCGGGTACGCTCGCCCTCCCAATCCGTCATTGCGAGAAGTGGGGTGTGCGACGAAGCAATCTCTCGAACCGGCCGCTGCTTGTTCTATCCCGCAACTTCTGCCAGCATTAGGCGCACGCGGCCGCGAGCGCAGGCGCGCGGCGCGTGAATCCGGCTTCGTCGCGAAATTCATCGAGACATTCGGGGCAATACGAAAAGGAAACAGGCCGACTCGTGAGTTCCATCGCCCAGTTCCAGCCGTCTTCGTCGCGCACTTTCATGCACTTGCAGCATTGTACGTCCATGTCGAGTCTCCCTTTCCCCAAGGCATCCATGCCGGGGAGGGTTATCGGCTGGGCGCCGCGGGGGCTTTAACGGCACATGGAAACGCCCGAATTCCCGCACTGGACGCACACGCCGCAGTCCGAGCCGGATTGGTTCGAGGCGCTGCTCAATCTTGCCCGGTTCCTGCGCGGGCCGGGGGGCTGTCCCTGGGACCGCGTGCAGACTTCGGCCGATTTCGCGCGGTTCATGAAGGGCGAGGCGGACGAACTCGTCGAGGCCATGCGCAGCGGCGACGCGGCTCACGCGCAGGAGGAGTTCGGCGACACGTTGTTCACGCTGCTCGCGGTCGCCGCGGCGGCGGAGTCCGAAGGCCGGATGAACGTCGTGCAGGCATTGCGCGACGCGCACGACAAGATGATCCGCCGTCACGAGCATGTATTCGGCGACGCGAAGGCGGAAACGCCGGAGGACGCCGTGCGAATCTGGGAGGAAGTGAAGCGGCGGGAGCGGGAGGCAAAAGGCGGATGAAGCGGGCAGGGGCCGGCGGGATGCTGGCGATACTTTGGATGACGTCGATGGCTTTTGGTCAGGAGACTCCG